>JAFOML010000030.1 GCA_017425345.1 Eubacterium sp. | reverse complement strand
TCCAGTGCCTCGCCGGCATCCTGGCCCTCATCGCCGTGCCCGCCGCCGGCATCAGCATCACCACGTTCGCCATGGAATTCGGCCTCGTGAACGTGATCGATGGAATCGCCGGACAGGCCGCCGCGCCGGACAGCGCCCTGGAACTCGTCCTCGCGATCCTGGCCTTCGCGCTCGTCACGCCCATCGCAGAAGAGCTCGTGTTCCGCGGATCCTTCTACGGCGCCCTCGCACAGCGCACCGGCTTCCCGGCCGCAGCCGTTCTCTCCTCCATCGCATTCGCCCTGGTGCACGGGGTAGGGCCGATGACGCTGGTCGCGTTTTTCGCAGGCCTTGCGCTCTGCGCGGTCTACGCGATCACAGACAATCTGGCCCTGTGCATCTTTGTACATATCGTCAATAACATCTTCAGCCTTACGGGCGGATTTGAGATCCCGGCCGAGAGCCTCTGGTTCCTGATCGCCGGCAGCGCGGCAGCCATGGTCATCTGCCTGGCAGCCCTGCTGAAAATCGCCCGACTTGTAGAGGAAAGGAATATCTATCAATGAATCCAAACGAAGATTTTATAAAAATACCCATCGATGACACGATCGACATGGAAGAACTCTTTGGGAATCTTGATGCCAACCTCCGGATCATCCGGGAGCACACCGGCGCGCAGATCCTGCAGCGCGAGGATTATCTGATGCTGAAGGGCCCGGGCGCGCAGGAGGCCAGGAGGATCCTGAAAGAGCTGGCGGAGATCGTTCGTCGTGGGGAGAAGATCGATGAACAAAAACTACAGTACGTGATTTCCCTCGCCGATAACGGGGTATCCTACAGTCAGGAGAACATCGGAAAGGATGTCATCTGCTTTACGACCCGCGGCAAGCCAATCAAGGCCAAGACCATCGGACAGAAGGAATACGTAAACAGCATTAAGAACCGGGATGTGGTATTCGCGATCGGCCCGGCCGGAACCGGAAAGACCTACATCGCGGTCGCGATGGCGATCAACGCATTCAAGAACAAGGAAGTGCAGCGCATCATCCTGGCGCGTCCTGCGGTGGAAGCGGGCGAGAACCTCGGTTTCCTTCCCGGTGACCTGCAGGAGAAGGTCGATCCGTATCTGCGGCCGCTTTACGACGGCCTGTACGATATCCTCGGCAGGGAAGCAACGATGCGCCTGAAAGAGAAAGAAGCGATCGAAGTCGTACCGCTGGCCTATATGCGCGGGCGGACGCTGGATGACGCCTTTATCATTCTGGATGAAGCGCAGAACACCACCCAGGAACAGATGAAGATGTTCCTGACCCGTATGGGCTTCGGCTCCAAGGTCGTCGTCACCGGCGATGTGACGCAGATCGACCTGCCGAAGGGCAAGAAGAGCGGACTGACCGAAGCCGAACGCATCCTGAAAAACGTGCGCGGCATCGACTTCTGCTACATGAAAGACGTAGACGTAGTACGCCACGAGATGGTCAAGCGCATCATCCGCGCCTATGACGATTATTACAGAAAGAGCAGCCGATGAATATCTATTTCGCAGAAGAACAGAATATCGCAGAAGAGATCCTCAGGACCATGGAAAAGGCCGCAGAGTACTGCGTGCAGCTGGAAGGCGTCGATCCGGAGGCGTGTGAGGTGAGCGTGAGTTTTGTATCCCCGGAGGAGATCCGCGAACTGAACCGCGACTACCGTGAGACCGACCGCGTGACCGACGTGCTCTCCTTCCCGCAGTATGACAGCCCGGAGGAGATGACCGGACAGATCATCGAACTCGGAGATGTCGTAATCTGTGAGGAGCAGGCCGCAGCGCAGGCCAAGGAGTTCGGCCACTCCTACGAGCGGGAGGTCGTCTATCTCTTCGTCCACAGCATCCTGCACCTTCTGGGCTATGACCACATGGAGCCGGATGAGAAAGCAGAGATGCGCGCGCGGGAAGAGGAGGTCATGGAACACCTCGGGATCCCGCAGGAGGATTGATATGGACTATCGTGAACTGTATATCCGCGCCCGTGAGGCGATGAAAAACGCCTACGCGCCGTACTCGAACTTTCAGGTTGGAGCGGCGCTTCTGACGGAATCGGGCCAGGTCTATACCGGCGTCAACGTGGAAAACGCGTCCTTCGGCGCGACCATCTGCGCAGAGCGCACCGCCTGCGTCAAGGCCGTGTCAGAAGGACATCGCAGCTTTACCGCGATCGCGATCACCTCGACGAGAGGGACCGCGGCGCCATGCGGCATCTGCCGGCAGTTTTTATCCGAATTCTCACCGGATCTGGACGTCATAACCGGAGACGATGAGGAGCATCTTATCGTGCAGAAGCTTTCCGTGCTGCTGCCGGACGATTTTAAACTTTAGGAAAGGTGACATATGAAATCAGGCTTTATCGGAATCATCGGAAGACCGAACGTCGGCAAGTCCACGCTGATGAATCAGATCCTCGGAGAGAAGATCGCGATCACATCGGACAAGCCGCAGACCACCAGAAACAGCATTCGCGGCATCTACACCAGAGAACCGTCCGCGGACGATCCGGGCGTGCAGATGGTCTTCATCGACACGCCGGGCATCCACAGAGGCCACAATAAGCTGGGAAATGCCATGACGGAGATGGCGGTGAATACGCTGCAGGAGGTGGACGTGGTTTTGTTCCTCGTCGAAAGTCCCCTCGATGCCGGCCCGGGAGACCGGCGCATCGCGGAGATGCTGCAGAAGATCGACACGCCGAAGATCCTCGTCGTGAACAAAATGGATACCATGAAACCCGAAACTTACCTGAAGATCTACAATGAGTACAGCGCGATGAATCAGTTCGCGGACATCTACGGTACGTCGGCGCTCGAGGGCACCAATGTTCCCGAGCTGCTTGCGAGGATCGAAGAGCTCCTGGAAGAGGGACCGATGTACTTCCCGCCGGATATGATCACCGATTATCCGGAGCGTTTTCTCGCGAGTGAAGTCATCCGCGAAAAGCTCCTGATGTACCTCAATGAGGAGGTACCGCACGGAGTAGCCGTGGAGATCGAATCGTACAAAGAAGAGCCGAAAATCACCCGCATCGGCGCCGTGATCTACTGCGAGAAGAAGTCCCATAAGGGAATCATCATCGGAAAAGGCGGAAAGAAACTGAAAGGCGTCGGCAAGGCCGCGCGCACCGAACTGGAAGCGCTGCTCGGCACCCGGATCTTCCTGGAACTCTGGGTCAAGATCAAGGAGAACTGGCGGGACAGCGATATCGATCTGGTGAATTTCGGGTATAAGGACAGAGATTAAATGGATCTGATCACAGACGGGATCATTTTCCGGCAGGTCAAGGCCACCGGCGGACGGCGGATGATCCTTCTATTCACAAAGAAATACGGAAAGATCAGCGTAGGAACGAGTCTCAGCGAGAAGGGGAAGAACCGGGCGTCGCTGGCGCTCCGCCCGTTCACGTTCGGAAGCTACCAGATCTACCAGGGACGGAACTACTACAATCTGGACCGGGCGGAGACCGTAAAGAGCTTCTATGGGATCGGCGAAGATCCGGACAAGTACATGTCCGCATCCTACGTGCTGGAACTCACGGAGCGGGTCGTACCGGAAGAGGTACCGCAGCCTCAGATCTTCCAGCTGCTGGTCACGTTTATGGAGGAGCTTTCGGAGCGTCCGAAGAAACC
>JAFOML010000029.1 GCA_017425345.1 Eubacterium sp. | reverse complement strand
GGCGCCCGTTATACAAACTGCGTGAGCATCAGGTCGTACATGTCACTGACCGCCTGCTGCTCCGCATCGTAGGCGAGCTCGCCTCCCCGGTAGATCTGCAGTACGTGCGACCGTTCAAATGCCCGCCTTCCGTTCTCGTAAAGATTCTCGTCAAATACGGTAAAGTTCGCGATCTTTCCCGGCGCGATCGTCCCCAGGTCGTCCCGTCCGATATGGGCGGCAGCCTCGCACGTCAGCGCCCGCAGGCACTCGTGTATGGACTCGTGCATATCGTAGATGGGATTGAACAGCAGGAAGGTCTCATTCGGATCACCAAGGATCGCCTCATAGTAGTATGCACCGCCGTCCTCCTCCAGTTCTGTCCTGTATTCCACATCGTAAATAAGCGATTCTTCGGGAATTTCAAGGGCTTCAAGCGCTCTTCTGGTGGGACTGCCGAGCATGCCCTTCGGCCCGTGCAGACAGATGACAGAAGCGCCCTTGTCGGTAATAAAGTCGACCGCATCTTTCACCCATGCGGTGGCTTCCTCCGGCGGGACTCCTTCTTCCCTGCATGCCGCGTCAAAGGCATCAAAGGCCGCCGCGGAGCAGGTGTCGATAAACCCCGGAAATACATAGGTCCCGTTCAGATCACAGAGCGTGTATGCCTCACCTGCCGCATCGAGCGCCGCGCACAGAGACGCCTGATCTCCCGTCCCGAGAATGCGGCCGTCCCGCACAGAGACGGCGGTTACCAGAGGCTTTTCCTCGTCCATGGTCCGGAATATCGCATGAAAAAATACCGTAGTCATTTCGTCCTCCTTCCCGTCTATCATAGCACAAAATCTACTTCTTGGAAACTCCAAGGAACTCCCGTTTCCGAATAGCGGGTGCAGAGCGGCAGGCTTTGTGATATACTTATGCCATGAAAAACAGACTTGAATTACCATATTTCTATATCAACGGTGAAGTCGGCGGGAATCAGGACTGGTTCATGGACGCGTGGATGCACATCGGAGGGTGCGGAGCGCTGACGGCGTGTGATTTCTGCATTCAGCAGGCACTGCACGCCGGAAAGGCAGGTCTTGTGCCGGCAGGAGCCGTCCCCGCGACACGCAGGGAATATACCAGATTCGGAATGATCATGAAACCATACCTCAGACCGCGGATGAGCGGGATCGACCGGACAGAGATCTGGATCGACGGCTTTCAGAAGTATCTGGACGATGCCGGCGAGACCGGATATGAGATGGATTCGCTCGAGGGCGGCCGGCCCTGGCAGGAGGCGGCCGCGGCGATTCGGGACCGGATCGCCGCAGGCATTCCGGTCCCCATCCTGACGCTGAAGCACAGGGATCCGGCGCTGAAAGACTTTGAGTGGCACTGGTATCCTGCGGTCGGGTTTGAGGGAGACGGCGAAGATTTTGTCATAAAAGTTGCCACCTACGGAGAAGCGCACTGGCTGCATTTCCGGAACCTCTGGGAAACCGGATACGCGGAAAAGGGCGGCATCGTGCTGATCCGGAGAAAAGGAGAGTAGCATGGCCACGTACACGAGCAAATGGAAAAAAGAGTGGAACCGAATGCTCGCGGATGAGAAGGCATACCTGAAGCAGGGACGCGTGCGGAAGGAGCCGCGGCTGAACAGCATGGTAGCGCGGCACGTGCCGGACGGACTGCAGGAGAAGCTGGATGCGGCTTTTGCTAAAGCCTTCAAGCTGATCTTCGAGAAGGGCACCGGCATCATCGAGAAGACCTATGACCGGGAAGGGATCCGGGAGCAGTTTGACGAGGCGCGTCTTTCCGCGCATATGCGGAAGGGCAACGGACTGCGGAAGGTCCTTTGGAATGCGAGAGGGTCGCGGGCGAAGAATATAGTTTACTCCGGAATCGAGGGCATCGGCCTAGGCGCCGCCGGCATCGGACTGCCGGATATTCCGCTGTTCACAGGTATGCTCCTGAAGGGGATCTATGAGGTGGCACTGCACTTTGGCTACGAGTACGAGTCCGAGAAGGAGAAGTACTTCATCCTGCGGATCATCGAGGTCGCGCTGAAGCATGGCAGCGCGCTCGACGCGGAGAATCAGGCGCTGAACGAGTGGATCGAAGAGGAGAAGCTGCCTATCGGCTATGACCGCGATGAGCAGATCGAACGGACCTCCGCGGCGATCTCTAAAGAGCTTTTGTACATGAAATTCCTGCAGGGACTGCCGATCGTCGGGGCGCTCGGCGGCGCGTACGATCCGGTCTACATGCAGAAGATCCTGAGCTACGCGGAACTGAAATATCACCGCAGATTCCTGCTGGAGCAGGGATCAGATCCGGACGACGGACCGATCATCGCATAACACAAAAAACAAACGGGTCCTGCCATTTCGGCAGGACCCGGGCTTTTGGCGCGTATGCTATTTTTCCTCAGCCTTGTCTTCCTTTTTCTCTTCCGCCGGTTCCACCGGAACCTCGCCTCTGGCCTCGCGCACCAGCTGTGCGCCGAGCTCCATCGCGCGGATGTTCATCTCGCCGGTTCCCTTTGGAACGTGGTTCAGGACCGCTTCCTTCAGGGAGTCGACAGAAGCCAGCTTCAGAGCCTCGTTGACGGCTCCGCAGGAGATGATGTTCGCAGCCATCTTGTTCTTGATGACCTCGTTCGCGGAGTGGATGATCGGCAGGCGCAAAACCTCGTGCTTGGCAGCGAGGCGCTCCGGCACTGTGATGGAATCATCGACGATCACGATGCTGTTTGGCGCCAGTCTCTTGCTGTACTTGTCAAAGGAACTCTGTGTCAGGGACAGCAGAAGGTTCGGTTTCTCGACCTTGGTGTAGAAGATCCGCTCATCCGAGATGATCGTCTCCGCCTTGCACATTCCTCCGCGGGCTTCCGGTCCATAGGACTGGGACTGCACGACCTTGCGTCCGTCCAGGAATGCTGCTTCCGCCATGATGATGGTTCCCATGATGACACCCTGTCCACCGGAACCGGTAAATCTCAGTTGCTCTTTCGCCATTACTTGTCACCTCCGGCTTTCTGGATGATCTTATCATACTCTTCCGTGTACTCCGGACGTCCCTCGATGCGGGACATCTCGCCGATCAGGATCTTTCCTTCCAGCTCTTCCGGAGTCATCTTAGCCGCCTTGCGGACGTCGATGCAGTTCTCTCCCTGCCAGTGCATCATCTTGATAGCGCCGCCCTTCTTGTTCTTGCGTCCGTAGTAGGTCGGGCAGATGGAGACGCCTTCGATCACGGAGAAGCCCTTATGCTTGATGCCGTTCTCGATGAGCTTGACCATCTGCGGTACGTGGTAGCAGTCACCGCGCGCGGTGTAGGTCGCGCCGGCAGCCTCTGCCAGCTTCGGAATATCGAATACGCCGTCGATGTTTCCGTAAGGAGCTGTCGTTCCGAATTCTCCGGTCGGAGTGGTCGGGGAGTACTGTCCGCCAGTCATTCCGTAAATCTCGTTATTGAAGACGACGACCGTGATATCTATGTTTCTGCGGGCAGCGTGGATCAGATGGTTTCCGCCGATCGCCGCAGCATCTCCGTCACCGGTAACGACGATGACGTGCATATCCGGCTTAGCCATCTTGATTCCGGTCGCAAAAGCGATCGCGCGGCCGTGCGTGGTATGCAGTGTGTTAAAGTTCATATATCCTGCAGCGCGGGATGAGCATCCGATGCCGCTGACGATCGTTACCTTTTCCTGTTCCAGACCCAGATTCGAGATCGCCTGGCAGACGTCCCTCATCAGAATACCGTGACCGCAGCCGGGGCACCAGATATGAGGAAGTCTCTTGACACGCATGGTTTCATATACTAATTTACTAGGCATCGTAATCCTCCCCTTCTTCGATCTTCTTGATAATTTCCTTCGGGCTGATAGCGGTTCCGTTGACCTTGCCGATGAACTCTACGCGGGTGTCGCCCTTGATGATGCCCTCGACCGTCAGCTTGACCTGTCCGTAGTTGTGCTCTACGACGATCAGTCTGCGCAGCTGCTTGGCGCGCTCGACCAGCTCGTGCTCCGGGAACGGCCAGAGCGTGACCGGACGGAACATACCAACGTTATATCCCATATCACGGCACTCGTTGACCGCTTCCATCGCGGCTCTCGTGGTTCCGCCGTAGCAGACGATACCGATGTCCGCGTCTTCCATCTCATACTCTTCGTAATCCAGGATGCCGCTGTAACGGTAGATCTTGATCTTCTCGATGATACGGCTGTTTTCCTCTCCTGCGATATCGTTATCGTTTGTCGGGAAACCGGACTCGTCGTGGAACAGACCGGTGATGTTGTACAGATGGCCTTCCCCGAAGGAGGTCATGTGCGGTACATACTGGCCCTCGCCGAGAGCATACGGCATCGAGTTGATCATATTGGAGTTGCGGTTGTGGATCTCCAGCTCCTCTGTCGGGATCAGCTCGCAGCCTTCTCTCATGTGGCCGACGATCTCATCCATCAGCAGGATGACCGGGGTACGGAAACGCTCTGCCAGGTTGAATGCGCGTACCGTCTGGTTGTATGCGTCCTGTACAGAATCCGGGCAGATCGCGATGACCGGGTGGTCACCGTGGGTGCCCCACTTAGCCTGCATGACGTCACCCTGAGACGGGGATGTCGGAAGTCCGGTGGACGGACCCGAACGCATGACGTCTACGATGACGATTGGAATCTCTGCAATCGTTGCATAGCCGATGTTCTCCTGCTTGAGGGAGAATCCCGGGCCGGATGTAGCGGTCATGGATTTGACGCCTGCGACGGATGCGCCGAGAGCAGCAGCGATACCTGCGATCTCGTCTTCCATCTGCATGAACTTACCGCCGACCTGCGGCAGTCTGACTGCGCAGCGCTCTGCGATCTCTGTGGACGGAGTGATCGGATATCCTGCATAGAAACGCATTCCTGCAGCGATCGCACCTTCTACACAAGCTTCATTTCCCTGAAGCAGCTGGAATCTTTTCTGTTGTTTTGCCATCTCTACGCCTCCTCGATCCAAATCGCATAATCCGGACAGTGCTGTTCACAAAGTCCGCAGCAGATACAGTTGTTCGGATCCAGAATGACGACCTTCTCGTCTCTCAGTTCCAGAACCTTCTTAGGACAGAATTCGACGCAGTAGCCGCAGCCCTTACACCAGGCCAGTTCTGTACATAGTTTCTTTCCTTTTAACATGTTTCACCTCATATCGAACGTGTGGGATGGAGCTTCTTTTGTGAAAAATCGGCACTCCGTGTTTTCCCATAGAAAAACCGGCCATCCCTGCTTTCATGCCTACCTTACGAATATATCATACTTGGCTGAAAATGGCCGGAAAATACATTTTAAAAACGATTATACATGTGACTTCCTAGTAGCGGTAGTCGTAGATGCGAGTCGACTTCTTTTCACTGCGCGGCAGGTCGCCGATCTCGACGGCTTTCGGAACGATGCCCAGGTTGATGACAGCCTTGAAGGTCTCTTTGAGTTCAGCCTCAAAGGATTTATACTCCTCCTTCGGAAGAGCAGTCTCCACGAACACCGTGACCTTGTCCTTGCCGTTCTGATGGTCGATGAACACCTGGTATTCACTGCTGGCGCCGTCGATCTGCTTGAGCACGTCTTCGATCTGTCCCGGGAACATGTTTACACCGTGGACCTTGACCATATCGTCTGTGCGGCCCAGGATGACGTCGATCCGCGGCAGATGCCGTCCGCAGGGGCACGGAACATCGTCCGGGATGATGCGTGTGAGGTCGTGAGTGCGGTAGCGGATCAGAGGCGCGCCTTCCTTTTGCAAAGTCGTTATCACCAGCTCCCCAAGCTCACCGTCCGGCAGAACCTCGCCGGTCTTCGGATCGATGATCTCAAAGTACAGATAGTCGTCAAAATAGTGCATGCCGGTGTTGTATTCACAGTTGATCGCGATACCCGGTCCGTAGACCTCGGTCAGTCCGTAGATGTCATAGAGCTCCACTCCGAGCTCGTCCGCGATGCGGGCGCGCATCTTGTCACCCCAGCGCTCCGAGCCGATGACACCCTTGCGCAGACGGATCTTGTCCTTGATTCCGCGGCGGTTGATCTCCTCGGCGAGCAGCAGGGCATAGGAGGACGTCGCGCAGAGCACTGTCGTCTGCATGTCTTCCATGAACTTGATCTGCTTGGCGGTGTTTCCAGGACCCATCGGAACAGCCATCGCGCCGAGCTTCTCCGCGCCCAGCTGGAAGCCGATGCCCGCGGTCCAGAGGCCGTATCCCGGTGTGATGTGGATGCGGTCCTTATTCGTGATGCCGGCGATCTCGTAGCAGCGGCGGAACAGCTCTGCCCAGTCTTCTACGTCCTTTTTGGTATAGGGGATGATGACCGGCGTTCCGGTGGTGCCGCTGGAGGAGTGAATCCTTACGATCTCCTCTTCCGGAACCGCGGCAAGGCCGAGCGGATAGGCGTCTCTGAGATCTGCCTTCTCCGAGAAAGGAAGCTTCTCAAAATCTTCCTTTGACCGGATATCCTCCGGCTCCACATCCGTCAGACGCTTGGCGTAAAAGCCGTCCGCATCCTTGACCCGGCGCACCTGGCGGCGAATCTGCTGTAAGGTGTTCTCTGACATTTTCATAACTACTTTACTCCTTCTGCGCCGAGGTCCAGCGCTTTTTCGTTCATGGGCAGCAGTTTGGGTTTCAGTTTCATGGCGAGCGCTCCGAGGATGTCGTCTCTGTTAAGGCCCATCGCGCCGGATTCGGCGAGCGCGCCGAGCAGCGCTACGTTCAGGACCTTGGGGCTTCCGCAGGCAGAGCAGATCTCTGCGCCGTGGATGACATAACAGTTCGGAACGTTCTTCTTCAGGTATTCGATCGCGGAAGCGCCGTTATAGCCGCTCTTTCCAAGCGACGCTGTGACCGGCGTAACCTCCTCCGCGCAGACGATCAGGATGCCGTCCTCCTTCAGGTAGGACAGGTTCCGGGCGGCTTCGCCGGGCTCAAATCCGATCAGAATGTCAGCCATACCGGTTGGAATGAGCGGAGCGGGGACCTTCTCGTCCTCGTTCTCGCCGATCCTGACGTGGCTCGTGACACAGCCTCCGCGCTGCGCCATGCCGATCGTCTCTGCCGTACGGGCATCCCATCCCCGATTCATGGCGGCCGCCGCGATGATGCGGGAGGCCAGGACGGTTCCCTGTCCGCCGACACCGCAAAGTAATGCTGATCTCATCGCGCGCCTCCTTCCCTCGGGGTTACGGTGATCGCATCCACCATGCAGAGCTGGGTACAAAGCCCACAGCCCGTACAAAGCCCCGGATCGATCACTGCCTTCCGTCCGTCCTTACTCATGGCCGGACAGCCGATCTCGTTAATACAGCGCATGCAGCCGACACATTTCTCCGGATCCACGTGTGCCGTGCCTCTCGGCGGCACGATCGCAATGCACGGGGATTTGAAAATGATAGCGCGCACGCCCTTCTCGCGCATCGCCTGCTTGATCACCGCGGTAGAACCGCGGAAATCCAGCGGGTCTGCGGTACGGACGCTGGTCACACCGATGCCTTCCAGCACCTTCTTCATGTCGACCGGCGGAACGGTCTCGCCCATCATGGTGCGGCCGATACCCGGATGCGGCTGATGGCCGGTCATCGCGGTCGTCGAGTTGTCCAGCACGCAGAGGATCATATCCACCTGGTTGTAGACGGCGTTTACGACACCGGTGATGCCGCTGGCAAAGAAAGTGGAATCTCCGACAAACGCCACGTGCAGCCGATCCGGCTGAACGTGCATCATGCCCTGGGCCATCGTGATGCCTGCGCCCATGCAGAGGCAGGTGTCGACCATGTCCAGAGGAGCCGCGTTGCCGAGGGTATAGCAGCCGATGTCACCCAGATAGACCGGGTTCATACGGCGGCATGTGTTCTTGACCGCGTAAAAGGCGCCTCTGTGCGGGCAGCCCGCGCAGAGCACCGGCGGACGGACCGGCATCTCCGGCGCTTCTTCCGGCATCTCCCGCTGCGGGATCGCCAGAGCTTCGCCCGTGATCGCTGCGAGGATCTCTGCTGCCTGTACGGCGGAGAGTTCGCCGGCGACCGGTACATCGGAGGACCGCTTGCCGAGGATCTTCGGCACAGCCTTGCCTTCCGCCGCGAGGCGTCCTGCAAGGCGCGTGAGCTGGTCTTCTATATACGGATCGAGTTCTTCGAACACGACGATTCTGTCACAGGCTGCGAGGAAGCGCTCCGCCAGTTCTTCCGGGAACGGATACGGAGTTGCAACCGAAAGCGTTGGAAATTCCGCCGCATGCGCTCCGAGAGCATCCGCCACATAGGCGCAGCTGATGCCGCCGCAGGCGATGCCGGTGCGGGAGGTTCCTTCCGTCAGCCGGTTTTCCGCATAGTCCGAAAACTCCTTCGAGAGGGTGCGCTCGCGCTCGGTGATCTTGATTTTGTTCTCATAGGAAAGCTTCGGGAAGATCACCCACTTCGGGTCTTTTTCGAAGCCCGGCGCCGGTGCCGGCGCCTTGATCTCCGGCACGTCGATGACCGCGCAGGAATGACATACGCGGGTCGTCGAGCGCAGGATCACCGGGGTCCCGTGCTTCTCAGACAGTTCAAACGCGTCCTGTACCAGCCGGAATGCCGCCTCAGGAGACGCGCAGTCCAGTACCGGGATGCGGGAGTACAGTCCGAATGTTCGGGTGTCCTGTTCCGTCTGCGAGGAGATCGGACCCGGGTCGTCGGCCACATAGATGACCATGCCGCCCTTAACACCGACGTAACTCACGCACATGATCGGATCGGATGCCACGTTGAGTCCCATCTGTTTCATTGTCACGAGGCTCCGGGCGCCGCAGTAGGCCGCCCCGGCGGCGACCTCCGCCCCGGCCTTCTCGTTGGCGGCCCATTCCACGTAGACGCCTCCCGGATTCCGCGCTGCGATCGTCTCGAGCGCTTCCGTAGAAGGCGTTCCGGGATAGCCGCTGACGACCTGTACGCCGGCAGCCAGAGCGCCGAGCGCTACGGCCTCGTTGCCCATTAATAGTTCTTTCATGCTGATTCCTTTGTGTGAAAAAGCCCCGCTGGGATCCTAGTTCCCCGCGGGGCAGCGGTTCGTAATATGTTTATTTGACGTAGACCTTCGGCAGTCTCTGACCGAATGCGCAGGTGATCTCGTAGTTGATGGTTCCGGTTGCATCCGCGATGTCATCCGCTGTGATGGAGTTGACGCCGTCGGAGCCCATGACGATAACCTCGTCACCGACCTGAACGTTCGGAACATCGGTCACATCGATCATGCACTGGTCCATGCAGATGTTTCCTGCGATATTGCAGACATGGCCGCGGACGATGACCTTAGCATTGGCGGAGTACGGGCGCGGATAACCGTCCGCGTATCCGAGACCGATCGTTGCGATGACGGACGGGCGCTCTGCGATGAACTTGCGTCCGTAGCCGCAGGAGAAGCCGACCGGTACGTGCTTCAGGTGTACGATGTTCGCCTTGACCTGCATGACAGGCTTGATGGAGAGCTCACGCTTGTCCACCTCGTGCGAAGGATACTGTCCGTACAGGATGATGCCCGGGCGGCATCCGTCGAAGTGAACGCTCGGGATCTCCATGATGGAAGCGCTGTTCGCCAGCGTGCGGAACGGCACATCGATGCCGGCAGCCTTCAGGGCTTCATAGAATCTGTTATATCTCGCCTCCTGCTGATGTGAGAAGGTCTTATCGAACGCGTCTGCGGTAGCCATATGGGAGAACATGCCCCAGATCTTCAGGTTCGGGAGTGCAGCGATCTTCTTGATATCGGCGACGGAAGATTCGATCTCGTCTGCCAGATAGCCGATGCGGCCCATGCCGGTATCCACTGCGATCAGGCATTCCAGCGTCTTTCCTTCTGCTGCGGCAGCGTCGCTGATCGCCTTGGCGTTGTCCGAGTTGCAGACGACCGGAGTGATATCGTACTTCACCAGCGTGTCCGCGTACATGTCCGGAGTGAGTCCGAGGATGATGATCCGTTCTTTCGCGCCGGAGTCGCGGAGAGCGATAGCCTCCTGCAGCGTTGCGATCGCGAATGTCTTAACGCCGTTCTCGCGCAGCACCTTGGAGAGCGGAATAGCGCCGTGGCCATAACCGTCTGCCTTGATCACGCCGATGAACTCCTTATCTTCGCCCATCTTGGCGCGGATCTGCTTGACATTGTAATCAAAATTGCTCAGGTTGATTTCTGCCCATACGGGTCTGAGTGCGTCCTTATACATGCTTATCCTTCTTTCCGGGACCGGTTCTCACCATCTCTATCCGGGTCCCAAATATTATGAACTTACAGAAGCGGTGTGCGCGGGATGATATCCTCTCTCGCAGGACCGTTGGAAACCAGCGTGATCGGGAAACCGATCTGACGCTCGATCTCATTGACATACTCCTGGCACTCTGCCGGGAGATCTTCAAACTTGCGGATGCCCGTGATATCGGACTTCCAGCCCTTCATCTTCTTGTAGACCGGCTTGGCCTTGTACAGCTCCGTCGTGTTCGGGAAGTTCTGGTGGATCTCACCGTCGATCTCATAACCGACGCAGATTGGAATCTCATCCAGATATCCGAGCGGGTCGAGCACGGTCAGCGCGACCTGTGTGGCGCCCTGCACCTCACAGCCGTAGCGGGATGCGACGCAGTCATACCAGCCGACTCTTCTCGGTCTTCCGGTGGTTGCGCCGTATTCGCCGCCGTCTCCGCCGCGTTTGCGGAGTTCTTCTGCCTCGTCACCGAAGATCTCGCTGACGAACGCGCCGGCGCCTACTGCGGAAGAGTATGCCTTGGATACCGCGATGATCTCCTTGATCTCATAGGGTGGGACTCCGGCGCCAGCTGCGCCGCCGCCGGCGATCGTGTTGGAGGAGGTGACCATCGGGTAAATACCGTGGTCGATGTCCTTCATCGAGCCGAGCTGTCCTTCCAGAAGGATGGTCTTTCCTTCCTTGACCGCCTGGTGCAGGAATGCTGCCGTATTGCCGACGAACGGACGGATCATCTCCTTGTACTCCATCATCGTATCGTAAAGCTCATCCGGATCCAGGGCAGGCTTATGGTACAGATGCTCGATCAGCGTGTTCTTGATCGTGCAGACATTCTGCAGTCTGTCGCGCAGGTCTGCTTCCGGCATGAACAGCTCATTGACCTGGAAGCCGATCTTCGCATATTTATCGGAATAGCAGGGCGCGATCCCGGATCTCGTGGATCCGAAGGACTTGCCTGCAAGGCGTTCTTCTTCATACGTATCCAGCAGGATGTGATACGGCATGACGATCTGCGCGCGGTCCGAAACCATCAGATGCGGCATCGGCACCCCGCGGTCTACGATAGACTTGACTTCCTCGATCAGCTTGGGAATGTTCAGCGCAACACCGTTTCCGATCACGCAGGTCGTATGCTGATAGAATACGCCGGACGGAAGCATGTGCAGCGGGAACTTGCCGTACTGGTTCTTGATCGTGTGACCGGCATTGCTGCCGCCCTGAAAACGTACGACGATATCGGATTCCGCGGCAAGCGTATCCGTGATCTTTCCTTTTCCTTCGTCACCCCAGTTGACGCCAACGATTGCTTTGATCATAAATTACCTCCTTAGACATTGATCTCCGCCTCAACGCCGAGCACATCCGCATTGGCGTCAAGGATAGGCTTTATGACCCCGTCAAGAAACGCAGCCGTCTGCGCAGGAGCGCGACCGACGTAATTCTCTGGCTTCAAAACCTTCTGTAAAGCCTCTTTGGTTATATGGAAAGCCGGATCTGCCGCGATGCGGTCCAGAAGATCGTTCGGCTTGCCTTCCTCTTTTACTACTTTTCCTGCCTCCATGGACAGCTGACGGATCCTCTCGTGGAGCTCCTGTCTGTCTCCGCCCGCAGCGACGGCATCCATCATGATGTTCTCGGTCGCCATGAACGGCAGCTCCGCCATCAGGTGCGCTTCGATGACCTTCGGATAAACCACCAGGTTCTCCGATATATTAATGTAGAGTTCCAGAATGCTGTCTGTCGCGAGGAATGCCTCGGAAACGCTGATCCGCTTGTTTGCGGAGTCATCCAGCGTTCTCTCGAACCACTGTGTTGCCGCGGTGATCTGCGGGTTCATGGCATCTGCCATCACGTAGTTCGCCAGGCTGGCCATGCGCTCAGAGCGCATCGGGTTCCGCTTGTATGCCATCGCGGACGATCCGATCTGGTTCTTCTCAAACGGCTCCTCTACTTCCTTCTGGTGCTGCAGCAGGCGGATGTCGTTGGAGAACTTATGCGCAGACTGCGCGATTCCTGCGAGCACGTTCAGGACACGGCTGTCCACCTTTCTCGAGTAGGTCTGGCCGGAGACCGGGTAGCATCCGCTGAATCCCATCTTCTCCGCGATCTTCTGATCCAGAGCCTCGCATTTGGCGTGGTCGCCTGCGAACAGCTCGAGGAACGACGCCTGGGTGCCCGTGGTTCCCTTGGAACCGAGCAGGCGGATCGTGCTGAGGACGTAGTCCAGATCCGAGAGGTCCATGACCAGGTCGTTCAGCCACAGGGTGGCGCGCTTGCCGACCGTCGTGGGCTGCGCTGCCTGGTAGTGGGTGTATGCGAGGCACGGGAGCTCTTTATACTGGTCCGCAAAATCTGCAAGATGACTGATCGCATTGATCAGCTTAGTCCGGATCAGCTGCAGAGCCTCGTACATGATGATCAGATCCGTGTTATCTCCTACATAGCAGGAGGTCGCGCCCAGATGGATGATGCCTTTCGCGCTCGGGCACTGCTGTCCGTACGCGTAGACGTGGGACATGACGTCATGGCGGACTTCCTTCTCTCTGGCTTTCGCTACATCGTAATTGATGTCATCCTGATGGGCTTTCAGCTCATCGATCTGTTCCTGTGTGATCGCGAGTCCCAGCTCCTTCTCGCTCTCCGCAAGAGCGATCCAGAGTCTCCGCCAGGTGCGGAACTTCTTCTCCTGCGAGAAGAGATATTTCATCTCCTTGCTGGGGTAACGTTCTGATAACGGGCTTGTGTAACCGGTGTAGTCAGTCATGATATCCTCCTGTTTCGTCAGAAAACAACACATAGTGATTATAGCATTGGAAAAGTGTCATTTCAAGAGGTTGGAAACTGGAAATACGGTTGCTATTCGAAGTGGTTTGGTGTACAATTATTGTAGACTTTGTTAAAAAGTAAACAATACGATCGACGAGAAAGGATCTTGAGCAATGTATAAGGTTTCGAGCTTGGCGGAAGAATACAGGAAGAAGCTGATCACAGCGGATGAAGCAGCGGCAATGGTCCGTCCGGGAGACCGGATCCATTACGGACTGGGCTGCGGTACGGTCGAGGATATCGACGAGGCGCTGGCGAAGCGCGCGGATGAGCTGCACGGTGTGGAGATCATCAGCACGGTTGCGGTACGGAGTAAACCGTTTGCCGTCTATGAGGCGACCAAATCCAACGAGCAGGTCAAGTTTGCTTCTGCGCACTTTAACGTATTTGACCGCCTGATGTCCAAGAACGGACGCTGCTGGTACATTCCAATGCTGTTCAGTGAACTGCCTTCGTACTGGCTGCAGAATCCGGCAGGTATCGATATCGCGATGTTCCAGGTGGCGCCGATGGACAGCCACGGGAATTTCAATCTTGGCCCGCAGGTCGCTGACATGTGGGGCGTGATCAAGGCGGCTAAGAAGATTATCGTAGAGGTCAACGAGAACATGCCGGTGGCGCTCGGCCATCAGACACAGCTGAATCTTTACGGAATCGATTACGTGGTAGAGGGGACCAACCGGCCGCTCGCGGAACTCAAGACCAAGGGCGCGAGCAATATCGACCGGATGATCGCTTCGCATGTTGTAGAGCGCATCAAGAGCCACAGTACTCTGCAGCTCGGAATCGGCGCGCTGCCTTCTGCGATCGGCTCCATGCTCGCAGAGTCGGATATCCGCAATATCAACGCGCACACGGAGATGTTCGTCGATGCGTATGTAGATCTGTTTGAGGCAGGTAAGCTGACCGGAAACAAGAATGTGGACAAGGGGAAGGCGGTCTATACGTTCGCGGGCGGAACGAAGCGGCTGTACGACTTTATCGATAACAACCCGATCTGCTGTAATGCGCCTGTAAACTACGTCAATAACGTGCACGTCATTTCCAGTATTGATAATTTTGTCTCCGTAAACGGATGCATCCAGGTCGACCTGTACGGTCAGGTCTGCTCCGAGTCCGTCGGACATCAGCAGATCAGCGGTACGGGCGGACAGCTGGACTTTGTTATGGGCGCCTATCAGTCCCACGGTGGAAAGAGCTTCATTTGCACGCCGTCCACCAGGACGCTCCCGGACGGCACGGTGGAATCCCTGATCTCCCCGATGCTTAGGCCCGGCGCAATCGTTACGACGCCGCGTATGGCGACCCATTACATCGTAACGGAATTCGGCGCGGCGGACCTGAAGGGCAAGTCCACCTGGCAGAGAGCGGAATCGCTCATCAACATCGCGCATCCGGACTTCCGGGAAGACCTGATCAAGAACGCGGAGCAGATGGGAATCTGGAAGTACACGAGCAAGACTTCCTTCTGATTTGCGCATTGACAGCCAGAGTAAATATTCGGTATAATAGATAGGTGGCGGACTGCCGCCTATCGTTACTATGGAATCAAATATGAAGGATATATAAATATGAAGAAACTAATACCGCTTATTTCGCTGGCGGCTGCGCTCATGGTCGCAGTCTTCCTTCCGACATCGGCATTCGCGGATGATCAGGTGGAGATCAATACCGGGAATTTCCCGGATAAGGCCTTCCGTCAGCTCGTATCTGAGAAGTTTGACAAGAATCAGGACGATGTCCTCGACGAGAAGGAGATCGGAGAAGCGACCAGTCTGTATATGAAAAGTGAAAAGAAGGCCGCGAAGATCCGCGATCTGACCGGAATCGGTTACCTGACCGAGCTCACCTACGTGGACATCAGTGGCTGCAAGGTCAAAGAGCTTAAGCTGGGCCGGAATGTGAAGATCGAGAGCCTGTACTGCCGGAATATGAAGAAGCTCAAGGAGCTGGATCTCAGCAAGCTGACGCAGCTCAGAGCCCTTTCGGTTGAGGGAACCAAGCTTGGAAAGCTGGATGTGTCCAAGAACACCAGGCTGGCGAGCCTGTACTGCATGAGGTGCGGGCTGAAAGAGCTGGACCTCTCTGCAAACGAGAAGCTCACTGAGCTGAACTGCTCGCAGAACAAGCTGAAGAAGCTGGACGTGTCCAAGAACACGAAGCTGCAGATCCTGTACTGCGATCAGAATAAGCTCTCGGAGGCACCGGATGTCTCCGCCTGTAAGGATATGATCGTATTCCATGCGACCGGCAACGGCTTCCGTACCATCAGCAGCGCCAAGGTGAAGAAGAGTGAGTTCGACTTTACCGGCGAGCCGATCGAGTTCGGGGAAGACAACGTGGAAGTATCGATCGACGCGCCGTCGGAGGCGGATCCGAAGCTGCGCTCGGTGGAGGAGGCTTCTGCAGACGACTTTGAACTTTCCTTCGTACAGAACGATTATGTTGACAATACTAAGGCGACCGGAAGTGCCAAGGTCATCATCCGTTCCACTTCGGACGATCTGGCCGGTATCGCAGTCGCTGAGTTCAAGATCAGACCGCCGAAGGTCAAGGATCTGAAGGTCACCGTTTCCAAGGGAAAGGCTGAGGTCACCTGGGCAGCTTCAGCAGACGCAGGCGTTACCGGCTATGAGATCTGGTATAAGGTCTCCGGAAGCAAGGCCGTACAGAAGACGATCTTCGCAAATGAGGATCCTTCGCTGACGCTGAAGTTCGGAAACAAGCACGCCGGAAAGAAAGCCGTGATCAAGATCCGCGGACTGGTCTCCGGATATGCCGGAGCCGTTTACGGACCGTGGTCTGCGAAGGAGAAGATCGAGATACAGTAACAGAGGATGTGCCGGAGCCTGCGGGCTCCGGTTTTTTCAAGGAGGAATTATGAACATAGCGAAGATGATCGACCATACACTTCTGAAGCAGAATGCAACCGCGGATCAGATCCGGAAGCTCTGCCGGGAAGCCGCGGAATACGGATTTGCATCTGTGTGCATCAACCCGGATTTCGTTGCGCTTGCGGCCCACGAGCTGGACGGCACGGACGTTTCCGTCTGCACGGTGATCGGATTCCCGCTGGGCGCGAACACATCGGCGGTCAAAGCATTTGAAACGACCGGCGCGATCGAAGACGGCGCGGACGAGGTCGACATGGTCATCAACTGCAGCGCCGTCAAAGCAGGAGACTGGGACTATGTGCAGCAGGATATCGAAGGCGTCGTGGCTGCCGCCAGAACCGCAGGAGCAGAAGCGGGAAGAAGGATCCTTGTCAAGGTCATCCTCGAGACCTGCCTGCTGACAGATCCGGAGAAGGTGATGGCTTGCCAGATTGCCAAGGCTGCCGGCGCGGACTTTGTCAAGACATCGACCGGATTTTCCACCGGCGGAGCAACACCGGAGGATGTCGCGCTGATGCGGCAGGCCGTCGGTCCGGACATGGGCATCAAGGCGGCAGGAGGAATCCACACCGCGGACGAGGCGAAGGCCATGATCGAGGCAGGAGCGACCCGCCTTGGAGCGAGCGCGGGGATCGCGATCGCGGAGGGCTGGAACGAATAGATTATTGCATGAAAAGAGCGGCTGCACTTCGGTGCAGCCGCCGTTTTTTTCTCAACAGATGATGTTCAATCAAGCTTTGCCGTCGCAGCCCAGTACGTCTACGATCTTATGAGCAACGATGTCCTTGATGTTCTGACGTCCAACCTTCAGATAGCCGCGCGGGTCGAACAGAGCCGGCTGCTCGTTGAAGGTCTGGCGGATGCCTGCGGTCATGCCGAGACGCAGGTCGGAGTCGATATTGATCTTGCAGACAGATCTTCTGGCTGCTTCTCTCAGCTGATCTTCCGGAACGCCGATCGCGTCTTTCAGAGCGCCGCCGTTCTCGTTGATGATCTTAACATATTCCTGCGGTACGGAGGAGGAGCCGTGCAGTACGATCGGGAATCCCGGGAGTCTCTTGGAGCACTCGTCCAGGATGTCGAAACGCAGCTGCGGTTTGGTGCCCGGCTTGAACTTGTATGCGCCGTGGCTGGTGCCGATTGCGATTGCCAGGGAGTCAACGCCTGTGCGGGTTACAAATTCCTCAACGTCATCCGGGTTCGTGTAGGAGGAAGCCTCTGCGCTGACATTGACATCATCCTCGATGCCTGCCAGTGTGCCGAGCTCAGCTTCTACGACAACGCCGTGCGCATGCGCGTACTCTACGACTCTCTTGGTCTCAGCAATGTTCTCCTCGAACGGCTTGCTGGAGCAGTCGATCATAACGGAGGTGAATCCGCCGTCAACGCAGGACTTGCAGGTCTCAAAATCTGCGCCGTGATCCAGATGCAGCGCGATCGGCAGCTCCGGATACAGTTCTACAGCAGCTTCTACCAGTTTAACCAGATATACGGAGTTTGCATATTTACGAGCTCCGGAAGATGCCTGCAGAATCAGCGGCGCCTTCAGCTCAGCAGCGGCCTCAGTGATGCCCTGTACGATTTCCATATTGTTTACGTTGAAAGCGCCAATCGCATAGCCGCCTTCGTATGCTTTCTTGAACATTTCTGTTGTGGTTACTAAAGCCATAATAGTACCTTCCCTTCTTCAATGTGGACGACATGTTTCTTCTAATATCATAATGCGAGATGTTCATTTTTGCAATGGTTTTCGAATAATAAGATGGAGATGTGGTAAAAACGAAAAGATGAAATAATACGTTGACAAGAGCATGAGAATTGGTTAACATAATACTGGGAGATTGTATTATTTCCTTGCGAAAGGGGAATTGAGATATGTGGAACAGAAAAGATATTAAGACAGAAGCGAAGGCAAATTTCCGCAAGCAGTACTGGAAAGCGGTCGTGTTCGCACTTCTGATCACGATCCTTGGCGGCAGCTATTCGTCTGCCAGCTCCGGATCCGGATTCCAGATCAATCTGACGGATAAGCTCGAGGAGATGTCCGACCAGGTTATCGCGATGCTGGGAATCGGCACGCTGGTGGTTACCATTCTGGTGATCCTGATCCGTGTATTCGTGTTCAACCCGCTGATCCTCGGCGGAAACCGCTATTTCCTGCGGCTGCAGAGCGAAGAACCGAGAGACTGGGATATCGCGTACTTTTTCAGTCATGGGTGGGAGAATGTGGCTAAGACTTTGTTCTTCAGAGACCTCTTCATCATCCTCTGGGCGCTGCTCTTCGTCATCCCGGGATTCATCAAAGCCTACGAGTACCGGATGATCCCATATCTCCTCTGTGAGAACCCGGAGATGGACCGGCACGACGCGTTTGCGGAGTCGAAGCGCCTGATGTCCGGCAACAAGTGGGCTGCATTCGTGCTGGATCTTTCCTTTATATTATGGCATATCCTGAACAGCCTCACGCTGGGTATCGTGGGAGTGTTCTGGCTGAATCCGTATCTCGCGAGCACGGATGCGCAGCTGTACTGCACGCTGCGCCGTCTGGACAGCGATTCTTACGGAACGGCCTGGTAAGAGGGGGGTCGCCTATGAAGAAACTGCTTGTACTATTCCTTTCGCTGGCGCTTTGTCTGCCGGCGGCGGTGTTTGCGGAGACAGGCTCGCAGGAGACGGAGCCTGCGGATGCTGTCGTTACAGAGGAAGTGATCCCGCAGGAGCAGGCGGAAAGTGAGCCGGCGGAAGATGCGCAGAAGACAGAGCCTGTTGAAGAGGAGCCGGCGGACGGAACAGAAAACCCGGCGGACGTCACGGATGAGTCGGACGAGGTCGGTGAAACAGACGAGGATGACGAGCCGGAGGCGCAGAATCTTGCGGAAGATGAGACCGAGAAGACGGTGACCGTGGTTCGGTTTGTCAGGCTGCCGCTGATTGCCTATATCGGCAATGTGCGGAGCGGGATTTTGCTGCACTGGGATTCGTTCAACACAAAGAATGTCGAATACCTGGTGGTTTACCGCCGCAAAGCAGGCGAAGACAAGTGGGAGTCTGTCAAGAAGATCACAGACCTTAACCGTCTGTACCTTCTGGATACCGCGAAGCTGGACAACGGCGCCAGGTATAACTACTATCTGAAGGCCTGCCGGAAGGAGAAGCTTCCGGAGTCGGAGGCGGCGGCCGTCAAGGCGGCGGATGCGGAGAAGTTCGGTCCGAGGATCGAGACGCGCATGCAGACGATCACGCATCTTGAACGGCCGGATGCGGTTCTCATGATGAGAACCGGAACGAAAAAGTGGCAGGCATCCTGGTCGCTTTCTAAGAATGTGACCGGGTATCAGGTGCAGTACGGGCATGACGGACTGTTCCTGAGCAAGACGACAGTTCTGGTCAAAGACCCTGATAAGGCATTCCTGACGGCGAAGGTGGACAAGACCGGAAGGTGTTATGCGAGAGTTCGCTCGTATAAGGAGTCGTCGACCGGCACAGCGTATTCGGCGTGGACATATTCGGAGAACTCTTTCCTGGGGCGGAATCTTTCCGTCACGTATCTGAAGAATGCGAAGGGGAAGGCGCTGAACTTCACCAAACTGTCCGGGCAGACGGTCCCGGGATATGATACGTTCCAGGGATCCTGCGGAAACGGGAAGTTCAGCTGGAATATCCTCTACAACCGTTACAATGAGCGGTGCCGCATTACAAAGGTCCGCCTGTCGGATGGAAAAGTCGTGAAGGTTTCCGGCGTTCTGAAAGTGAACCATGGAAACGATATCACGTATAACAGCAAAGAGAAGGTCCTGGTGATCGTCCATTACACGGGAAAACCGTGGGGCGTTACGCTTGTGGATCCGAAGACGCTGAAGGTGATCGCTAATAAGACGGTCACCAGGCCAAAGAGCACGTACAACGCGTCTGCGGCAACGGTCAAGGAATGGGACGGCATCACGGGTATCGCCTATAATGCGAGCCGGGATGTATATGTCGCATCCGTCAAAGGGACACAGAACTATGTGATCCTCGACAAGAATTTCTGTGTCGAGAAGTATATCAAAGTCAGCGACTACGATGACTACACCCCGCAGGGCGTAGAAGTGACCGATGAGTTTATTCTCCGGGCGCAGTCGCCGCAGTACGGCAATCAGAAGTGGAACATCATTTCGGTTTACGACTGGTTCGGCAATTATGTCTGCAAGATCAAGACTCATAAGGCAGCGGAAGCAGAAGGCGTGTTTATCGCCAAAGGCAAGCTGTACGGAACTCTTTACCACTACTACGTGAAGACGAAGAAGGTAAAGGTCAAGGGAAAGAAGAAGAAAAAGACGGTCGTTGTTCCCTGCAGGGATAATCACATCTACAGGATTGGATAAGAAAAGGAGCTGTCTCATAATGAACTGACCCCCAAAAGTTAGACTTTTGGGGGTCATCTCATAAGAGGCGGCTCTTTGCGCTCCGGCAACCTGTGCTTGACGCAAATATACCCCGATTTCGGGTAGTTTCTGCGTCAAAACACGATTGCCACGCTCCGTGGTAATGCTTTCCACTTCGGTGTCTTCGGCTTGACGCAAATAGTAGGCACGAGCGATGTCAGCTATCCAGCGAGCAGACGCAACAGACGCTTTCCACGAAAAAAGGGACAATCTCTAAATGAGGTAAATCATTTTAAGACTGTCCCTTTTAGTATGTCTAGAGCATATGCCTAGCAGGCAGAATCGTTTAATTCCGATTTTTGCCCCGCTTCAGCAGCGCATGGATTCCCACCAGGATTGCATAGAAGACGAAGACGAGCAGGAAGCCCTTCAGTCCGGAAGTGATGTCTTCAAACTCCATGTAGCCAGTTCCGGTGATGCCCTGTCCGATCTCGATCGCAAACGATATGCCGACCAGCACGGTGAATACGTAAAGGAACGAGATCACGATGGTCAGGCCGTTCTTTGCGAGAAGCGAAAAGAGCGGGTGAAGAATGAGCAGCATGATGCCGCCGACTACGCCGATCACGATGAAGTGCAGCTGCTTATCGGTATAGTTATAGCCGTACAGGTTGTTCAGGTTCATCAGCTTATAGTGGATTTCCGCGATGTACATGACCAGTGAATATAAAATGGATTCCATATGATTCCTTCCTTTCTGGTGTTATGCCGGCCTGCTTATACCGGCTTTCCCGTCTGCTGGCGGCGTTCACCGCCGGGATGCCACCTATTGTAGCAAAAAAACGGCAGGTGTCAAGTGCCGCACTTTTCTTGCAAAATGTCTTCTTGGACCCGATTTACAGGAACGCGCGCGCCTGTCTTTTCCTGCAAAACGCCTTCTTGGGCCCGATTTGCAGGAACGCGCGCGCCTGTCTTTTCCTGCAAAACGCCTTCTTGGACCTGATTTACAGGAACGCGCGCGCCTGTCTTCTCCTGCAAAATGCCTTCTTAACCCCGATTTGCAGGAACGCGCGCGTCTGTCTTCTCCTGCAAAATGCCTTCTTAACCCCGATTTGCAGGAACGCGCGCGTCTGCCTTTTCCTGCAAAACGCCATCCTAACCCTGATTTGCAGGAACGCGCGCGCCTATCTCC
>JAFOML010000028.1 GCA_017425345.1 Eubacterium sp. | reverse complement strand
CGGGTTCCATTTCCGACTTTCAGTGGTGGGTTATAATCCCCCACTGAAACCCGGAGGAGCTGAAGCTCCCGGCGCCCGTTGCAGTCGTTCGCTACGTCCTTGACGTGCGAGCACGCCAGGAGCTACGCTCCGACTTAAAGGATTATTTCGGGGACAGAATAAATAACTGTATACATTCCCATTTGAATTGAAAGTAACGAACAGTTGTAATAGAATGAACCATATGCATCGCAGAAAGAAAGGAAGGTTCGGATGGAACATATTAACTGGTACCCGGGACATATGAAGAAAACCAGAGAGCTGATCAGAGACAATCTGAAGCTCTGTGACATCGTGATCGAGGTGATCGATGCGCGGATCCCGGTCTCCAGCCGGAACCCGATCATCGACGAACTGGTGGGTGAGAAGCCCCGCATCATCGTATTGAACAAGAAGGATCTGGCCGATGCAGAGGAAAACCGGAAATGGATCCGCAAGCTTTCCGATGACCGCACGCAGGCCATGGATCTGAACTGCATGACGGGAGACGGGGTAAAGCAGCTGCTGAACTTATTAAAAAGCGAGCAGAACCGCATCACGCAGGAGAAGAACCGGCAGAGGGAAAACACTGCAGGGGCTTCCGGCGATGCGCGCGCGGCCGTCATGCGCAGCAAGCCGCTCCGGATGATGATCGCAGGCGTTCCTAACGTGGGAAAATCCTCGCTCATCAACCGCCTGACCGGGAAAAAGAGCACCAAGACGGGTGACCGCCCGGGTGTGACCAAGGGCAAACAGTGGCTGACGCTCGCCGGCGGTATGCAGCTCCTGGATACTCCCGGAATCCTCTGGCCCAAGTTCGAGGATCCGCAGGTCGGCCGCAACCTGGCCTACTGCGGCAGCATCCGCGACGAGATCCTGGATATCTCCGAGCTTGCGCTTGCTTTTATCGGAGATATGCAGGTGCAGTATCCGGAGCTTTTAATGGAGCGGTACAAGCTTGCGGAGATCGCAGAAACGCCGCTGGAAAATATGGAAGAGATCGCGCGCAAGAGAGGATTTATCCTCCCCGGCAAGCGAATCGATTATGAGAGATGTGCCCGCACGGTGCTGGACGAGTTCCGGGGCGGTAAGCTGGGCCGCATCACATTGGAGAAGGCAGAATGACGAAAGCGGAGAGACTTGCCAAAATGCAGGAGCGCCATGATGAGATGATGGCGTTTGATGCTAAGTTCCGCGGAACCCGCGAAGAACCTCTGTATATCGCAGGGGTCGATGAGGTCGGCCGCGGACCGCTCGCCGGACCGGTCGTTACGGCCGCGGTGGTTCTTCCGGAAGATTTTTCCGTCCTTGGAGTCGACGACTCTAAGAAGATCACCGAGAAACGGCGCGAGGAGCTGTATGGACAGATCATGGAGCAGGCGCTGGTCTGCTGCATCGGGCTGCGCGGAAATGCGGAGATCGACCGGATCAACATCCTGGAGGCGACCAAGGCTGCCATGATGGATGCGATCGCGTCCGCAGACGCGGAGCTTCGGGAAACGAACGGGCGGGGCATTGACCGGGTCCTCATCGATGCGGTGCACCTTCCCGCTCTTACGATCCCGCAGACGTCCATCGTCAAGGGGGACGCCACGAGCGAGTCCATCGCCGCGGCATCGATCATCGCTAAGGTGACGAGAGACCGCATGATGGTGCGTTACGCGGAGGTGTATCCGTGGTATGCCTTTGAGAGGAACAAAGGCTATGGCACCGCTGCCCACTATGCCGGCATCCGGGAGCATGGCATTACGCCGATCCACCGCCGCTCATTTCTCAAGAACATTCTATAGTCTATCATATATATTATAAGGAGAAGAAGTCATGGAGTTTAAGACAGACATTCAGATTGCGCAGGAAAACCAGATGGATCCGATCACCGATGTGGCGGCCCGTCTGGGAATCGAAGAAAAGTACGTAGAGCTGTACGGCCGCTATAAGGCGAAGATCGACTATCACGTATTCGATCAGCTGAAGGACAGAAAAGACGGGAAACTGATTCTTGTTACAGCAATCTCGCCGACGCCGGCCGGCGAAGGAAAGACCACGACTTCCGTAGGTCTTGCTGACGCCTTCCACAGACTGGGCAAGAATGTCATGGTAGCACTCCGTGAGCCTTCCATGGGTCCGGTATTCGGTATCAAGGGCGGCGCTGCAGGAGGCGGCTACGCGCAGGTCGTCCCGATGGAGGATATCAACCTGCATTTCACCGGAGACATGCATGCGATCAGCGCTGCGAACAATCTGATCGCGGCAATCCTCGATAACCACATCCAGCAGGGCAACAAGCTGAACATCGACCCGCGTCAGATCACCTGGACGCGTGTTCTGGATATGAACGACAGACAGCTTCGTCACATCGTAGACGGCCTCGGCGGAAAGCCGAGCGGCATGCCGCGTGAGGACAGCTTTATGATCACGGTAGCCAGCGAGCTGATGGCGATCCTCTGCCTGGCAAAGGATCTGGATGACCTGAAAGCAAGAATCGCGGACATCATCGTCGGATACACCTACACCGGAGAGCCGGTCTGCGTGAGAGACCTGAACGTACAGGGCGCTGCAGCTGCTCTGCTGAAGGATGCGCTGAAGCCGAACCTGGTGCAGACTCTCGAGCATACGCCGGCCTTCATCCACGGCGGTCCGTTCGCGAACATTGCGCATGGCTGCAACTCCGTCATGGCGACCAGACTGGCGCTGAAGCTCTCCGACTATACGATCACAGAAGCCGGTTTCGCTGCTGATCTGGGCGCAGAGAAATTCGTGGACATCAAGTGCCGCAAGGCCGGTCTGACCCCGTCCGCATGCGTTATTGTCGCAACGGTCCGCGCTTTGAAGTATCACGGCGGCGTTGCCAAGAAGGATCTGAACGAGGAGAACCTCGAAGCTCTGGCTGCCGGAATGCCGAATCTGCTGCAGCATCTGGAGAACGTGACCAAGGTCTACGGACTGCCGGCTGTCGTAGCTCTCAACGCATTCCCGACGGATACCGAGGCAGAGCTTGCCCTGGTACAGGAGAAGTGCCGCGAGCTGGGCGTCAATGTCGTCCTGAGTGAAGTCTGGGCGAAAGGCGGAGAGGGTGGAGTGGCCCTTGCCGAAGAGGTCATGCGCCTCTGTGAAAAGGAGACGGAGTTTGAGTTCACTTATCCGCTGGATATGTCCATCCGGGAGAAGATCCAGCGCATCTCCAGACGTATCTATCATGCAGATACGGTCGCATTCGACCTGAAAGCAGAGAAAGAGATCCGTCATCTGGAAGAGCTCGGTTACGGCAATCTGCCGATCTGTATGGCGAAGACACAGTTCAGCTTCTCGGATGACCCGACGCTGCTGGGTGCGCCGAGAGGGTTCAAGCTCCACGTGACAGAAGTGAAGGCGAATGCCGGCGCCGGCTTTATCGTAGTCAAGACCGGTAACATTATGACGATGCCGGGACTCCCCAAGGTACCGTCTGCAGAAAAGATCGATGTTGATAATGATGGAAAGATCACAGGCCTGTTCTAAAGCAAAAAGAAGGAGAAGAGTATATGATATCTGACATGACCTGTAGAGAATTCACAGAAGTACTGGCAAGCCCCTCGCCCGTTCCGGGCGGTGGCAGCAGCTCCGCGTTTCTGGCGGCTATCAGTGCCTCACTCGCCAATATGGTGGGAAGCCTGACTGTCGGAAAACCGAAATTCGCTGACGTTGAAGAGGAGCTTCGCGAATGGATGACACGCGCGGATGAGCTTCGCTGTGAGTTTCTTGAACTCATTGAAGAGGATGCCAATGCATTCCAGGCGCTGATTAAAGCTTTTGCCATGCCGAAGGAAACACCGGAGCAGCAGAAGGAGCGTGACGACTGTATTGAAGCGTGTCTTCATGCCGCAGCTACACCACCGCTCGAGACGATCCGCAGATGTAAGGAAACCATTGAGCTGTGCGGAAAGTTCGCGGAGAAGGGTTCCAAGTATGTGATCAGCGATGCCGGCGTAGGCGCTGTTCTTTGCAGAGCCGCGATGCAGGGCGCTGCGCTCAATGTGTACGCGAATACCACGCTGATGAGAGATAAAGAAACGGCGCAGGCGATGAACGATGAAGCGGACCGGCTCATGTTCGTCTCCAGCGTTCGCGCAGATGAGATCTACGGAAGAGTTTACCTGAGAATGCACCCGTAATAGAAGGATTATGAGCTGCCATCTCAGCACTTAAAAAGCAGCGCCCAAAAGACGAAAGATCCGTCTTTTGAGGCACTGCTTTTTTTCGCGAACTATATGAAGGATGCGATCAGATCGCCCGCCTGCGCCGTCGTGACCAGATTCAGGCCTTCGGTCGTTCCGGCCACTTTCAGCAGATTCGGCAGACGGTAGCCTGCGTCCAGGAAGTGATTTACAGCTCCTTCTATCGCATCGGCTTCTTCCGGAAGACCGAACGTATAGCGCAGCATCATCGCGCTTGCGAGGATCGTCGCGATCGGATTCGCCTGACCTGTGCCGGCAAGATCCGGCGCGCTCCCGTGCAGCGGCGCATAAAGTCCAAAACTATCCTTCCCGAGGTACGCGTAAGGGAGGATCCCGGTCAGTCCGGTGAGCTGGCCTGCTTCATCCGCTAGGATATCTCCGAACATATTGCTCGTAAGGATCACGTCAAACTGGCGCGGATTCCGCACGAGCTGCATCGCGGCGGTGTCGACCGGCATATGCTCCAGTGTGACTTCCGGATAGTCTTCTGCGGTCTTTGAGACTACGCGGCGCCAGAGTCTGGAGGTCTCCAGAACGCTTGCCTTATCTACACTTGTGACACGGTGCTCACGCTTCATCGCCATATCAAAGGCGATCTTAGCGACTCTGCGGATCTCTGTCTCCGAATACTGTTCTGTGTCAAAGGCGGTCATGCCGGCTTTCGGATCCTGCTCGTTGTAGCCGCTTTCGCCCGCATAGATCCCTCCGGCCATCTCCCGCACGACCACGATATCCAGACCCTCGCTGATGATCGATGCCTTCATCGGGGATGCATCCGCGAGGTGGGTGAATACGATTGCCGGGCGAAGTCCCGCGCAGAGGTCAAGCGCCTTGCGGAGATCGAGGAGACCAAGGGCAGGGCTCTTTTCCTTCGGCAGGTCATTCCACTTAGGACCGCCGACTGCGCCGAGAAGAACGGCTTCACTGGTTTTACAGATCTTTACGGTCTCGTCCGGCAGGGATTCGCCGGTCTGATCCAGGGCAGCGCCTCCGATCAGCGCGTCCGTATATAGAAACTGATGTCCGTATTTCTTTCCGACGGCATCCAGAACTTTGATTGTCTCATTGATGACTTCCGGTCCGATCCCGTCGCCTTTCAGAAGTGCGATACGATATTGCATGATTCCCTCCGTTATACTGTTGAAAACCTGATTTGTTCCTATTCCTTATTATATCACTGCCGTGGCAGGAGTGCACCAAATCTTTCTGTGCGCAGGCAACAGTTTTTGTGTTCTAAATTTGTTTTTATGACAAAAACCGCTGTTCTTTTTTGTGTACAGTTACAAAATTGTGGTTGACAATCTATTCTGTAACGCTATAATAGTAATGAGCGCTACAGCCCGTGTTTTTTTGCTGTACGCAAAACCAGATTAAGGAGAGGAAAGAATGAGACTCACAGGATCACAGATCGTTGCCGAGGTGCTTCTTGACCACGGTGTGGATACGGTGTTCGGCTACCCCGGCGGTGCGGCACTGAATATCTATGACGAGCTGTATAAGTATCGGGATCGTATCCGCCATATCACGACGGCGCATGAACAGGGTGCTTCCCACGCGGCGGACGGCTATGCCCGTGCGACCGGAAAGACCGGCGTCGTCTTTTCCACCAGCGGACCGGGAGCGACCAATCTGGTCACCGGAATTGCAACGGCCTGCATGGACAGTATTCCGATGGTGGCAATTACAAGTAACGTAAACGATAACCTGATCGGCAGAGATGCTTTTCAGGAGATCTATATTACCGGCATTACCATGGCGATTACGAAGGACAACTACTTCGTCAACCGCATTGAAGACCTGGAGCCTGCGCTTCGCAACGCGTTCCGTCTTGCGAACAGCGGACGTAAAGGTCCGGTCCTGGTGGATATCACCAAGGATGTGACGGCAGCGGTTACAGATTTTGAGCATAAACCTCCTCTGGAGGTCAAGCCTCTGCCGGTCATCGAGGAGCAGGACATTATCGATATCTCCAGGATGATCAACGAGGCGGAAAAGCCCGTGGCAGTCATCGGCGGAGGCTGCGTCGCATCGGAAGCATTTGAGGCTGTGAACGCGCTGATCGCCAAGGCAGACATTCCGGTCGTTCATACCCTGATGGCTCCGGGCGTGGTCAGCTGCGAAAACGAGCTGAACCTGGGCCTTATCGGCATGCACGGAACCGTAGCGGCTAACCGCGCGATCGATCAGGCGGATCTGGTACTCTGTCTGGGTACCCGTCTCAGCGACCGCGTCGCCCTGAATACCAAGAAGTGGGCCCGGAAGGGCAACCTGGTCCAGATCGATATCGACCGCAGTGAGCTCGGCAAGAACGTGCCGGTCGCCAAGGACTGCATCGGGGATATCGACGACTTCCTCGTACGGCTGCTGCCGCTGATCGACAGAGCGAAGCACTACGAGTGGCACGACCGTGTCGTCGGATGGAGAAAGAAAGAACGTGTCGTTCACGCCAATCCGGACTACATGCATCCCAAGGATATCCTGGAGTGCATCAGCAATATGGCCGGCGAGGATACGATCTACGTGACTGACGTCGGACAGCATCAGATGTGGGCCGCGCAGTATCTCAAGCACCGTCTTCCGCGCAAGTTCCTGACGAGCGGCGGACTCGGCACGATGGGATTCGGCTATGGAGCTGCGATCGGCGCCAAGATCGGATGTCCGGAAAACCGTGTAATCCATATCACCGGAGACGGTTCCTTCCATATGAATTTGAACGAGGCCTGTACGGCTGTGACGCAGCAGCTTCCGATCATCACCGTGATCATGAACAACCAGGTGCTCGGAATGGTATATCAGTGGCAGAACGTTTTCTACGGCGGACGTTTCTCCAACACCATCATGGAGCGGAAGACCGATTACGTAAAGGTAGCGGAAGGCTTTGGCCTGACCGGTTACCGCGCGGATACGATCGAAGAGCTCCAGCAGGCTATGGAGAAGGCGCTTGCTTCAGATGGCCCGGTCTGGATCGATTGCCGGATCGACCGGGAGGAGCGCGTACTGCCGATGATCCCCGGCGGCAAGACAGTAGACGATATGATCGTAGAGTAGGAGGGGGACCATGTATAAGCCATTTAAGAAAGAGATCGTCAGTCTGTTCGTGCAGAACCGCGCCAATACACTGAGCCGTATCGCGAACATGTTTGGACGACGTGGATTTAATATCGAAAATATCACTGCTTCCCCGACAAGTGACCCGGCGCTGACCCGCATCACGATCGTGTTCAGCGCAACAGAGCAGTCCATGCAGCAGATCATCACGCAGACCGAGAAGCTGGAATGCGTGGAAAAGATCTTCCTGCTGAACCGGGAGAATGCGATCTATCGGGAACTGCTTCTGGTCAAGGTCAACGTGACGGAGCAGGCAGAGCGTTCCGCAATTAAGGAGATCGTAGACATCTTCCGCGGACGTATTCTGGATCTGTCCACAGACAGTATGATCGTCGAACTGACCGGATCTCCGGAGAAGGTCGACGGATTCCTGGATGTGATCTATGAGCATGACGTGGCAGAGATCTGCCGGACCGGCGTCGCCGGACTGGAGTCAAATGTCCGGAATGCGAAGAAGACGGTATAAATTTTGTGAATAATATATATATGTTAAAAAGGAGAGTCAAACAATGATCACCAAGTATTATGATGCAGATTGCAATTTAAGCGTACTGGATGGAAAGACCATCGCGATCCTCGGATTCGGAAGCCAGGGTCATGCACATGCTATGAACCTGACCGAGAGCGGCGCTCACGTTATCGTCGGTCTGAGACCGGGTTCGGCGCACGAGAAGAAGGCGAAGGATTTTGGTCTGGAAGTTTATGATATCGAGACTGCTGCAGAAAAGGGCGACGTCGTCATGATGCTGCTGCCGGACGAGCTGCAGGCTAAGATCTACCGCGAGCAGGTTGCTCCGCATCTGCATGAGGGCAATGCGCTGGCATTCGCGCACGGATTCAACATTCATTTCCAGCAGATCCAGCCGGCGGAGTATGTCGACGTTATCATGATCGCGCCGAAGGGTCCTGGTCACATCGTACGTGAGCAGTACACCATGGGCAGCGGCGTTCCGTCTCTGATCGCTGTACAGCAGGATGCAAGCGGAAAAGCCAAGGACATCGCTCTGGCATATGCTTCCGGAATCGGCGCAGGAAGATCCGGCATCATTGAGACTACCTTTAAAGAAGAGACTGAGACCGACCTGTTTGGTGAGCAGGCTGTCCTGTGCGGCGGCGTCTGCGAGCTGATGAAGGCTGGCTGGGAGACTCTGGTTGAGGCAGGTTATGCTCCGGAGATGGCATACTTTGAGTGCATTCACGAGATGAAGATGATCATCGACCTGATCTATGCGAAGGGCTTCGATATGATGCGTTACTCCATCTCCAATACGGCAGAATATGGTGATTATGTAAGCGGACCGAAGGTCATCACCGAGGAGTCCCGCAAGGGCATGAAGAAGATCCTGTCTGACATTCAGGACGGTACCTTTGCTTCCACCTTCATTCAGGAGTTCAACGCCGGCGGAAAGGCGAACTTCCTGGCAATGAGAAGAGTACAGGCGGAGCATCCGGTAAACGAAGTCGGAAGAGAACTGCGCAGCATGATGAGCTGGCTGCAGTAAGTAATCTGAAGCTGAACCCCGCCGGCCTGAACGGCGGGGTTTCCCGCAGAAAGGAACGAATATGTCTAAGAGAAGTGACAATGTAACCAAGGGAGTAGAACGCGCACCGATGCGGAGCTTGTTCTACGCGATGGGATATACCGAGGAAGAACTGGCTCAGCCGCTCATCGGCGTGGTTTCCGCGCACAGTGAGATCGTACCAGGCCATATGCATCTGGATAAGATCACCGAGGCAGTCAAGGCCGGCGTCAGAATGGCCGGTGGAACCCCGATCATGGTTCCGGCGATCGGTGTCTGTGACGGCATCGCGATGGGTCATATCGGGATGAAGTATTCGCTCCCCAGCCGCGAACTGATCGCGGACAGTGTGGAATCCATGGCGCAGGCGCACCAGTTCGACGGACTCGTACTGGTACCGAACTGCGATAAGATCGTACCGGGAATGCTCATGGGCGCGCTGCGTCTGGACATTCCGGCAGTCGTCTGCTCCGGTGGACCGATGATGAGCGGTCTTGTTGGCGGGGAGGAGACTTCGCTTTCCAAGATGTTCGAGGCGGTAGGCGCGCGGAAGGCCGGCATCATCGACGATGAAGGCCTGCTGGAGTTCGAGCAGAACGTATGCCCGGGCTGCGGATCCTGCAGCGGCATGTACACCGCGAACAGCATGAACTGCCTCTGCGAGGCGCTTGGAATCGGACTGCCCGGTAACGGCACAATCCCGGCTGTCGACAGCAACCGCATCATGCTGGCGAAGCACGCCGGCATGGCAATCATGAACCTGGTAGCAAAGAACATCACTGCCCGTCAGATCGTCAACGAGAAGTCCATCCGTAACGCGCTGGCATGCGACATGGCGCTGGGCTGCTCCTCCAACTCCGTACTGCACCTGCTCGCGATCGCGAACGAGGCCGGTATCGAGCTGAACATGGAGATCTTCAACGAGCTCAGCAGCAAGACCCCGAACCTGTGCCACCTGGCACCGGCAGGCGGTACGCACATGCACGACCTGAACCGCGCAGGCGGTGTGCAGGCTGTCATCGCAGAGCTGAACAAGAAAGGACTGATCGATACTTCTCTGATTACCGCGAACGGAAAGACCGTCGGGGAGAATATCGAAGGAAAATATATCAAGACCGATGCGATCCGCACGATCGACAATCCGTACAGTGAGACCGGCGGCATCCAGATCCTCTGGGGCAATATCGCGCAGGAAGGCGCAGTCGTAAAGCGCAGCGCAGTCGCGCCGGAGATGATGCAGCACACCGGTCCGGCACGCGTCTATGACGGAGAGGAAGAGGCGATCGCGGACATCTATGCCGGAAAGATCAAGGACGGAGACGTCGTGGTCATCCGCTATGAGGGCCCGAAGGGCGGCCCGGGAATGCGCGAGATGCTGAACCCGACCAGCGCGCTGGCCGGCATGAAGCTGGACAAGACCGTGGCGCTGATCACGGACGGACGCTTCAGCGGAGCGAGCCGCGGCGCATCCATCGGACACGTTTGTCCGGAAGCTGCAAACGGCGGCAATATCGGCCTGATCGAGGAAGGCGACCAGATCGCGATCGACATCACAGCCGGTACGCTGAACGTGCTGCTTTCGGACGAAGAGCTCGAGGCGCGCCGTGCGGCATATGTTCCGCATGAGCCGAAAGTCAAGAGCGGTTGGCTGTACCGCTATTCCAAGATGGTTGGTCCGTCCTGCAAGGGCGCGGTCATGATGGAAGACTGATAGAATCGATATACTGCTCCTGCACATAATGTGCGGGGGCGGTGTTTTTTTTGATGAGATAGAGGGGGCAGGATCCGGATGAGGCGCTTCTTTCAGAGCATCTCCGCAGTTGGGAGAAATCAAATCCTTTCGTTCTGAAATATAAGAGGAAATTTATTGAAAAAGATGGTACAATAGTACTGACGGAAGACGAAGAGTGGGATGCGCTGGAGGCAATGCTGCTTCTCCGGCAGGATCTCAGGGAGTCTTACCAACGTGAACAGAGAGATTTCCCGTATTTGAAGAAATAAGGATTAGGATGACAGACAGCGCAATCAGACAATATGAACCGATCTTCGGTGAGTGGAAAGTCACGCGGAAGCTCGGCGAAGGTTCCGTAGGGCAGGTCTATCAGATCCGCAGGGAAGATGAGTTTGGAATTTCCTCTACTTCCGCGCTGAAGTATATTTCTGTGCCGGAAAGTCAGCCGGGTGAAGAGGGGGCAGAGCATTTTGCCCAGCAGGTCATCAGTGAGTTTGACCTGATGTCCCGACTCAAGGGTTCCAGCTACATCGTCAGCTACGAAGATCACCAGATCATCCGTCATGAGAATGACGGAGGCTGGGATATCCTGATACGCATGGAGGAGCTGACTCCTCTTACCGAATATATCGATCACAACCCGATGACACCCGCTACGGTTCTCAGCATGGGAATCGACATCTGCCGCGGTCTTGATTTCTGCGCGCAGTACGGGATCGTGCACCGGGATATTAAGCCTGCGAATATTTTCTATTCCCCCAGTGGAAGCTTTAAGCTGGGGGATTTTGGGTTGTCCGTGATCACGGAATCAGCTGAAAAGGCAGCCGGCCGCAAGGGCACGTTCCCCTATATGGCGCCGGAGGTCTATCGCGGAAAACCGTACACGGCTTCCGCAGACCTTTATTCTCTGGGACTTGTCATGTACAAGTATCTGAATCAGGGCCGCGATGCGTTCCTGCCCGCGATCCCGGAGCGGCTGACGGAAGAATCCGGAGAAGAGGCGTTTGCGCAGCGCATTGCCGGAAAGGAACTCCTTCCGCCGATCCATGGTTCCGAGGAGCTGAAGAGGATCGTGCTGAAGGCCTGCGCCTTCGATCCGGAAGACCGGTATGCGTCCGCTGAGGAGATGCTGAAGGATCTGGAAGCTCTGTCGGTTCAGAACCCGGATTCGCAGCAAAATGCATCCCGCAGGCGCAGAGTCGTCGCGTTTATCGCAGCGATCGCGCTTTTGATCGCCGGTGGTCTTTATCTGTCGATCCCCAAGGAAGTGACGGCGATCAAGGGGATCAAATCCGAAGAAAGTATCTATATCGGAGAGACGCTTGCTCCGAACTATACGGTAGAGCCGGAACGGTTTGCTGATGAGGTGATCACCTTTTCTTCCTCCGATGTGGAAGTGTTCACCGTGGATGAGAAGGGTGTGATCACCGCGGTCAAGCCCGGAACCGCCTACCTGACGATGTATGCCAAAGAATTCGGCCGAGAGGTCGCAATCAAGGTCCTTCCCAAGGTGACGCGGATCAGCGGGATTCCGGCGCGAATGACACTGGAAGCCGGAGATTCAGAAGAGCTTCTGCCGGTTCTCTCTCCGGAGGAGTTTGCAGAGGAAAAGATCACTTATGAGTCCGATGATCTGTTTATCGCCAAGGTCAATCGGAAGGGGAAGGTCATTGCAAGGAATGCGGGGACGACCCGTCTGACGGTCTCTGCCGGCGGCTGTACAGCTTACATACGCCTGACCGTCACAGAACCGGAACCGGAACCTGCCAAGGCGAAGAAGGAAGAGAGTAAGGGTAAGGACGATTCGTCGAATAAGTCCTCGGAGAAATCGTCCGGTGATTCCTCGAAGAAAAGCAAGAAGAAAAACACCGCATCTGACGGCAACGTCAGCAGCGATGATGATGAATAATTCAGGTGAGATGCGATGATGGAGGTTTTGTTAAAGAAGGCAAGCGGGGCAGAGATCCCCTGCATCGCAGAGTTTCCTGAAGGGTGCAGCAGAGCCGTCATCGTGATCCACGGATTCTGCAGCAGCAAGGAGAGCTCGAATGCCGTCAACCTGTTCCAGCAGCTGATTCCCAGGGGGATCGGAGTCATTGCCTACGATCAGCCGGGGCACGGCAGCGCGGAGGCGAGAGAGGACGAACTCCGGGTTCCGAACTGCCTGGACAGCCTGGCGAGAGTCGAGCAGTATGTCCGGGAGACGCTTCCTGAGGCGGAGGTCTGCTATTTCGGCTCGAGCTTTGGCGCATATATTCTGGGGTCTTATCTCGCGACGCGGCCGCATGCCGGCAGACGGGCATTTTTGCGGTGCGCAGCGGTGAACTTCCCGGAGCTGATTCAGAAGCATCCGCATGCGAGGCCGGGTTCGGCCAAGCGGGCGGAACTTGCGGCGAAGGGCTATATCGATCTGACGCTCGGCGGAACGGATGTGATCCGGATCACGGAGGGATTTCTTGAGGATCTGGAGGACTATGATCTGTTCCGGCTGTTTGAGGAGAAGAAGCCGGCGGACGTGAAGTTTGCGATGGCGCATGGCGCTGCGGATCCGACGGTGCCGGTGGAGGAGGCAGAAAAGTTTGCCGCGCAGTTCGGGTATCCGATTACCGTGTTTCCGGGCGAGGGGCATACGATCAGCGAGGATCCTGAAAATCCGGTCAGGGTGGCTGCGCTGGCGGCGGAGCTGTTTACTTGGGAGGGGTAGAGAGCGTTCCAAAAAAACAGGAGTTTTTTACAGAGCACCGCGGACTGACGAAGGGGAAGAAGTATGCGTACCGCGTCATCGCTTTTGTGAAGGCCGGGGACAAAGTCTATTACAGCCCCTATTCCAAAACCGTAAAGATCAAGATCAAATAGAGGTGGCCACATGAAACCGACCGATTGTAAAAACCGAAGGATATTCCTCCTGAGCATGATGATCGCTGTGTTTCTATTTGGAATCAGCTTGCCCGTGTACGGTGCAGAGAACAGCATCCGTCCGCAGAATCCCGTTGAAGCAGCTGGACTTCCGGGTGCAGGCATCGCTTATGAAGAGGGGACAGAACCGCTTGTTTTCGCCCCGAAAGGAACACGTGTCAGAGCTTCGGCGACTTCCGGCGAGTACTATGGCACCGAATGGTCGATCAGCGGACCGGCCGGCGATTATACGCTGACATTATCCGGAGATACAGTGAGTCTCAACGCAGGCGCGTTCGAGCAGCTGGGCTATCATCCGGATGATGTGACGCACATCGTCGTGCGTGACGGAACCTCCGCGATTAGCAGCGGAGGCCTCTGGCATTATCATAATCTGCAATCCGTCGAGCTTCCGGATTCCCTTACCGAGATCGGCAGCAATGCATTTTTAGGTTGTCTCTCACTTATGGAAGTGAAGATTCCGGAACATGTGAGAGAGGTTGGCGTCAGCGCATTTCAGAATACCGGGGATCTACAGCGGATCGAGTTTCCGGATGCCATGGACGATACAGAAGAGGGCAGGCTCATGATCGCGAAGGCGATCTATGACGGCAGCTTTTGTGAGACGGTGGATGGAGTAGATCAGTTTGCTGCTTCGGTCGAACGAGCGGATCGGATCCTTGCAGACCTGAACCTTTCCGGAAAGACAGAGTATGAGAAAGTGGAGGCAATCTACCACTGGATCACCAGCAACATTACCTACGATTATGAGGCAGCGGAAGCCGATTGGAGCGCGCCGGACAAACAGGGGGCGGTCCGGTATGATCAGTCCATCTATGGCGGATTGTTCCACGGAAAAGCAGTTTGCGGAGGCTATGCAAGAGTGGCATATCTTCTGTTCAACCGGGCAGGTATTTCCTGTGTTTTCATGTTAAGCGAGGAGCATGCCTGGAACCTCGTGAAGATCGGAGATCTGTACTATGAAATCGACAGTACATGGGATTATGGAATAGAACCGGAAGCATATAGCTATTTTCTCTGGGATAAAGCGTATTTTGACACACTTGATTTCCACACCTCGATTCAGGACTATACGCCGACGTTCTATCAGCAGCACCCGATCGCGCAGCGGCAGACAGAAGGTGATTATGAGTATCTGATCGTTCATGATATGGCGAAAATCACTCATTTCAATGATACAGCAGCCGGGGATACACTGACGATCGCATCTTCGCTGGGCGGCTGTCCGGTCACAGAGCTGCCTTCCCATACGTTTGAAGGCCTGGGGAAGATCCGCGAGATCATTATTCCGGAAGGAATTGAGCGGATCGGAGCTGCATTTGAGGATTGTGAAAATCTTAGAAAGCTGAAGCTGCCTGCGAGTCTGAAAAAGATCGACGAAAGCGCCTTCTACTGGGGGTTGTTTCCGGAGAATATCACGATCGAGTACGCCGGTACCTGTGCGCAGTATGAGGAGCTTGCGTCACATACCCATAACGCTGTCGTGCTGCAGGCATCTTCGATCACCTGCAGTGATGGCAGATACGAGTATCCGTATCAGATCGAAAAGTGCAGTATCGAGATCGATCAGACACGTTCTGTCTATAGCGGAAAACCGTTCCTTCCGGTCCCGCAGGTGATATTTGACGGAGAGCGCCTTACACCAGGCGTGGATTACGAAGTCGAATATGAAGAAGTATACGGTGTCGGCACCGGTTACGGATATGTTTATGGAATCGGGCAGTTCACAGGTTTCGGCAATTTTGAGTTCCAAGTCGTACCTGGCGCGACTAAACTCACGAAACTGAAGGCCGGGAAAAAGAAGATCACCGTCAAGTGGAAGAAACAGACGGAGGCGACGAAAGGGTATCAGATCCAGATCGCAACGAACAGTACCTTTAAAAAAGGTGTCAAAAAGTACAAGGTCAAAAACAAAAATACGGCGAGCTATGTGATCAAAGGGCTGAAATCCAAGAAAACCTATTTTGTCCGCGTACGGACTTACGGCTATGACGAAATGAATGATGGATCCATCTATTCCGACTGGTCAAATGTGAAGAAGGTACGAGTTAAATAGCAGAAATCAAACGGCGGAGCATGCCACCCGGCAGCTCCGCCTCTTTCTTTGCTTTGTTATTATTCCGCCGCAACCCGCTCCGCCAGTCTGCGCAGCAGCTCCACCGTGCGGTCCATGTCCTGCAGGACCGCGAACTCTTTCCGTCCGTGGAAGTTATGGCCGCCCACACCGAGGTTCGGGCAGGGGAGTCCGCGGAAGGACAGAAACGCGCCGTCCGTACCGCCGCGGATCGGAGAGGTATCCGGCGTCACGCCCATCTCCTGCATGATCTCGCAGGGGATCCGGACGAGGTCCGGATGCTGGTCCATGACCTCGCGCATATTCCGGTAGCTCTCGGAGATCGTCACCGTGACGGTATCCGGCCCATACTGCGCATTCAGGTATGCAGCCGTCTGCTGCAGGTGCTCGCAGCGCGTCTGCGCGATCGTCCTATCGTGATCGCGGACGATGTATTCCATCTCTGCCGATTCCACGTCTCCCGTGATCGAGCAGAGGTGATAGAATCCTTCATAGCCTTCTGTATGCTCCGGCGTTTCGCTGTCTGGAAGCATCCGCTCAAACTCTGCGGCGATCCTTGCTGCGTTGATCATCTTGCCTTTCGCCGAGCCCGGATGGATGTTGAAGCCCTTGATGCGGACCTCAGCGCTGAACGCGTTGAAGCTTTCGTAATTGCACTCGCCGAACGCATCTCCGTCGACCGTGTAAGCGATATCCGCGCCG
>JAFOML010000027.1 GCA_017425345.1 Eubacterium sp. | reverse complement strand
GGGTTCCATTTCCGACTTTCAGTGGTGGGTTATAATCCCCCACTGAAACCCGGAGGAGCTGAAGCTCCCGGCGCCCGTTGCAGTCGTTCGCTACGTCCTTGACGTGCGAGCACGCCAGGAGCTACGCTCCGACTTAAATACGCAATTACGGCGAACACGTGTCGCTCGCCCATGCACCGCCGCCAGCCCCAGGACACCCGCGGGGAGCGGCAGAAGGGATACATCGTTTTACCGGATATTTTGCTTAAACGCCTTGCGCCACGCGCAGAAAAGTGGTAAAATAATAAAGTATTTTTAGAATTGCGCAATTCATAAGGAATCTCTAAGACGGCGAGTGATCGGGGCCTTATATGTCTGTCACACTCTCGCAGACGGAGATCCTTATTTTTATTTGGAATTGCCGCAGCTTGCGGGAGGAGGTGCGCAGATGAAGAAGTTCATATTTGTAACCGGAGGAGTCGTTTCTGGGCTGGGGAAAGGAATTACAGCAGCTTCGCTCGGCCGTCTGCTGAAGCAGAGAGGCTTCAAGGTGATCTCGCAGAAGCTGGACCCGTACATCAACGTGGATCCGGGGACGATGTCGCCGTTTCAGCACGGCGAGGTTTTTGTGACCGAGGACGGCACAGAGACCGACCTGGACCTCGGCCATTATGAACGGTTCATCGACGAGGACCTGAACCGCTTTTCGAACCTTACAACGGGCAAAGTCTACTGGAACGTCCTCCACAAGGAGCGGGAGGGCAAATACCTTGGCCAGACCGTCCAGATCATCCCGCACATCACAGACGAGATCAAGCGATTCATCTATTCCGTCGGAGAGCAGGCGGACGCGGACATCATCATCACTGAGATCGGCGGAACGGTCGGCGACATCGAGTCGCAGCCATTTCTGGAGGCGATCCGTCAGGTTTCCATGGAGAGAGACCCAAAGGACACGCTGTTCCTGCATGTTTCGCTGGTTCCATATATCTCCGGCAGCGATGAATTCAAATCCAAGCCCACGCAGCACTCCGTCAAGGAACTGCAGGGCTGCGGGATCCGGCCGGACATCATCATCGCCAGATGCGATGCTGCGATCCCGGCATATGTAAAAGAAAAGATCGCGCTTTTCTGCAACGTCCGGGAGGACTGCGTCATTGAGAATACCACGGTCGATCAGCTGTATGAGGCGCCGCTCATGCTGGAGAAGCAGCATTTCTCAGAGATCGTGTGCCGCGAGCTCGGGCTAGAGGCTGGTCAGATCGATCTGAGCGACTGGAACAGCCTGCTCGACCGGATCCATCACAGAAGCGGGAACGTCGAGATCGCGCTGGTCGGAAAGTACGTGAAACTGCACGATGCGTATCTTTCCGTCAAGGAAGCGCTTTATCACGGCGGGTATGAAAACGGCTGCTATGTGAACATCCACTGGGTGGATTCCGAGAAGATCACCGAAGAGAATGCGGCAGAAGCGCTGCAGGGAATGCACGGCATCATCGTGCCGGGAGGCTTCGGCGACCGGGGAATCGAAGGGATGATCGCGGCTGCGCAGTACGCCAGAGTGAACAAAATCCCGTACTTCGGAATCTGCCTCGGAATGCAGATCGCGGCGATCGAGTTCGCAAGAGATGTGCTGGAACAGGCGGACGCGCATTCCACGGAATTCAACCCGGAGACGCCGCATCCGGTAATCGACTGGATGCCGGATCAGAACGCGGAGATGGACAAGGGCGGCACGATGCGCCTCGGTGCATACCCGTGCGTGCTCCGGGAGGGAAGCCGGCTCGAGGAGATTTATGGAACCAGGCAGATCTCCGAGCGGCACCGGCACCGGTACGAGTTTAAGAACGCGTATCGCGATGCATTCGAAGAGCACGGAATGGCGCTTGCCGGCGCTGCGCCGGACGACAGCCTGATCGAAGCGATGGAGTATCCGGATCACCCGTTCTACATCGGGGTCCAGTTTCATCCGGAGTTCAAGAGCAGACCGGACCGGGCGCACCCGCTGTTCCGGGAGTTCATTCGCGCGGCGGCAGGCATCATGCAGGCGGGCGCTGCGCAGGGAAAGGAGAGATAACATGTGCGGGATCGTAGGATATATTGGGGGGAGTCAGGCGGCACCGATTTTGTTAAATGGGCTCAAGCGGCTGGAGTACCGCGGCTATGACTCGGCAGGCATCGCCGTCCGGGACGAGAACAACGAGGTCTCCGTCGTCAAAGCCAAGGGCAAGTTGAAAGCCCTGTACGAGAAGACGGACGGCGGCAGAGCGCTGAAGGGGTTCGCCGGAATCGGACACACGCGCTGGGCGACGCACGGGGAGCCGTCAGAGAACAACGCGCATCCGCACGTGTCGGACGACTATACTGTGACCGCGGTTCACAACGGGATCATCGAGAATTACACGGAGATGCGGGACAAGCTGATTCGCAAAGGCTATACCTTCTACTCCGAGACTGACACCGAGATCGCCGTGAAGATGATCGACTACTACTACAAAAAATACATCCAGGACCCCTGCGACGCCATTTCGAAAACCATGGTGCGCGTGCGCGGCTCCTATGCGCTCGCGGTCATGTTCCGCGACTACCCGGATGAGATCTGGGTCGCGCGCAAGGACAATCCGATGGTCATCGGCATGAAAGGCGAGGATGTCTATATGGCCTCCGATGTCTCCGCGCTCCTTCCGTACACCAGAGACGTCTACTATATCGAGAATCTGGAACTGGCGCGGCTTACGCGGGGCGGCATTACCTTTTTCAATATCGACGGAGATGTGATACAGAAAGAGACCGTCCACGTGAACTGGGATGCTGAGGCGGCAGAGAAGAACGGCTATGAGCATTTTATGATCAAGGAGATCCACGAGCAGCCGCGTGCGGTGCGGGACACGATTTCCTCCGTTCTGGAAGACGGCGAACTGCGCTTCCCGGAGAAGGGCATCGAAGACGACCTGCTGCGAACGCCGGAAGAGATGTACATCGTTGCCTGCGGCTCTGCCTATCACGTGGGCGTGGCGGCGCAGTACGTCTTCGAGGATCTGGCGCAGATCGAAACCCGCGTGGAGCTTGCGAGCGAGTTCCGCTACCGGAAGCTGCCGCTTCGAAAGGACAGCCTGGTCATCGTGATCAGTCAGTCCGGGGAGACCGCGGACAGTCTGGCCGCGCTCCGGAAAGCCAAAGAGCACGGTCTGCCGACGCTTGCGATCGTGAACGTGCTGGGAAGCACCATCGCGCGGGAAGCCGATCACGTGCTATACACGGTAGCGGGGCCGGAGATCGCGGTTGCCACGACAAAGGCCTACAGCGCCCAGCTCGTCTGCTGCTACATACTGGCGCTTCGGATGGCGAAAGTGCGCGGCGTAATGGAACAGGAGCGTTACGATGGGTTGCTTCAGGAGCTGACGGCGCTTCCTGAGAAGATGAACCGCCTGCTCGAGGACAAAGAACGCATCCAGTGGTTCGCCTCCAAGGTGTGCAACGCCAAAGACGTCTTCTACATCGGCCGCGGCATCGACTACGCGATCGCGCTGGAAGGGTCTCTCAAGATGAAAGAGATCAGCTACATTCACTCCGAAGCGTACGCTGCCGGAGAGCTGAAACACGGTACGATCAGCCTGATCGAAGACGGCATTCTGGTGTTCGGCATCGCGACGCAGAACCCGCTGTACGAGAAGACCCGGTCCAATATGATCGAGGTCAAGACCCGCGGCGCCTATCTGGCAGCGGTGACGAGCTACGGGAATTACGAGATCGAGGACGTGGCAAACTTTACGATCTATATCCCGAAGACGGATGAGCACTTTACCACGAGCCTTGCGATCATACCGCTTCAGCTGCTTGCCTACTATGTCTCCGTACAGCTGGGCCTGAACGTGGACAAGCCGCGGAATCTCGCCAAGAGCGTTACCGTGGAATAGTTCCTGCCGGGCCGGAAAATATCGGCTGCAACCGGCAATACTTGTGATATACTGTAACCATCAGACTCCAAAAGGGGTTTGATGGTTTATTTTACTAGAAAGAATAAGAAGGATAAGTGATGGGAAAACTATTGAATCTGGAATATGGTGCAGTACAGGGCACCTATTGGATGCTGTACGGATCTCTGTGCAGTTTTGCGTCGTTTTTCCTGCTTGCAAATGGATTTACCAACACGGAGATCGGGATCATGATCGCTGGCGCAAGCATCCTTGCCGCGATCGTGCAGCCATTTCTCGCAGACGTGGCTGACCGGTCGAAGCGCTTCCGGGTAGAAACCCTGATGGAACTGCTTTCCGTCGTGATCATCGCGCTCGTGCTCATCCTGTTTCTGCTTTCCGGACGTTCTGCGATTCTGTTTGTCGTGTATGTCCTGCTGATCGCTCTTCACACGGCGATCCAGCCCTTCGTGAACGCGCTGAACTTCCGTCTGGAGGAGTGCGGCGTCCATATGAATTACGGAATCTGCCGCTGCGGCGGGTCGCTGGCGTACTCGATCCTCTGCGCGGTCCTCGGCACGCTGACAGCCGCGTTCGGCGCGGCGCTCCTGCCGAAAGCGGACCTGGTCATCACGCTTTGTATCATCCTGAGCGTCGCCGTCACGATGCGGACGTTCCGGAAGATCGCCGGGAGTGATCCCGCTCGGACAAAGTCTATCGCAGCCAACTCCCCGAAAGAGGACATCAACCTCCTCACCTTTATGAGACGGCATAAGATGTTCGTCCTGATGAACGTAGGCGTCTTCTTCCTGTACATTCACAATCATATGCTGAACAACTTCCTGCTGCAGATCGTGAACAGCGTAGGAGGAGACAGCGCGGACATGGGCCGGATCCTGTCGCTGATGGCTTTTCTGGAGATCCCGATGATGTTCAGCTTCGACTGGATCCACCGCAGAATCTCCTGTCAGACGCTCCTGAAGATCTCCGCCATTGCTTTCTGCTTCAAGATCGGAACGATCTTTCTGGCGCATTCCGTGGCGCTGGTCTATGCAGCGCAGTTCTTCCAGCTGATCAGCTTCGGACTGTTCCTGCCGGCGATCGTCTGCTTCATCGATGAGGTCATGAATAAGGGCGAAGCCGTAAAAGGCCAGGCCCTGTTCACCACCATGACGACGACCAGCGCGGTCGTGAGCAGCTTCGTCAGCGGTCTGATCCTGGATGCGGCAGGCCCGTCCGCTCTTACACTCTTCGGACTCGTGATGACGATCATCGGCACGGCGGTCATCATCGCGACGGTGGGGAGAATTAAGCCGGTCAGTTGAGGGAGTGTTCTTTTTGTGATACAATACTGGCAGAATAGAGAATAACCGAACAGGAGGATGCGATGATGACCAAGAGAAGACTAAGATGGATGCTGTCTATGCTGATCGTGTTCTGCATGGTTCTTGCAGCGACATCGACGGTAAGCGCGCTGTCGAAACGGGATACCATAAGTAAGTACAAGGGAAAACAGACCAGAGTGACGCTCGTCGGGACCAAGGCCACCGAGGGTACTCTGCTGGTTCGCGTAAAGTTCGCCAACGGAACGAACCGCGCGATCGGGGTCACGGAAGAATACAGCCTTCAGAGAAAAGAAGGCAGCAAGTGGGTGAAGCTCCCGCAGGTGCCTGTGCAGATGATCGGCTTCTGGGCGACTAAGCTCAAGGCGCACAAGGCGCTGAGCACGACCTACTGCATTACTGATCTTTACAGTACCGATCTGCTGAAGAAAGGGAAGTACCGCATCAAAGTAACCTGGAAAGCGCCGAAGCGAGTCAGCCGCTATGTGACGTTCCGGGTGAAGAAGGAGATGAAGGGCGCGAATAACTTTTCTCCAAAGCCCATCAGCGAGAATTCAAAGGATCTGACGGCAAGTGTAACGCCGGACACATACGATGTGATGGAGGCAAGTGATGCGTTCTGTGCAGCGTCTGCGGATCTTTCGCTTGGGTTGCTTACGAGAATGCTCCCGCTTGCAAATGGGAAGAGTGTGATCATCTCCCCGCATTCGATCGCGACCGCGCTTGCGATGGTGAACTGCGGGGCGGCAGGGGAGACGCAGAAGAATTTGTCCACCCTGCTCGGCGGATCGTGCACCCGGGACGAATACGATCGTATGCTCGCTACCACTAACCAGAGACTCGCGGATCTGAAGCACGTGCAGTACGATATCGCGGACGCCATGTGGTTCCACGAGAAAGAGTGCAATCCGAAGCGCGCATTCTTAAAGCGCATCGCGACCTATTACCATGCGTCGCTCTACGCAGCGCCGTTTGATCAGACGACGGTGAATGATATCAACAACTGGTGCTATAACAACACGCAGGGCCTGATTCCGGGGATCCTCGACGACCTCTCGGGACAGGAACGGATGGTGCTGCTGAATGCCGTGTATTTCCAGGGGAAATGGGCAGAACAGTATAAAGAAGGCTCTTGCCGCGATGGTGAGGTATTCCATGCGGCAGACGGTACGGACGAGAAAGTGACCATGCTGACTGGGACCGAGAACCGGTATGTTTCCGTGGGCGGCGGAACCGGGTTTATCAAGCCTTACGAGGGCGGAGAGACCGGGTTCCTGGCGCTGCTTCCGCCGGAAGGCATGGATGTGGAGACTTACCTTGCCGGTATCACCGGAAAGGATCTGCTGAAAGGGTTTAAGGAACAGAAGCACGCGATGGTCAAGACGAAGATGCCGGAATTCAAGACCGAGTTCGGCGCTTCACTGAAGGATGCTCTGGCAGATATGGGTGTCGCGGATCTTTTTGCCGGCGGGGACCTCTCCGATATGGCGACCCCGGATCTGTACGTGGATGACGTGCTGCACAAGGCATACATCGAGGTAGACCGCACGGGAACCAAAGCAGCAGCGGTAACGGCAGCCATCGAAAAGGCGACAGCTGCTCCGGGTGAGGAGTTCGTGGAAGTGTATCTGGACCGGCCGTTCGTGTACGCGATCGTCGATATGAAGACCGGACTTCCGCTGTTCTTCGGTGCAGTGAAGCAGGTGAACCGGTAATATTCGGATATAGGAGGGCACAGCAATGAGAAATCTCAGGTCGATCGACAGTCGAATCCTGATGCTTTGGCTCGTGGCAGGACTTTTGGTTTTCGGGTTCTGCTTTGGGAATGCGTACGTCTATGCGGATGAGGCAGGCGATGCAGACACTTCCGATCAGGCAGAACAGCAGGTTAAAAAACAGAATTGCATTCTCAGCGGCAGCACTTGTGATCCGTATTATCTCGGATGGCTCGATCCGGAATGGGATTATACCGCGTACACCAAGGTGACCTATGAGAGCCTGACACCGGATATCATCAAGGTGGATAAGGAGACCGGCAAGGGAGAGCTTCTGAAGCCCGGCAAGGGAGCCGTCCTGGTCAGGGCAGAGGAAACAGACGAGTACGAGGCTGTCGAAATGAAGCTTGAGTTCGATGTTAAGATCGTTCGGCCGTATCTGAAGAAGATCCGGAAGAACGGCGCGACACGCCTGAACTGGACCTATACGCCCGGGGCATTTAAATATCAGCTGTTTATCAAGTACCCGGGAAGCAAAAAGTTCGTGCTGGCGGCAGAAAGGCCTGCGAACGTCCGGTCCGTCCTGCATAAAAACCTTGTGAAGGGAAAGGTATATCAGTACAAGCTGCGTATCATCGTTAAGAAGAACGGAAAGAAGTATTACGGGCCGTTTTCCAAGGTCCGCATCCGGAAAGTGCGGTAAGGATACCTCGCACAGAAAGGGAAAAAAACATGGCTAAGAAGGAATACACGATCTGTCTGGATATCGGCGGAACCAAGGTCCTTGGAGTGATCTTTGATCATAAGGACCGGATCGTCCGCCGCATCAAAAAGAAGACGAAATCCCTCGGTGACGACGCCGGAAACGTAGAGGTCGTCATCGTCCGCGTCGTGGAAGAGCTCCTTGAGGAGAGCGGGATCCCTACTGAAGAGATCCGCGCGATCTCAGCAGGCGCTCCGGGCGTGATCGACAGCGATAAAGGACTGGTCCTGTTCTCGCCGAATCTCCCGTGGGAGAACTACGATATCCGGACGCCGCTCGAAAAGAAGTTCGGCGTGCCGTTCTTCATCGGAAATGACGTCAACCTGGGCGTACTCGGAGAGCACGAGTACGGCGCAGCGAAAGGTCTGGACCACGTGGTCGGCCTGTTCGTCGGCACCGGCATGGGCGGCGGCCTGATCCTGGACGGCAAGCTCTATACGGGTTACGGATTCAAAGGCGCGGAATACGGCCATATGGTTCTCGATCCGGAAGGGCCGCTGTGCAACTGCGGGCAGCGCGGGTGCCTGGAGGCCTTTTCGAGTAAGAAGGGCATGAGCGCCTACGTCCGCGAGCAGGCAGCCCGCGGCAGAAAGACGCAGCTCGCCAAGAAGATCCAGAACGGTGTCTTTAAGAGCAAACAGCTGAAGCTTGCCCTTCAGGAAGAAGATGCCGTCACCATGGAAGCGGTGGACCGCGCGTGTCATTACCTCGCGATCGCGACCGGCAATCTGATCAACACCTTCAGTCCGCAGATGGTCGTCTACGGCGGAGGCATCATGGAGGCTGTGGGAGATCTGTTCCTGGACAAAATCTTAGCCGAAGTCGACCGCTACTGCATGCCTTCCATCCGGAAAACGGTGAAACTGGCCAATGCGGCGCTGGGCGATGACTCTGTGATCTACGGCGCTCTGGCACTGGCACGGGAGGCGGAAACAGAGATTTGACGAATCAGAAGACGGACAAAAGAATCTATACGATGGCAGAAGAACGGCCGGTCAAGGCCGTTCTTGCTATGGGAGCGCCTCTCACGATGGGGATGTTCATCATGGTGCTTTACAACCTGGTGGACACCTTTTTCATCGGACTGATGCACGACGATTACCAGCTGGCAGCTGTCAATCTGGGCTACCCGGTCATGATGGTCATGATCGCGATGGGGAATATGGTCGGAACCGGCGCCTCCTCGCTGATTGCCCGGAGCCTCGGCGCGGGTGAACAGGAGAGAGCGGAACGCACGCTTCTGACCGGTTATGAGATGACACTTGTGAGCAGCCTTCTGATCATGGCGGTCGGACTCATTCTGCTGGGACCGATCGTTTCTCTGCTCGGCGCAGGAGAGAATACCGCTGCGCTGACCGGCGCGTACGTGCAGGTTCTCTTCCTCGGGGACTTCTTCATCATGGGGAACTATACTTTCGGGCAGCTGCTGCGGAGCGAAGGCTCCGTCCGCTACTCCGTAATGGGCATGGTAGCCGGCACGCTGGCCAATATCGCGCTGGACCCGGTCTTCATCTTCGTGCTCGGCCTCGGTGTGCGTGGCGCCGCGATCGCGACCGTGCTCGGCAATCTGCTCGGGTGTCTCGTGTTCTGGCGGTATTATGGGGCGGATAAGACTTTGTTACAATTCCGGCGCGCCTATCTCAGGCCGCAGCCTGCGGTCATCAAAGAAATCTTCTGGGTCGGCATCCCGGCCTCGCTGGAGACGCTCCTCACGGCGAGCACCTTCGTCGTGCTGAACAACCTCGCGGTCGCCTACGGAGAGATCACCGTGGCCGCGATGGGGATCTCGCAGAAGCTGATGTCCTTCGGAAGCTACATCTACCAGGGCTTCGCGGCCGGGCTGCAGCCGCTGATGGGATATAACTACGGGGCAGGAAACTACAGGCGCATGCTCGCGCTGCTCCGCGCGGCCGTTCTGACGATCGGCGCAATCGAGCTCTGCGTGATGGCGGTGTTTGGCATCGGGGCGCCGCAGCTGATCCACATTTTCTCGCAGACGGACGAAGTCGTCCGCATCGGCGCGCAGGTCCTCCGCGCGAATATGTGCATCCTGCCGTTTGTCGGCGCGATCTCGTGCAGCCGGTCTTCATTCCAGTCCATGGGAAAGCCCATGTATGCGCTGTTGATCACGGTGATCCGGCAGCTCGTGCTGTACGTGCCGTGCCTGCTTCTGATGAACCGCCTGTTCGGGTTTACCGGACTCATCTGGACGCAGCCCATGACGGAATGCATCATGATGGTCTTTTCGCTGGTACTGCTTTCCGGATTCCTTAAAAAACTGGAGCGGGATACATTTTAAATACAAGTATTCAAGGGCCTGTTCCGCCCATATCCGCATGAAACCATGCTATAATGTGGCGGAACAGGTATTTGATTGGTTTGGAGAAAGTATTTATGAAATTCGAAGTGATCACCTTTATGTTAAATCCCTTTGTACTGATGTTCATCACCATTGCATTGGGATTACTTTTTGGAAAGGTCAAGTTCGGAAAGTTCAATTTCGGAACCTCCGGCGCTATGTTCGTGGGACTTGCAATCGGATGGCTGGTCTACGGGTATGCGCAGGGCATCTATGAGGCCGGAGATGAGACGGCGGCAGGGTATGCCGCAGCGGTGCAGATCATGGAAGGGAACGGAGGCAGAGTCATTCACTCCTACTTCTTCCAGGCGTCGCTGATCGTTTTCATCGCAGCGGTCGGACTTCTGGCTGCCAAGGATATCGGTTACGTGCTGCGGAAGTACGGGACCAAGTTCGTGGTGCTGGGACTTCTGATCACCTTCGTCGGCGCGGCTTCCACCTACGCGTGCACCGCAGTCGTCAAAGGAACGAACTCCTTTGCGGTCGCCGGCGTATATACCGGTGCGCTGACCAGTTCCCCGGGCCTTGCTTCCGCGCTGGAGAGCGCTGAGAGTCATTCCAAGGAGATGGCCAATAACTATGAATCGGCCTCACCTGCCGAGAAAAAGGCGGTCATCCGCATTCTGAACCTGGATGAGAAGTATAAGGATCTGACGGTCGAGAATACGCCGAAGCTCGAGAAAAGGGTGAAAGAGGCGTACGTCAACCAGTCCACATCGCAGGTCGGCGTCGGCTATGCGGTGGGCTATCCGTTCGGTGTCATCATCGTGATCCTGGCGGTCAACTTCCTGAACGTCATATTCCGGTTCGATATTGAAGAGGAGAAGCGGCGTTACCAGATTGAGATGAGCGCGGTTAGAGAGAGTACGAAGAGCGCGAAGGAGATCGAAACGACCAAGTTCAGCATCATCGCGTTTGCAGTCGTATGCTTCGTCGGCTACCTGATCGGCTCGATCAAGATCTACATGGGTCCCCTCGGCTACGTCAGCCTGGAATCCACCGGCGGCGTGCTGATCGGAGGACTGCTGCTCGGTTACATCGGAAAGATCGGCCCTATGAACTTCCGCATGGATCCGGAGACACTGAGCGTGATCCGCGAGCTCGCGCTGGCATTCTTCCTGGCGATCGTCGGTCTGAATTACGGTTACGGCGCGGTCGATGCGCTGTTCGGCTCCGGCCTGACGCTGGCGCTGGTCAGTATCGTGGTCGGCGTCATCTCCTGCATGGTCGGCTTCCTCGTGGGACGCTATGCCTTCCATCTGAACTGGATCATGCTGTCCGGCGCGATCTGCGGCGGCATGACCTCCACACCGGGACTAGGCGCAGCGACCGATGCGGTCGGAAGCGAGGATCCGGCAGGCGGCTACGGCGCGACCTACCCGTTTGCACTGTTCGGCATGGTGGTGTTTACGATCATCCTGTACAAGTTGCCGATGCTGTAATATCGAATCAAAAGCGGACTGGATCTTTTCCAGTCCGCTGTTTTCATTAGTCGATTTCCGCCTGCGCAATCCCGGCGAGTGCCTTCTCCATGATTGCCCCGATATCCGCGCCCTGGATGTCCAGCATCTCCGCGCGGTATTCCTCATATTCGCTGACGCCCAGCATGCGGAAGACGCCGCGTATGTAGTCGTATCCCAGATTCATATCGCCGATCGGTCCGCCTGCAGTGGTGATGTAGGTGATCTTCCGGCAGGGGCAGAGACCTTCGTAACCGTGCTCCGTTTCGTGGAAGGTCAGCTTGTCCACGACGACATTCTCGATGTAGGTCTTCAGGACGGAGGGGAAGGAGCAGTCCCAATAGGGGGCTCCGATCAGTACGCGGTCGGCCCGCCGGAACTGATAGGCCAGATCGAAGATCGGATCGTCAAAATCCCCGGCCTCAACCAGATCCGTACGGTGTCTGGCGGTCTGTCCGTCCAGAGAATGCAGGTGATCGGTATCCAGCACGATCATATCCAGAACCGTTTTCGGATGGGTCTCAAGGTAGCGCGCAAGCCAGGCGCGGCAGAGCTGAAGCGTGCGTGAGCGGTGCGTGCTGACACAGCTGTCGATGAACAGAAGCCTCTCCGCGGAGACCTCCCGCTTCATGAACACCGGCCGGCATTCTTCCAGCTGATTGCAGCCGTTGCAGTGAAAGATGTCAGGTGTGTCTTCCGGAGCAGTTTCCCGGAAGCCGTATTTGCGGAAAAATCCCGGGGCTTTCGCCGTCAGATAAACGGTACCTGCGCCCATGTCCTGAAGGCGTGCCATCGCCGTACAGAGCATCCGCATCCCGATCCCGCTCTTCCGAAGCTCCTCCATGACCGCGATGTCGTTCAGTATATAGAATCCGTTCCGCCGGACAAGGCTGACCCCGCCGGCAAGCTTCCCGTCCGGCGTGTCCGCCCGGAATGCGGTGATGAAGCCATCCGGCACGCGGTCCGTATTCTCCAGACCGGCATCGTGAAACAACCCTGCCAGGTCCATGTAATGACTGGTTTCTGTAATCGTGATCTTTCTGGTATCCATCCTTCTATGCCTCCTTGCTCTTTAAGTATACACGATTCTGCGCCGGATTTCACGCAGTGCTGATTGAAAAATAGATACTACCCCTTTACAATAGAAGCATAGGATGCCGCATAATGACGAACAGGAGGCGCTATGTCCCGGATGGAAGTCGGAAAAGACGTGCGCGCGGATTACTATCCGCGATTGGTGTGCGATCTTAAGATTTTGCGCAAAAACACGCAGGAGGTCATGGCCCGGGCACGCGCCGCCGGGATCCAGGTCGCAGCTGTGATCAAGGGCTGCGGCGGTCTGGCGCCGGTCGCAAAGATCTTTCAGGAAGAAGGCTGCCGGTGGATCGCGACCTCCAGGCTGGAGCAGTTCCGGCGTCTGCGCGAGGAAGGCGTGACCCTGCCCGGCATGATGATCCGCATTCCGATGCTGAGCGAGCTTCCGGAGATGATCGGGCTTTGCGAGGTGTCTCTCATGAGCGACCTGACGGTGCTTCGGGCTGCGAATGCGGAGGCCGGGAGACAAAATCTAGTTCACAGCGTCATCCTCATGAAGGACCTCGGCGATCTTAGGGAAGGCTTCTGGGAGATGGAGGATCTGATCGAAGCGGCGCGCTATGTGGAGGCGGCTCCGCACCTGCATCTTCTCGGAACTGGAACAAATCTCGGCTGCTACGGCAGTGTGGCCTGCACACCTGCCAAGATGCAGGAGCTCGTGGACGTGCATCACGAGGTCGAAAAGGCGGTCGGCCACAAGCTGGAGATCATTTCCGGCGCGGATACGACGGCATTTCCGCGCGTGCTGGACGGGACCATGCCGGCGGAGATCAACAGCATGCGTCTCGGGGAGGTGCTTACGATCGGGAAAGATCTGCCGCTCCTCTACGATACGCCGACACCGTTTCTTAGGGGCGATGCGTGGCATCTCGCGGCGGAAGTCGTCGAAGTGCAGACCAAAGCCAGCCATCCGATCGGGGAGCTCTGTGTGGATGCGTTTGGGCATAAGCCAGTGTACGAGGATATCGGGATGCGGCGGAAGGCGCTGCTCGCGGTCGGGAGAGCGGACTACGCGGATCCGGGCGAGCTGATCTGTACGACGCCAGGGGTACGCGTGATCGGCGCGAGCTTCGACCATACGATTCTCGACGTGACGGACGCGGAGACGCCCGTTAAGGTGGGGGATATTCTGACGTTTGCTATCCGCTATACCGGCATCGTTTACGCGACGATGGGGAGCAGTGTGGCGGTGGAATACATACGAGAATAGTATAACGGGCGCCGGATGTCCCCCGCCTCTATAGGCGGCGGGTTCCATTTCCGACTTTCAGTGGTGGGTTATAATCCCCCACTGAAACCCGGAGGAGCTGAAGCTCCCGGCGCCCGTTGCAGTCGTTCGCTACGTCCTTG
>JAFOML010000026.1 GCA_017425345.1 Eubacterium sp. | reverse complement strand
GTCATCCTTCCAGAGGTCATCCTTCCAGATATGACGCATTCTCCGTCGCAGCACTCCCAGGCCAGCCCCGGGCAGTAATGGCGGATCAGCTTCATCGAAAGCTCGTCTGCACCCTCCAGCGGGTCCGTATCCGCCCCGCGGTAGGAAAGATGCACATCGATGAAGCCTCCGTCACGATCGCCGTATTCAAATGCGAGCCGGAGCAGTTCATCAATGTCCAGGGTCGGCAGTACGGTAGTGAAAAAAAATGACAGATAATACGGGTACTATCTGTCATCTCGCTTTATGCTTATGTTTGACTACTGATCATCCTTCATGACAGTATTCAGCAGCATACGGCGGCTGCCGCCTCTCTCGTCTGTTGCTTCTGTGCGGGCGAGCGCCACCAGGATCATAAACAGCAGATCCAGGTGCTTCTCGCTTGTAAAGACGCGGAAGAACATAGGATTCGGAATCTTGCTTGCAACCTTATGCTGCTCAGCATCTTCTTCGTGGACGTAATGACTGGTGTTCTCCGCATGGGCAAGAAGCTCGCCTTCTCTTCGGATATCGTAACTCGGCATCATGCCTTCTGCTTCGCCAAAGCTGGAATCAATGGTGACTCCCACAGATCTTAGGTGTTTCCACACATCCATCCCGTCCAGTTGGAAGGTGCTGTTGTTGTCGATCAGGAGGCTGTTCCAGTCGGTCTCCTCGGTATGACCGATCAGGTGAGGCGTTGTCTGCCCTCTTTCATGATCGATGAAGTCAAACTCAAAATCGGAAAGCATCGTGAACTTTGTCATTTTTGCTTCGTACAGCACTCTTCGCTCTGCATCTTCCAGGCGATGTCCAAATTTCGGTGTGCCAAGGTCAGTAACAAAGTACAGCTCATGCTCTTCCCCCTTCTCAGACGGAAGATAACGGGTTTCTCCATAGTCCTCCTTAAGCTGGCTCACGGATTTTTTCCGCTTAATGGTTAAGAATCCTGTTATCAGGAGAATCACAGCGCCAACTACCATAAAGTAGATGCCAAGGCCATATCCGGAAGTTATCTTATTCGGATCTGCAGGATCGTAACGTATTTCGACGGTTCCGCCTACTTCATAGGAAGGGCTGTAGGAATCAAGTACGTTCGTATATTCCGTGCCATCCACCGTATACGTAGCTGTCACAATATAGGAATCCTCCTCTCCGGATTCCTGATCCTTTTCCATGGAGACGATTGTCGCCGTCGTCTTCTGATAGCCGGATGACTGGATGAAAGTTGAGTAAACGCCAAAAGCCAGCGCAATCACAGCTATGATTACAGCGAAAAATTTTAGTCCAGGTCCTTTTAATGAAATCATGTTTATTCCCTCCCCCATTATTCTAAGCTCTCTATAGTTTATCATACTGGGAAAGATAATTCCAAATCTCATGCCTAGATTCAAAATCATATTTCGGCGCCCCAAAATAGCCAACCTTCCAATTGGCGAATTCATGATATCTTCCATAAGTCCAGGATCCTTATCGAATTCGGAATCAAACTGACCTGCCGAACGCTGGTTTTTGTTCCGATTCATGCCAGAAATTTAGTCTGGAAGACTCCAGTCGATTTGCGCGAGCTCAAATCTGATGGTTGGAGCGGTTTTTCGACACAAAAAAATGACAGATCGTACGTGTGCGATCTGTCATCTGTAATATCATTTGCAATTTTGTTGCTAACGCTCGTCAATCGCCGGACAGGGCTCAAGTCGTCCCGCGGTTCCCGCATCGACCTTCGCCTCCGGCTCGCTCTCTGCGACCGCTCTGACAGGTGAATCTCTAAGCTCTGCCTCCGCTGCGCTCGTCAATCGCTAAGAGCTGTCTCACTCCCACTCAATCGTACTCGTCGGCTTATCGGAGATATCCCACAGTACGCGATTCACGCCCGGAACCTCTGCGATGATGCGGTCTCTGATCGTCTTCAGCATCTCCCATGGAATCTCAACGGATTCCGCGGTTACCGCGTCAACGGTGTTGATCGCGCGGATGACTGCCGCCCATCCCATGTAGCGCTTATCATCCTTGATGCCAGTCGACTTGATGTCCGGAATCGCTACGAAGTACTGCCATGGAACCTGCTCCATCTTGCCGATCTCCTCGCGGACGATCGCGTCTGCCTCGCGAACGGCTTCGAGGCGGTCTCTGGTGATCGCGCCGACGCAGCGTACGCCGAGTCCCGGTCCCGGGAACGGCTGACGGTAAACCATGTTGTCCGGGAGGCCGAGGGCTTTTCCGACGACTCTGACTTCGTCTTTGTACAAAAGCTTCACCGGCTCCACCAGCTCAAAATTCAACTCCTCCGGCAGACCGCCCACGTTGTGGTGCGCCTTGATTCCCTTCTCGCTCTCCAGAATATCCGGATAGATCGTTCCCTGGCCAAGGAAGCCGATACCTTCCAGCTTGCCGGCCTCTTCTGCAAAGACATCGATGAACTCGTTACCGATGATCTTTCTCTTCTCTTCCGGGTCAGAAACGCCTGCGAGCTTGTCGAGGAAGCGGTCAACCGCGTCTACATAGACCAGATCCGCGCCGAGCTCATCCTTGAATACGGAGATGACCTGCTCCGGTTCTCCCTTGCGCAGAAGTCCGTGATTGACGTGAACGCATACGAGCTGCTTGCCGATCGCCTTGATCAGGAGCGCTGCTACTACGGAAGAATCCACACCGCCGGACAGTGCCAGCAGTACCTTCCCGTCACCGACCTGCTCCTGCACGGCCTTGACCTGCTCCTCAATAAATGCCTGCGCGAGCTCCGGGGTAGTGATTCTTTCCATCGTTTCCGGTCTCTTGTTGCTGTTTTCCATATTAGCCTCCTATATTACAAAAGCAATTGCTTACATATCCTAATCCCCTATATTTTAATCTGCATTGGTTCTGTGCGCAATAAGTTTTTTTATCGTCCGATAAACTGACGGATGCTCTGGTCGAGGTACTGCGCATCGAACTCTCCTGCCACTCCGTCAAACGTGAATAGAATATCTCTATACGGCACTAGTCCTGCATTGCGGTACGCCTTCTCTTTCCATAGGAAAGATTCCACATACTCCGGGTTTCCCATAAGTCCAAAATGCTCATGCAGCTTGAACTGAAGCCCCGGAAGAATTCTGAAATCCGGGCTCACCTCCGTTCCGTCCGGAAGAACGACGATCTCCTCGTAATGATACGGAACCATGAGCTCATCGTACAGGTTTGCAATGAAAACCTCTCCTCTCGACCGCACCATAAGGCCTGACTTCGTTTTGTGGATAAGCTGTTCCGGATATTTTAAGTTCCTCCGGTATGGCTGATTCTTCCACTCTTCCGGATCGATGAACCCTAGTCTTTTCAGTCCCTCTGCCGGCTGATTCAAGTATGCGCGCGGGAATGTCTTCTTAAGCAGATAGGGATCATACTCCTTCCAGTCGTACAGGAGCGATTCAATGATGCGAATATCGGTCTCGACTGACTTAAGCACCTGGCGGGCACAATACTGGGTCTTGATCTCGTTGATCATAGGATCGCCAACGGCGAGATAGCGCCTCTGGCCGTTGTTGTATGCCGTATAGTATTCTCCACTATTCTCACATTTGACAGAAAGGGATGCCTTGATCTCATTCTTAAGAACAGTCCTGCATCTCTTCTGAGTCGCCTTAAGCTGTTCCAGTTCATATTCCAACAATCTCTTATATTGTTTCACGCCGTTCTCCTTTCCTTCCGTTTCTTCCATTATTTTCCTTTTTAGCATATCACATTCTTGTAGCATCTGTCTATAAAACCATTAAATGGTAATTATGCAACTTTTCGAGTGGATTCAAAGCAGTTGTGAGAGGCACGCGTAGCATGCCTTCCTGTAAACGGCTTCATTCGAGCCGTTTTACAGTAGGCTGTGTGGGCGAGTTCTCCTGCAAATGACTTCGTTTGAGCTGTTTTACAGTAGGCTGTGCGAGCGAGTTTTCCTGTAAACACCTGCGTTTGAGCTGTTTTACAGTAGGCTGTGTGGGCGAGTTTTCCTGTAAACACCTGCGTTTGAGCTGTTTTACAGGAAGCTGTGCGGCCGAGTTCTCCTGCAAATGGCTTCGTTTAGGCGGTTTTACAGTAAGTTGTGTCCGCAACTTCTCCTGTAAATAACTTCGTTTAAGCGGTTTTACAGTAAGTTATACGAGTAGGGCCTCCTGTAAAAGGCTTTATTCGAGTGATTTTACAGGAGACCACTGTCGAATCGCCTACTGTAAATGGCGCTGATCAGAGCAATTCCAGTAATCCTCGGGCCGGCCGCCCTCACCTGGGCGGCCGGGGAGACGCCATCGGTGGCTGCTCGCCGACCCGCGCATGCGGCAGAAGCAGTGGGATTGTCATCCGGAGGAGGTTTCGGTATAATGGTGGGGAAAGAGAGGATTTGGTATGGAAGGGAAAAAGATTTTGTTAATGAGCGACAGTACAGGCTATGGGACGATCGCGCTCCCGGCCATGCTGCCGGTTTTGACGCATATGGGAGCGGAGACTTTTGCGCTGCCGACGGCTCTGGTCTCAAACCCGCTGAACTTCGGGAAGTTCGAAGTGCTAGATACCACGGAGTACATGCGCGGGAGCCTCAAGGTCTGGCGCGAGCTGGGATTTCAGTTCGATGCGGTGTTCTCTGGCTTTCTGACCGGGGAAGAGCAGGCGGAGTTTGTGACCGCGTGCTGCGAAGAGGAGCGGAAGAGAGGCGCGAAGATCTTCTGCGACCCGATCATGGGCGATATCGGACATCTGTATAACGGGATGAATGAGCAGGATGTGGTGAATCGGCGGAAGCTGGTTTCGGCTGCAGACTACGTGTTTCCGAACTATACTGAAGCGGCGCTTCTCGCGGGCGAGCCGTTTCTGGAAGCGCCCACGGACGCGGATATCCGGCGCGTCATCGACGCGCTGCGGGAGATGGGCGCAGGCTCGGTCATCGTGACCAGCGCCGGCGCGGAAGGCGCAGAAGGCGTCGCCTGCTATGACGCTGCCGCGAAGCAGTACTTTACAGTGCCGCATGAGCGGATCCCGGTGCGGTTTGGCGGAACGGGCGATATCTTTTCCGCGATCGTGATCGGATCGGTCATGAACGGTGCTTCCCTGGAGGCGGCTGTCAGCCGCGCGGTCCGCGCGATTCCGCAGATGATCCGTCGGGAGCTGGCCGACGGCAGAAACTTTCTGATCCGGATCGACCAGTGTCTGGATCTGATCTAAGGCAAAGTAATGGCGGTGTCTCAAAGGCGAATAATTCGTCTTTAGGGACACCGTTTTTTGTTAAGTGATTTTCCAACGTTTTTCCGCTTCCGGCCGCCCTTGTCGGATATTTGCGTCATGACGGAGGTGTTGGAGCTCAGAACGTCACTGAGGACGATGGCAGCTGTGTTTTGACGCAAGGTGACTCGATCGGGAGGCATGAGAAAAGACTGCCTCTTTTTTTGAGGCAGTCCGCATCGTCTTGTTGCTATTTCACAGTATATGCCTGATCAAATTCGAGGGCTATCTCACACGGCCCAAGGACGGCTTCTGCCGCCTGACGGACTGACGCCGTGATTTCCTCCTTGGAATAGTGACTTCCGGGAGAAATGGCCACGTCCATGCTCAGGAACTTTCTGTCCGGATCCGTTTCGGAGGAGGAGTACCTGAGGTCGTGGAATCCTTCGATCATATCGAATTCCCTAAGGGAGTCTTCCACCCTTTTCCGCAGCGCCTGCATGACAGAATCGTTGGTCATGATCGGGTCCATGTGGCATGTGACGCGGATCCCGAGCTCATCATGCAGTTCCCGCTCGATGTGATCGATCGCATCATGGGCTTTCATGATGTCCATAGCCGCATCCACCTCCGCGTGGAAGGTGGCATAATACTGGCCGGGGCCGTAGTTGTAGATGATCATATCGTGGATCCCCAGAATTGCTTCATGAGACAGGATGATCCTGCGCATGGCCTCCAGCGTCTCTTCGTCCGGCGGGGTCCCAAGCAGCTGGTCCACGGTCTGCCGCATCAGTGTGAATCCGGAGAACAGGATAAACAGCGATACCAGGCACCCCATATATCCGTCAACATCCACTCCGGTAAAGTGGTGGAGCAGCATGCCGGCCACGATGATGATACTGGTGATCACGTCATTTCGGTTGTCCGTTCCGGCCGCAATCACGGGAAGGGAACGGATGCGCTTTCCGGTGGCAATCGTAAAGAGCGAAGAGCTCCCCTTCAGAAGGATCGCGAAGGCCATAAAGGCAACGGTGCCCCAGGAGAAGAGGGTTTCTTCGGGGTGCAAAATCTTGACGACCGAGGTCTTCATCAGCTGATATCCAACGATGAGGATAAGGGAGGAAACCACAAGACTGGCCAGATATTCTGCTCTGGCATGTCCATAGGGGTGCTCCCTGTCTGCGGGCTTTCTGGCGACGGCTGCGCCGATCAGCGTCACACACGCCGCAAGGGAATCCGCCAGATCGTGAACACCGTCTGCCACCAGCGCGATGGAGCGGGTGGCGAGACCCACGATGATTTTGATCACACAAAGAAGACTGTTCACGACGATCCCCATCACGCCGGTCAGTCTCGTATAGCGCGCCCGTACATCCGGGTCATTGATGTTTTCGTAATCCTTTACAAAGTGTTTCCAGAGAAATTCTTTCATCGTTTTTCATCCGAAAAGACGGCACAGGCAAATGCCCTGTGCCGCCTTACTATCAGTACCTGTTTCCTGTTACTCCGCTACGATATCCTCATCACCGAACGGATCGCCGCATTCCGGACAGAATTTCGGCGGTTTGGTCGGATCTTCCGGTGTCCATCCGCATTTGTCGCACTTATACTGCAGCGCGCCTGCCGGTTTTTTAGCGCCGCACTCAGTGCAGAACTTGCCCTGGTTGACAGTGCCGCAAGCCGGGCAGGTCCATCCGACCGGCTTAGCCGCTTCAGCAGCTGTCTCCGGAGCTGCCGGCTGTGCTGCTGCGGCTGCCGCCTGCTGTGCCTGCGCCTGCGCGTAGAGTCCTGCCAGGTCATCACCGCCTGCGCCCTGCGCCATGTTCATGCCCATGAATGCCATGGCTGCGCCAGCGCCTTCGTTCTTAGCCGCTTCCTTCATAGCGTCCATCTTCGCTGCCGCCATATTCGCAGCCATAACGCCCATGTCTTTGAAGCCTGCATTCTTCTGCATCTCTTTCAGCATCTTCTCGTCTTCCTCGGAAGCGGTAATGCTGGAAACGCCCATGGAGACGATCTCGATTCCACGGAGCTCTTTCCACTTGGCGGAAAGCTGCTCGTTCAGCGCGTCTGCGAGTTCAGCCGTGTGGCCGACGATCGCAGAGTAGCGGATGCCGGCGGATCCAATCTTATAGAATGCCGGCTGCAGAGCGGTCAGGAGTTCTGTCTTCATCTGGCTGTCAAGCTGATCTCTGGTGTAACGGTCTGTCACATTGGAGCAGACGTTCGTGTAGAAGAGGATCGGGTCGACGATCCGGAAGCTGTACTCTCCGAAGCAGCGAACGGAAACGTCGATGTCGATTCCGGCTCTCTCATCCAGAACGCGGAATGGAACCGGATTCGGTGTGCCATATTTATTCCCGATGAGTTCTTTGGTATTGACATAGTAGATTCTCTGATCCATCGGTGCTTCTCCGCCGAAGGTGAAACGCTTGCCGATGTTCTTGAACGTCGCAGCGATTCCCTCACTCAGGCTTCCGCTGAAGATAGACGGCTCGGTCGTCGCATCATAGGTATACTCACCCGGCTCAGCGCAGAGGTCTACGACCTTTCCCTGCTCTACGATGATCATGCACTGTCCGTCCGCGACAGCAAGAGCAGATCCCGTCGTGATAATGTTATCAGAGCCCTTGGTGTTGGAAGAACGCTTGCCTGCGCGCTTGTGTCCCTTCTCTACCAATACGTCTACCGGCAGTGATTCACAGTAGAAATAGTCTTTCCAGGAATCTGCCAGCACGCCGCCGGCTGCTCCTGCGATTGCTTTAATCAGTCCCATTCTTCAATCCTCCTTTAAAATTTACCTGATGAACCGCCGTGAACATGCCCGGATGAGCCCATATGTGTCGAGCTTCCGTGGCCTCCTCCACCGCTGTTTTTCGGTCTGCTGATGTGTCTCGTCGCTGTATGCGCCCGCAGGAACCGGTCTCCACCCGCCTGCATCCTAAGGCTGTCCGAAACCATGTAATCCATTGCAGTCAGCGCATGTCTGACGGTCTTCTGTTTCGCCTGTTTTCTCTTTCCATTCATCAGCGAAGCGAAGAATCCGATCAGGATCGAAACCGGGAGCATCAGCAGTCGGAACGATCTGGTCTGCTCCGGATCCTTCGGCATGTTTCCGCCGTCATAAGGATCTCCTTCCTTCGCCTGTGTTATGAACTCATCACAGAGTGTCGCGTAAGTATCGAACGCACCTGCGTAATCGCCGCTGCTCAGGTACGGGATGATCTGACCGGTCATAAAGGACTGGCCGTCATCGGTAAAGGTATCGATCCCGGCGCCGCTGGTGCTGATCGCCCAGTCACGCTCCTCCATGCTGACCAGCAGCAGGATCCCATCGTGACCGGCTCCGAATCCAAACCCGTTATAGTCGAAAAAGTCATCCGCGTACTCCGTCGCGGTCTTGCCGTCCAGGCCGTTCGTTGTAACGACGACCACGTCCATCTTCTGCCGTTCGCTGATCTCGTCGAGCTTCGCGAGGAGCTCCTTCTCCTCTGCGTTCGTCAGCAGATCCGCATCATCGGTAAGCCTTTCCGTGAGCCGTTCGTCCGGCAGATCCAGGACTTCCACCTCTCCGTCTGCCTCTTCCTCGGGCGCCTCTTCCTCGAGGTTCCACTCTCCTTCTGTTCCATCGTCATACGCCTCGTCCACGTTCGTGTCGGCATAGGCGAACGCGCCTGCTGCAGCCTGTCCCGGAAGCGCGGGGCCAAGGGGCAGGACCAGGATGGCGATGGCAAAGAGGACGAGCAGGATCTCCTGTATTCTTCTCTTCATTACATCACCCCCTGTTTACAGCGCTGAGAACAAAAACGACAACCCATACATCACAGCCGCCACGATTCCCCCGCGCGTAAGAACGTATTTCCAGAACGCCTTCTTATCCTCCGGGAAATCGCCGACCGTTTTCCCGGTCTGGCCGTTGATCGCATACAAATACGTTTTTCCTTCCCAGCTGGTATTCATCAGCCATACCGGAAGCAGCGCGTAATCGTAAGTCGCATCGTGGATCCGCACGCTCGAGAAATCCTTGGTCAGCGTCGAATACGGCTCCGTGATCGTTCTGCGGAACGGGATCTCCGCGCTCCGCTCGATACGGGCTTCCGCGCGGTTCCGGCTCTCTTCCACATCCTCATCGTAGCGGTCTGCCAGGAACCCGGCCAGATACGCCGGCTGGAACCGGACCGCCTCGCTGTAATCGTACGGCTCGATGGACTCCATCATCACGTTGTCCACCTTCCTCGAGCAGTCCGCCGGAACGTCCCGGAAACTGACGTCTCCTTCCCGTTCCACCTGGAAGTACTCTGTCGTGACATGCTCCGTATCGCCGGTGATATGCGTGTGCACGCGCGTTCCGGTGTAAGCGAGCTGCACGTGCGCCGTTGCATTGAAGATCCAGAACGGAATGTATACGCCCTGCATTTTCTCGATGCGGCTGTTCGAAGTGAACGCGCTCGGCAGCAGCCAGCGTCCCTTCGTCATCGTCTTGTATGCCTCGATCGCCTGCTTCTTGGATATCTTAAACGGAATTACCTTATCCGGTTTCAGCTTCCCCTGGAATGCGCCCTTCATGACCACGTTGCTGCCGCAGTACGGACAGGTGGTCGCGCCGGTCTGCGCGTCCGCGATGATCTCACCGCCGCACGAATCGCAGCCGTATACTTTCAGTCCGGCTTTCTCTTCCTCGCTCCACTCCGAGCCGGAAGAGCTCCAATCTCCCTCCGTTTCCACAGCATTTTCAGGCTCTGCGGGAGACTCTGCAGAAGCCGCAAGCTCATCAGCCTGCTCCTGAAACTGCGACATATCCACAAGGGTATCGCAATACGGACACTTCATCTTCTGCTGTTCCGCATCGAATACCATCGCGCCGCCGCACGCCGGGCATTTATAGTTGAAAAGATCTGCCATTCACTTCATCTCCTTTCCGCAAATCGCAAACCTGCAGAACCACTTTCACCAATTAAATTTTAGTATAAGTGGACGGTTCCGTCAAGAAAAACGGCGGTCACATCCCGGCCAGCAGACCGGCCAGGCCCCGCTCCCGGAACACCTCTTTATAGTAGCCGAGTTCGTCTGCGATCAGCGCGTCGATCGCGCGCATGCTGAGCAGCTCGACGGGCGCCTGATCATCCGTCAGGATGCGGTCGCCCGCAGTATACGGGACGAGGGAGTACAAAATCTTCTCCATCTCCTCCCCCAGCATCAGCCGGTCCCCAAAATCCTCTGCCGCCGCAGATGTCGCCTTCAGCGCATCCGCCGCATTCCGGAGATGCTCCAGCATCTGAGGATCATTGGAGGCGAACAACTCACGGTTCGTCCAGCCGTTCACATCGACGGTATAGACCTGGCTGAACTGCGAAGCAATCGTGTCGCAGAGCCAGTCGTTCATGCCTCCTTCCGTATCGGTTTTCATATTGATATTCACGACCATGACGCCATGTTTCTTCAGATGCTCACGCACGGACTGAAAAAACTCGATCGAGGACATCTGAAACGGAATGGTGATATCCTGATACGCGTCGACCATAATCACATCGTACTTCCGGTCCATTGCATCCAGATAGGCGCGTCCATCATAGGTCACGACCTCCACGCCGGGATCCAGGTCGAAATACTCCTCCGCCAGGTCCGTGATCGACTGGTCGATCTCCACGCCTTCCACATGGGCGCCGGGAAAGTAGGTCCGGCACTCCGTCGCGAAGGTTCCGGTCCCGTTGCCGAGCACCAGGATATCCGGCGGCGCTGCCTTCTTCGTCTGTCCCCCGGCCGCCATCAGCGGCGCTGCCAGCGCGTAATCGTAATACATGCCGGTGAGATTTCCCGTTTTCATCTTGACGGACTGGACACCAAACAGAACATTGGTCGACAGCGCGACCTTCTGCTCATCCTCCTTTACCTGCAGGTAGTTGTATATGGATTCGCCCTCATAGGTCAGATCCTTTTCCCAGAAGGCGAAGCTGTCCGAGTTTCCGAATATGCCGCATGCCACGAACGCGATGACCGCAACAACGCAGAGCGCCTTCCCGGTCTTTTCCGACAGGAAATAGAGAATGCCGAGGACCAGCAGAACGCCGGAGAACATCAGGAATGTGATCGCGGTCCCAACCGCCGGGATCGTTACGAACGTGGGCAGAAATGTGCCGATAATACTGCCGATCGTATTGAACGCGCCGAGCGTTCCAACCGTGGTGCCGCTCTCATCCAGGCTCTCTACCGTGTACTTGACAAGCGACGGGGTCACAGTTCCAAGCAGGAACAGCGGATAGACGAAGATCACCATGCAGGCGATGAAAGCAGCCAGTATCAGAAAGTTCGTGCTGACAGTGATCACCAGCGCGCCTGCCACCAGAACGATCACATACTTACCGAGGACCGGTATGGCGGCGATCCAGATCGCCGCGATGATCAGTCTGCGGTAGAGCACGTCCGGATTCGGATTCCGGTCCGCGCTTCGTCCTCCGTAGATGTTCCCGAGCGCCATCGCGATCATGATCGTCCCGATGATGATCGTCCAGACGATCTGCGAGGAACTGAAGTACGGCGCGAGCAGACGGCTGGCGCCGAGTTCAACCGCCATGACGGCCATTCCGGCAAAAAACTCCGTCATGTACAGATAATATTTATTCTTCAGGATCTTCCTTCCCATCCGGGTCTCCTTTCAACAAGAAGTATAGTTTTATATTATCATATACGCCCTGCCTCTGGTGTGAAGGTTGAATGATTTTCGAAACAGAAAAAGCCGGCAGGCCATCTCTGGCCCGCCGGCAGTTCATTTCGGTGACATTACATCATGCCGCCCATTCCTCCCATACCGCCCTGCGGCATAGCCGGCATCGGATTGTCTTCCTTGATGTCGACGATTCCTGCCTCAGTTGTCAGCAGCATTGCGGATACGGATGCAGCGTTCTGGATCGCAGATCTGGTAACCTTAGCCGGGTCTACGATACCTGCAGCGATCATGTCTACATATTCTTCTGTTGCAGCGTTGAATCCGCAGCCAGGCTTCTGGCTCTTAACTTCTGCGACTACGACACTGCCTTCAAATCCAGCGTTCTCAGCGATCTGTCTTACCGGCTCCTCCAGTGCGCGGACAATGATGTCAGCGCCGGTCTTCTCGTCACCGGACAGGCTTGCAGCGTAAGCGGCAACTGCCGGGATCGCGTTGCAGAGTGCAACACCGCCTCCGGATACGATACCCTCTTCAACAGCAGCCTTGGTTGCGTTCAGAGCGTCCTCGATGCGGAGCTTCTTCTCCTTCAGCTCGGTCTCTGTTGCAGCGCCGACCTTGATGACAGCTACGCCGCCGGACAGCTTAGCCAGTCTCTCCTGCAGCTTCTCTTTATCAAATTCAGACTCGGTCTCCTCAACCTGTGTCTTGATCGTGTTGATTCTGCTCTCGATCGCAGCCTTGGATCCTGCGCCGTTTACGATCGTGGTGCTGTCCTTGTCGACCTTAACGGTTCCAGCCTGTCCAAGCAGATCGATCGTAGCGTCCTTCAGCTCATAACCCAGCTCATCGCTGATTACAGTACCGCCGGTCAGGATCGCGATATCTTCCATCATGGCCTTTCTTCTGTCGCCGAATCCCGGAGCCTTAACCGCTACGACATCCAGTGTTCCACGCAGCTTGTTGACGACCAGTGTAGCCAGAGCTTCACCCTCTACGTCCTCTGCGATGACGAGGAGCTTTCTGCCCATCTTGACGATCTGCTCCAGCAGCGGCAGCAGGTCCTGAATGTTCGAGATCTTCTTGCTGGTCAGCAGGATGCAAGGATTCTCCAGAACAGCTTCCATCTTATCGGTATCGCTGACCATGTACGGAGACAGGTATCCTCTGTCGAACTGCATTCCTTCTACGACGTCCAGTGTGGTTCCCAGAGACTTGGATTCCTCAACGGTGATAACGCCGTCTTTTCCAACCTTCTCCATTGCTTCTGCGATCAGGCTTCCGATCGTCTCGTCCGATGCGGAGATCGATGCTACCTGTGCGATGCTCTCCTTGGTCTCGATCGGCTTGGAGATCTTCTGGATCTCTTCTACTGCCTTGTCAACAGCGCCCTGGATTCCTCTCTTCAGGACCATCGGGTTAGCGCCTGCAGCCAGGTTCTTGAATCCCTCGCGGATAATCGCCTGCGCCAGCAGTGTAGCGGTCGTGGTTCCGTCACCAGCTACGTCGTTGGTCTTGGTTGCAACTTCCTTGACCAGCTGTGCGCCCATATTCTCAACGCCGTCTTCCAGCTCGATCTCTCTAGCGATGGTAACACCGTCATTGGTGATGAGCGGAGAACCGAAGGACTTGTTGATCAGTACGTTTCTGCCCTTAGGTCCCAGTGTGATCTTAACGGTATCAGCAAGCTTGTCTACTCCAGCCTGCAGTTTTCTTCTAGCGTCTTCTCCGTAAAATACGTCCTTAGCCATTCCTATTACCTCCTATTACTCAACGATTGCCAGGATATCACTCTGGCTCATGATCGTATACTCTTCTCCTTCAAACTTGATGTCTGTTCCGGCATACTTGGAAAAGACAACCTTATCTCCTACCGTAAGCTCCATGTCCTCATCCTTGGTTCCCGGGCCGACTGCTACGACCTCTGCCATCTGCGGTGCTTCCTTAGCAGCGCTTGTCAGGATGATTCCGCCCTGTGTCTTCTCTTCTGCCTCAAGCTTCTTGATCACGACTCTGCTTCCTAACGGTTTGATTCCAAAACTCATTTCATTACCTCCTGGTTGCGGGCGCGTCCTCAGACGCATCCATATTATTATTTTTAGTTCACAAAATCATCGCTGTTGTTAGCACTCACATTATCCGAGTGCTAACCAACGACTATATTGTATGTCTTTCCTGCCGGGATGTCAATCATTTTTCGCAAAAAAACGGAAAGATTTAAGTCGGAGCGTAGCTCCTGGCGTGCTCGCACGTCAAGGACGTAGCGAACGACTGCAACGGGCGCCGGGAGCTTCAGCTCCTCCGGGTTTCAGTGGGGGATTATAACCCACCACTGAAAGTCGGAAATGGAACCC
>JAFOML010000025.1 GCA_017425345.1 Eubacterium sp. | reverse complement strand
CTGTACATCGTCAGGTTCAAATTCGTGGACGTTCTATGGCACTAATAATGTGCAGGAGATCCATTACACGAAGGGCAGCGGAGATTTGATGGTATATGATGATCATTCATTATATAGCGGCTATTATTACAGCCTGCCATACATGTCAAGTACAGCTCTTGCAACCGTAACCTTTGAGGAAGGAATCACGGAGATCCCGAAGGATCTTCTACATGGATGCAGCAATGTGACCGACCTCTTGATTCCAGCTACTGTAACAAAAATTGGAACATCCGCTATTGAGAATACGGTGACCATTTATGGTGAACGTGATTCAGCCGCGAACATCTACGCAGATGCAAACAAGAACACATTCGTAGCCCTGTATGAGCCGGTGATCACCGTAAAAGAAAGCACTATGAACGCAGGCACCAGCCAGCAGCTAACGGCGAAGATCCCGACTGGAATCCACAGCTTCGAGACGCTGCCTTCATGGTATATCAAAGAGAGCAGCAGTGAGAAGACTGCCATCGACCAGACGGGCCTGCTCAGTCTGGATGCAGAAGAGACCGGGCCGGTCACAGTAGGAGCAGAGTTCAAGGGACATCACTCGACTGCTGTGATCCAGGTGATCCCGAACCGGAATCTGAAGGATTGCGAGATCACGCTTGAGAAAACGAAGTATCTCTATGATGGAACCGCGAAGGAGCCGGCTGTTACTGTGACCTACGATGGTACGGAACTTACGGCTAGAACGGATTATCTGGTCACTTACGACAACAATACGGAAGTCGGAGAAGCGTCTGTATCGATTATTCCGGCACCGGGCAGCGCGTATGTGGGAACGCAGACGGTGACGTTCATGATCTTTGATGAGAGCACGAGCGAGGCTTTGCAGATCCTCAATGCAGAGATCAAGACATGTGAGCAGATCGCACTCAGCGACGTGGCATACACGCCGAAGAGCTTTGCGGCATTTACAGCAGCACTCGATGCAGCCAAAGCAGTTGCAGCGAACGAAGATGCGACGGATGAGGACTATCAGGCAGCTTATGAGGCATTGCTTGCTGCGAAGGAAGGACTGGTTCTGAAGAGTGACTGCACGCACGACTGGGATGAAGGAACCGTCGAGAAGGAGCCGACCTGCACCGAAGATGGTTCTGTAACATACACCTGCGGTGAGTGCGGTGAAACGAAGACGGAAACGATCCCTGCGACCGGGCATGACTGGCCGGCTGAGTATACAGTCGAGCAGGCACCGACCTGCACCGAAGATGGAATCGCGAAATACACCTGCAGCAAGTGCGGTGAAACGAAGACGGAAACGATCCCTGCAGCCGGACACACCTGGCCGACCGAATACACGGTCGATGTGGAACCGACCTGCACGGAGAGCGGCCTGCAGTCGATCCGCTGTGAGATTTGCGGTGAGGTTCGCGAGGGAACCGAAATGACGATCGACCCGCTCGGCCATGACTGGGACGAAGGAGTGGTCGATCAAGAACCGACCGAGACGGTAGACGGTGTAATGGTCTACACGTGCAGACGCTGCGGAGAGACCGAAACCGTCGTGATCGAAGCGACCGGACACGTCTGGGATACCGAATTTACGGTCGATCAGAAGCCGACCTGCACGGAAGATGGGATCCAGTCGATCCACTGTTCGATCTGCGGCACAGTGAAGGAAGGTTCCGAAGAAGTGATCCCGGCACTCGGACACGACTACGTGACCATCGTCACACCGGCAACGAACGAGGAGAACGGTTATACGGAAAAACGCTGCAGCCGTTGCGGTGATATCAAGTCCGGGGAGAGCATTCCGAGGATCGATGCGTATGAGCTTTCGGCCGATGTTCTGACCTATACCGGAAAGGAACTTAAGCCGGAAGTTATGGTAACGGATGTAGGTGATAAGGAAATCTCCGATGAGTTCTACGATCTGGAATACACGGATAACGTGCTGCCGGGAACCGCGAGCGTGACCATCCGGTTCCACGGCTGGTATGCTGGAGAGGAGACTTTGGAGTACACGATCCTTCCGAAGGGGACTTCCATCACCAAGCTGACAAAGGCATCTAAGGCATTCACAGTCAAGTGGAAGAAGCAGGCAGGCGGCACGAGCGGCTATCAGATCCAGTACTGCCTGAAGAAGACATTCAAGAGCGGTGCTAAGACGGTAACGATCAGTAATCCGAAGACCGTATCAAAGAAGATCGCTAAGCTGAAGGCGAAGAAACAGTACTTTGTACGGATCCGAACCTTCTACAAGGCGAGCGACGGGAAGTACTACAGCGCCTGGTCGAAAGTAAAGAATGTAAAAACAAAGTAGAGCGTATGACTGCTGCATCTGAGAGGGTGCGGCAGTCGTTTTCTTTCGGGCGAGTTTGTGAAATTTGGATTTTTTTCTGTTTCCCTGAAGAGGTGTTTGTGATTTCGTGCATCCAGGTGATTTCACAAACAGAATAATGAACGAATGGTTCAATTTTAGGAAAGAGATGGAGATAGGGGAGCTCGTTCTATGGAACAGAACTGGGAATTGGATGCCCAAACTGGAGATCTGGCGTCCCTGACAATGGTTAAAAGCATCTAACTGTTTGTGAAATTGACGAAAATGAGCTGTTCACAGAAAAAACGTTTGTGAAATCCGGAAATAACAGCATTTCACAGAAAAACTGTCGGGAAATCGAAAAAAATGGGGATTTCACAAACACGCCGGCCGGAATCATTAAGAATGACGGGCCTGACCCTGGCTCCCAGCGCCCGCCTCAGCTTCCCGGCTCCGGCATAGGCCCCAGCTCAGCACCCGGCTCCGGCACAGACCCCAGCCCAGCCCCGGCCGGACCCGCCGCTCCGGGCAAGAAAAAGACTGCCGCCCGCAAGCGACAGTCTTTCGTTACGATATGAGTGATTATTTGATCACGCGGACTCTGGTAACGCCCTCGATCTCCGGGATCGAAGTAACGTCGTCCATCGTGGATACGAGGACATATCCGTAGTCGCCGCGTGCGCCGCCGGCAACACCGTTGACCGTGACGCCCAGACCCTTGACGACTGCGTCGACCGGAGCAGCGATGCCCTTGGTCGTAACAGCGATTCTGGTCTCACCCTCGGTGAGAGGCAGGCTTGCAGCCGGGAAGTTTACGGAGTTCCGGATATTTCCCTTCTCGACGAAGTCCATGATCTCATCGACAGCGATGGTAGCGCAGTTGTCTTCTGCTTCTTCTGTGGAAGCGCCCAGGTGCGGGGTGAAGATAACGCCCTTGGCTCCTGCGATCTTATCGGTAACAAAATCTGTAACGTAGCGTCCCAGCTTTCCGCTTTCCAGAGCTGCCAGCAGATCGTCATCATTGATCAGCTTGTCTCTTGCGTAGTTCAGCAGGACTGCTCCGTCCTTCATCATAGCGAAGAATGAAGCGTTGACGCTGCCCTTGGTCTGGTCATTCGCCGGAATGTGCAGGGATACGTAATCAGCAACTCCCAGCATTTCCTTCGGATCCTTTACGATATTGATGTCCGGATTCAGTGCGTGAGCTGCCGCCGGTGTCAGGAATGCATCATAGCCGAGTACGTTCATGCCGAGAGCGCATGCAGCGTTCGCGACCTTGCCGCCGATTGCGCCGAGACCGTAAACTGCCAGAGTCTTACCTGCAATCTCGGTTCCTGCAAACTGCTTCTTTCCCTTCTCGACCTGCTTGCTGATATCTTCTGTCAGTCCAGATGCCCAGATCAGTGCCTGAGGAATGTTACGCGCGCTCAGGAACATTCCTGCGATGACCAGCTCTTTCACTGCGTTCGCGTTAGCACCTGGGGTGTTGAATACGACGATGCCCTGATCAGCGCATTTGTCCAGCGGAATGTTGTTGACTCCGGCGCCTGCTCTTGCAATGGCAAGCAGAGAGTCAGCAAAATCCATCTCATGCATGTCCTGGCTTCTTACGAGAATGCCGGTTGCAGTGGACAGATCATCCGATACCTGGTACTTCTCGGACAGGTTCGCAAGGCCTACCGGTGAGATTTTGTTAAGTGTCGCAATGTTATACATCATGAACCTCCTTAATAATTGTTATTGTACCCAAAGTATAACACCAGCAGGGTTTACTTTCAAGCATGCGGGTGCTATAATTTGGGTGGTGAATTACCATATCATTTAATTAGGAGGTTGTTGAAATGAGTAAGTATGGAAGAGTGCACAATTTCTCAGCTGGTCCGTCTATGCTGCCGCTGGAAGTCCTGGAAGATGTTCAGCTCAATCTGTTGAACTACAATGGCACCGGTGAGTCTGTCATGGAGATGAGCCATCGTTCGAAAGAGTTCGTGGCAATCGCAGAGGAAGCAGAGAAAAACCTGCGCAAATTAATGAACATTCCTGACAATTACAAGGTCCTGTTCCTTCAGGGCGGCGGACATCTGCAGTTCTCGATGGTTCCTCTGAACCTGCTGAGAAACAGCAAGAAGGCTGACTATATCGTAACCGGAAGCTGGGCTAAGAAGGCCTATAAGGAAGCGTGCAAGTATGGCGATATCAAGTGCGTTGCAAGTTCCGAGGATAAGAACTTCACATATATTCCGAAGCTGACGAAGGAAGACTTCCGTCCGGATGCTGACTACGTATACATCTGCTCCAACAACACGATCTACGGAACCGAATTCCATGATTATCCGGATACCGGTGACATTCCTCTGGTAGCGGATATGTCTTCTGATATTCTGAGCCATCCGGTAGACGTCTCCAAGTTCGGACTGATCTGGGCAGGCGCTCAGAAGAACGTTGCTCCGGCTGGCGTTACCATCGTTATCATCCGTGAGGACCTGATCGGATTCGCTCCGGAAAACTGCCCGGTTTACCTGGACTATAAGATCCACGCGGAGAAGGACTCCATGTATAATACTCCGCCGTGCTTCGCATGGTATGTCGCTGGTGAAGTATTTAAGTATCTGCTTGCTCACGGCGGTCTGGAAGCCATGCATGAGAAGGACGTCAGAAAGGCAGAGAAGCTGTACAAGGCGATCGATGAGAGCCCGGTATTCCATGGCACTGTAGAGAAGGAAGACCGTTCCCTGATGAACGTCTGCTTTGTCTCCGGCGATCCTGAGAAGGATGCTGAGTTTATCGCTCTGGCTAAGGAGCATAACATGATCAACCTGAAGGGACACAGATCCGTTGGCGGTCTGCGCGCAAGCATCTACAATGCAGTTCCGGAAGAATCTGTTGATGCACTGGTTGAACTGCTGAAGAACTACAAATAATCTGTTTTAGAGCATGGAATGAGGGATCTCCTTAGGGGGATCCCTTTTCTGCGTTACGGGCTTCTTGAAAAGTGTGGCGCCGTATTGTACAATAATAAGGAGATTAAACATAAGGGGATCAAGACAGGTGAACGGGGAACGGAGAATTCGATTTGCAGGTGTTCTGGCAGTGCTGATGATCGTGGCGCTGGTCTTTTTTATGATGCCGGCGCAGAGCGTGCACGCGGCGAAAAAGGCCAAGAAGACCGAGACAGAAGAGCAGGCTGAAACAGAGTCTAAGAAAGAGACGAAGAAGACCAAGGCATCCAAAAAGACAGAAGAAGAGTCGGAAAAGGACACCAAGGATACCAAGAAGAACACTAAGAAAAACAAGAAGAAGAAACAGAAGACAGCCGCCGAGATCGCTGCAGAGAAAGCAGCGGAAAAGAAACGGAAGGAAGAGGAGGAAGCCAAGCGCAATCCGCTCGGACTTGCTGCCGGCGGGGCGATCCTCTATTGTGATAACATCGGCGAGACCGTCTATGCGCTCGACGAGGAGAAACACTTCAATCCATACAGCGTCACCAAGGTGATGACCTGCCTTCTGGCCGTGCAGCATCTGGCGCTGGATGAGGAGGTCACGATCTCTGAGAATGCGGCAGCAGTAGGAGAATCCACGATGGATCTGCAGCCGGGCGAGGTCGTGACGGTGGAAGAGCTTCTTTACGGAGCGATGCTCATGTCCGGAAACGATGCCGCGTATGCGCTCGGCGAAGCGGTGTCCGGCGACATGACCAAGTTCATCGAACTGATGAATCAGACTGCGGAGAATATCGGCTGCGAGAACACGCACTTTACGAGCCCGAACGGGCTCACGGAGAGCAGTGAGCATTACACGTCCGCGTACGATATGATGCAGATCATACGGGTGGCGTTTACGAATCAGGCTTTGTCCAAGGTGGCAGGCGCCAAGACGTACAAGATGCGTACGACGAACAAACACGCCGCGCGCACGATGCGCAACCACCTGAGCTATGTCAACGATAAGAATTCCGGCATTTATGCCGCTAAGACCGGATACTGGAGCGATACCCAGTGCACGCTCGCAGCTGGATACGATAAGAATGGTCTGCAGATGTTTATCGTCCTTCTTGGCGATACCAAGGCGGGGCGGCAGCAGGATCTGGAAAAGCTGCTCGCGTATGCGCAGGATTCGGTCAAGGGCGTTCGTGTCATTAAAGAAGGAAAGGAAGTCGGGAAGGTCCGCATCCGCCGCGGCGCAGTCACCAAGCTGAAGGCATATACCGCGGAGGAAGGGTATGCGTACCTGCCGAAGGAAGGCGCCAAGTCCCTGATCAGTACGTCGGTCTCCATGAAGACAGACGTGACCGCGCCGGTAAAGAGCGGTGATGTAGTCGGATACTTCCGCATCAGTGTCGGCGACGATGTGGTGAATGAGGTTCCGCTTGTGATTCACGAGGACGTTGAGAAGGGCTGGATTCTCTCCTATTTTGGAATCTCTAATATGATGACGATTCTGATAGGGGTGATTGGGGCGGCATTGATTTTGTTCCTGATCTGGGCCGCTGCCGCGAGAGCCAAGGTCAAACGCAAGCGCCGCAAAGCCCGCGAGCGCCAGATCCAGAGACTTGCCCAGGAGCAGTACCGCAAGGAGCGCGACCGTCAGGAAAGGGACTGGAACTTCTGATATGTTTGATATTCAGGAAAATCTAAAAAAACTCCCGGACTGTCCGGGAGTTTATCTTCACAAAGACCGGCTCGGCCAGGTCATATATGTCGGCAAGGCGATCTCGCTTCGGAACCGCGTCAGGCAGTACTTTCAGAAGTCCTACCAGAATACGAATCCGAAGGTGCGGGCGCTTGCCGCGAACATCGCGGAGTTCGAGTACATCACGTGCGACAGCGAGATGGAAGCACTCATTTTAGAGTGTAATCTGATCAAGAAGTACATGCCGAAGTACAATGTCCTGCTTCGGGATGACAAGACCTATCCGTACATCATGGTCACCGTCAGCGAGGAATACCCGCGCGTGGTCAAGACCAGGATCTTGAAACGGGATGGGAATAAATACTTTGGCCCGTACAGTGATGCGGGCGCCGTGAACGAGATCGTGGAGCTTTTGGCTTCGACCTATTCGCTGAAGCGCTGTTCGATGCAGACGTTCCCGAAGGATCACAGGCCGTGTCTGAATTACTTTATTGGAGAGTGCCGCGGACCCTGCCAGGGAAACGTGGATAAAAAGGCGTACGACGCGGATATCGAGGAGATCCTGGCCTTTTTGTCCGGAAAGGATAAGAAGCTGATCGATCGGCTCCAGAAGAAGATGGAAGAGGCGTCCGCGGAGATGCGCTATGAAGAGGCGGCGAAGTGGCGGGATGCGATCTTCGCAGCCAGGGCGCTCGCTGAGACGCAGCGCGTAACGATGATCCGGGATAAGGATCTGGATATCGTGCTCGCGGTCAATGAGAATAATCAGTCGTTTATTGTTTTGTTCCCGGTGCGCGGCGGAAAGCTCAGCGGGCGAGAACTCTTTCAGATCCAGGCGGGCGAGAGCGACAGCCGGCAGGAGATGGTGAGCGAATTCATCAAGCAGTACTACAGCCAGTGGGCTCAGGTGCCGGGCGAGATTTTGATCGAAGAGGAGCTTCCGGAGCAGGGACTTCTCGAAGAGTACCTCAGCGGCATGGGGAACCGCGTGCACATCACCGTGCCGAAGAAGGGCGACAAGCGCGCGCTTCTGAACCTGACGCGCAAGGACGTGTCAGAGATGCGGAAGACGATTGCCGTGAAGGCGGAGACCCGGCAGGAGAAGGAAGCGGTGGTGCGCCGCGAGATGAATGAGCTGCTTTCGGCGGCAGGACGTCCCAGGACGCCAGAGCAGGCAGAGCAGCGTGTCCGGGTGGAATCTTACGATATCTCGAACACCAATGGCGTCGACTCGGTCGGGGCGATGGTCGTGTTCCAGGGGCTAAGCAAGGTGCGTAAGGATTACCGCAGGTTCAAAATCCGCACCGTCGAAGGCCCCGATGACTATGCCAGCCTCCAGGAGGTGCTCTACCGCAGATTTAAACGTGCGGTTAACGGGGATCCGGGATTTATTCATCTGCCGGATATCATCATGATGGACGGCGGTCTCGGACAGGTGACCTCCGCGCTGAAGGTGATCCGCGCGATGAAGCTGGACATTCCGGTAGTGGGAATGGCCAAGGATGACAGTCACAGGACGCGGGCAATCGTGTTTGAGGATGGAAGTGAGATGGATCTTCGGGATCATCCGGATCTGTTCCGGTATGCGGGAACGATCCAGGAGGAAGTCCACCGGTTCGCAATCGACTATCATCACTCCCTGCACGGAAAGAACGCGATGCACTCTGCTCTCGATGATATTCCGGGTGTCGGGCCGAAACGGCGAAATGCTCTGTTATACCATTTCAAGACGATCGACGCGATTCGAAGCGCGAGTCTCGAGGAGCTTATCGAGGTTCCGACTGTCACGGAACAGGTCGCGCAGAATATCAGAGAATATTTTGGAAAGCATTGACGTGCCAGGCTTTTTGATGGTATAGTTACATTGAAATTTTGAAGGAGGATCAACATGGCTGAAAATAAGGAAATAGTTGAGATCATCACTCTGGAATTTGATGATGATACCAGAATGGATTGTGAGATCATGGGCATCTTCGACTATGACGGAAAAGACTATATCGCGCTGATTCCGGAAGACGGAAGCGATGATGTATATATCTATGGATATGAAGAAGATGAGGAAGAGAATTTCGAGCTGATCGACATTACGGATGACGAACTGTTCTCCAAGGTGGCGCATGAGTTTGAGGCGATCATGGCTTCGCAGGACGAGTAGTCTGCCTGGTCATGGAGACAGAAAAATAGCGTGCAGCCGTCCCGAAGGGCCGGATTCACGCTTTCTGGGGCACCCGCGCGCGGGTGCTCGTTTCCTGTTTGATCAGGAACTTGCCGTTACTTCAGCGCCCGTCTGAGGAATGCGACGCCGAGCAGTGTGAACAGCGCGACTCCCGTAACGATGTAGGACGCAAAGCCGTTTTTAAAGTACGCGATAACCGTAATGACGGCTAAAAAGAAGAAAAATACGGCAAACCAGAATTCTTTTTTCGCAAACATGATAGCAACTCCCTTTTGATTTATTACTGTTCGATTATAGCACATTTGTGAGGTGGATTCAATTATGGATCGGTATGATATCGTGATCGCCGGCGCGGGAGCGAGCGGCGTTTTTATGGCTTATGAGCTGACTAAGATTGAGAATAACGCGAGAGTCCTGATGGTGGACAAGGGCGCTCCGCTGGAGAACCGCATGTGCCCGATCAAGCTGGGCAACACGCCGTCCTGCGTCAAGTGCTCTCCTTGTCATATTATGAATGGATATGGCGGGGCTGGGACTTTGTCGGATGGAAAATACAACCTTACGACACAGTTCGGCGGCGACCTGCACAAGTTTGTAGGTGAGGACAAGGCCATGGAGCTGATGGAATATGTGGACGATGTGCTTTGCTCGATGGGCGGCGCAGACGCCAGGCTGTATTCCACCGGCAATTCTGATCTGAAGACGGAGTGCCTGCGCTATGACCTGCATCTTCTGGAGGCGAAGGTCCGGCACCTTGGAACCGATCGCAATGTGCAGATTCTCGGCCGCATCTTTGACTACATCAAAGAACGCATCGAGATGAAGTTCTACACCTCAGTCAGAGATGTGGAAAAGGCAGAGAACGGCGGATTTATCGTATCTCTTTCGGATGGTACCGTCTGCAGCTGTGACAATATGGTGCTCGCGACCGGACGTTCCGGGTCGTCCTGGATCTCTAAGGTATGCGACCGGTTCGGCATCGCGGCCAGAAAGAACCGCGTCGATATCGGCGTCCGCGTGGAACTTCCGGCGGAGATCTTTAAGCATATCACAGATCAGGTCTATGAGAGCAAGATCGTCTATCAGACGGAGAAATACAACGACTTGGTGCGTACCTTCTGCATGAACCCGTACGGTGAGGTCGTGTCCGAGAACACGAACGGGATCGTGACGGTGAACGGTCACAGTTACGCGGATCCGGCGCTTCGGACGGAGAATACGAATTTTGCGCTTCTGGTATCTAACAGCTTTACGGAACCGTTTAAAGACAGCAACCGTTACGGCGCTGCTATCGCAAGTCTTTCGAACATGCTGGGCGGCGGTGTTCTGATGCAGCGGTTTGGTGATCTGGTGAAAGGGCGCAGGAGCAGCGCGCGCCGGATGGAGAAGTGCTTTACCAAGCCGACGCTGGCAGCAACGCCGGGTGACCTGAGTCTGGTCATGCCGAAACGGCAGATGGACGGCATCATCGAGATGATCTATGCGCTGGATAAGATCGCGCCGGGAACTGCCAACGACGATACGCTGCTCTACGGAGTAGAGGTAAAATTCTACAATTCCAAGGTGGAAGTGGACGGCAATCTGGAGACCGCTGTACCGGGACTCTATGCGCTGGGCGACGGATCCGGCGTGACACACTCTCTGTCGCAGGCTTCCGCATCCGGTGTGCATGTAGCGCGGATTCTTGCAGAGAAGTACCGTTAAAATGCTGATGGGACCCCGGCAGAAGTACAGACAAAAAAACTTGAAATAACCCCTTGCATTCTCACTTAGAATGTGTATAATAATATGTGCGTGTTAAAATAATACGTACGAGCGGTCTTGGCGGAATTGGCAGACGCGCACGGTTCAGGTCCGTGTGGGAAACCATGGGGGTTCGAATCCCTTAGACCGCACCACAGAAAAGCAGCAACGCAGGTTGCTGCTTTTTTCGTGTATGCGGGATGAGGGATTCGGATGGCTGCTTCAGAGACTCAATACCGGTACGGCAGCGCAAGAGGCTCTCCGTCCAGAGCCGCCTCGATAAGAGTGTCCCCGCCGTCGTATACAAGCTTGAGGGAGAAGAAGTCCTGGCGGACATCTAGCAGGTGGAAGAAGATGAGGTCTCCTTCCCAGAGGTTTAAGGAGGTGATCTTCTCTTTTTCGATCCAGACGAGTTCGCCTTCATCACAGTCGATCAGGTCGCCCTCGAGACCTGATGCAGTGTAGAGGAACATGTACTCGGTCACACCGCTTCCGGAGATGAACGTAACGATCCCGCGAAGGCGCGGCGCGATGAGCGTACAGCCGGTCTCTTCCATGGCCTCGCGCTGCATGCATTCCTCCGGGCTCTCGTCCGGTTCAAAGTGTCCGCCGATCCCGATCCACTTGTCTTTATTGATATCGTTCTTCTTGCGGGTGCGGTGCATCATGAGCCAGCGGCCGTTCTCTTCTATATAGCAAAGTGTAGTCAGTGACATTTCCATTACCTCCGTTTCCTTTCCCATTGTAGCACAGACGAACTGCTTGCAACAGAGAAAGAATTATGGTAAGGTAGCAAGCAGTGAAAAGGAGAAATTGAAATGGAAACCAAAGATTGCATATATGGAAGAAGAAGTATCCGGAAGTTTGAGGAGAAGCCGGTTGCGAGGGAAACGGTAGAGGAGCTGGTCAAGCTGGCCTCGTATTCTCCCTCCTGGAAGAATACGCAGGTCGTGCGGTATACGGCTGTCGAGGATGAAGAACTGAAGAACAGAATCGCAGAAGACTGTGTTCAGGGATTTCAATTCAACACCAAGACGATCAAGCGCGCGCCGCTTCTGGTGGTGATGTCTTACGTCAAGGGGATCTCCGGGTATGAGAAGAGCGGGGAGCCGACCACGAGCAAAGGCGATGCCTGGGAAATTTTCGACAGCGGGATCGCAGCCCAGACATTCTCGCTGGCAGCCCATGACATGGGACTTGGCACGGTCATGATGGGTATTTTTGACGAAGCAGCGCTTGCAGAGACTCTCAGTCTGCCGGAGAATGAACGCCCGGCCCTTCTGATGGCAGTCGGTTATCCGGCCGTTGATCCGGATGCGCCGGCCAGAAAGGAAGTTGCGGAAGTGCTTCGCTGGAGATGATTCGCAAAAAATGGTGAAAACTTGGCACGTATTAAAAATAGTACTTGAAAAAACTTTTTAGCGTGTTATAATGGATAAGTCGGCGGGGTGTGGCGCAGTTGGTAGCGCGCTGTGTTCGGGACGCAGAGGCCGTGAGTTCGAGCCTCACCACTCCGACCAACGCCAAAAGCTGAGGGCTTATTGCTCTCAGTTTTTTTATTCCTTTAATCCGTCGAAATGTGATAGAATAAGAAAAACGGAACCAGTGAAAGAAAGGATTTTGAAATGAAAAAGAGAATCGCATATCTGCTGGCAGCAGCGGTCGTCATTGTCCTGTGCCTGCCGGCGGCCGTCTTTGCAAACGCAGCGGCCGTACCTGTATCCGCGGTATTTGACGGAGAAACTGCCTACGATCTGGAAGAAGGAGAAACAGATCTCGGCATCCGCCGGGGAGGCGGCGTAAACAAGTTCACGATCACGTTCAGTGACGGCAGTAAGAAGGAGTATATCTGTGTTTCCGATGATGAGGACTTTATTCTGCCGATGGAGTACTACGAAGATGGCGATATGTCCAAGGATTACCTGCAGGTTGATACTGTCATCGAAGGCGGCAAACTGAAGGCCGGTGAGAACACCGTCTATTTCCGTTGCTATGTGCCGGGATTCGAGACGTCGGTCGATTCCGAGCCGATCACAGTCACAGCCTATCCGCTTGTAGTGGATGTGAAGCTCATCCAAAGTCCTAAGTCGGAGCCACTCTGGTCCTATGAGGGGTCGGAACGAGCATGGGGAAACGGAGGATGCGAGATAGGTGATCAGCTTCAGCTGTTGTACCGGGACGGCAGTACCAGGACTTTTGAATATGTCAGGTATAAGTACTGGGATGCGACTTATGATCACTGGGCTTGGAGCGCAGGCTACTTTGAAAACGGCGAGGTGAAATTCGACCGGAGAGGATACCCGCTTCCCTTGGACTTTAAATGGAAAACGGCGTCCGGTACTGGTTTAAAGTATGGAACCGATCAGATCAAGATCGCCGTGTACAGCGGCGGGGATTATGTAGCTTCTTCGGAATCTTATGATGTGATCGTATACTTTAATGTTGATGATATCGAGTTTTCCATACCGGGACCGCTGAGGGTGAAGGTTCTGAATGACGGATACATGTTCACGTATATTCCGGAGGAAGCCGTAGTCACCTGTACCAATGAGAACGGCGATACATACTATTTCAGACCTGCGAAGGTAAAGGGAAAGTATGGTGATGAGGTTGGCTTCACGCTGAACGGGGAAGATTACGGCGACAGTATCGACATGAGTATTTGGGAATTTAAGGAATTCGGCCTGAAGAAAGGACTGAATCGAGGCGTATCGGTCGAAATAGGATATCACTATCTTTTTAATGATGACGATTTAGATATCATTGCGGAAGGAGATGCCTTCCAGCCCATGACGGTCAAGCCCAGGACGTGCAAGGTCAGATATGCGAAGCTGAAGAAGGCGACTCAGAAGCTCGCGGTCTCCAAGGTGCTGACCGTGAAAAAGGCGGCAGGTGCTGTAACTTATACCAAAAGGAGTGGAAACAAGAAGATCACGATCGCGTATAAGACTGGAAAAGTCACGGTACAGAAGGGTTTGAAGAAGGGCACATACAAGGTAAAGGTGCTTGTCCAGGCGGCCGGAAATGACCGTTTTATTGCAGGGTATAAGATGGTTACATTCAAGATCAAGGTGAGCTGAAATGTTTTGTGATGATTCCTTCACAAAAGTTCTCCAAATCAACGAATTTCCTTTGTATTCCCGTCACATTGACAAGTTATAGTATACGTGTAAACAAAAGAGCAGACAACATTCATAACATAAACATTCTTTTCAACATTCTTTCTCAATAATAACTCAATAACTCAAAAGGGGTCATCGCGGGAGCGGTGACTTTCTTTATTATGGGAAAGCAGAAGTTTTCTGTATCCCGCTCCGCAAACGTAGTGTATAATGGGTGAGAAGGGGGATGGAACTATGACGATTTTGTTACTCGCAGCACTCATACCGCCGATCTACCTCATGTGGCGGATCTACCAGATGGATAAGGTCGAGCGTGAACCGCCGGGGCTCGTCTTCCGGGTCTTTCTGGCAGGCGCCGTTTCTGTGATTCCGGCGCTCTTTCTGGAGTCGTACGGCGGGCAGATCCTGGGTCAGGCGCTGCCCTCAGACTCGCCGTATTATCTGCCCATCTTTTTTCTTATCGTGGTGGCATGGTCGGAGGAGGGCGTCAAGCATTTTGCCCTCAAGCACACGACCTGGAATAATCCGAACTTCAACTACCGGTTTGACGCGATCGTGTATTCGACGGCAGCGGCGCTTGGTTTTGCCGCAGCGGAGAACATCGAGTACGTGTTTGCCTATGGTCTTTCGGTCGCGCTCACCCGCGCGGTCACCGCGATTCCGGGACACTGCATCTTCGGCCTCTTCATGGGCTATTACTACGGAACCGCTAAGTACTTCCGGCAGAAAGGAAACGCGGGAAGAGCGCGCCGCTATCAGATCCTGAGCATTCTGATCCCAGTGCTGATGCATGGTTTCTATGATTATACGGCAACCAGCTCAAGTTCGACCGGCCAGATGCTGTTCCTGGTGTATATCATCATCATGGATATCATCGCGATCGCTTCGATCAGGAAGTTTGCCCGGGAGGATGAAGCGCTGGAAAACACCTACGATATCTATCACCTGGAGCAATAGATTTGTGTAAATAAACAGTTAACAACCGGTAGATTTTGTGGTATAACATAAGTTAGAAACATATTTGAAAGGAGATTACTTGAATGGCTAAAGATATCGATTGGGGAAATCTTGGTTTTGATTACAGACCGCTGGATTACCGTTATTCGGCGAAGTGGAGAGATGGTGCCTGGGGTAAGGGCGAGCTGATCACTGACCCCGCAGTTCATATCAGCGAGTGCGCAGGCGTACTGCAGTATGGTCAGGCCTGCTTTGAGGGACTGAAAGCATACCGGACAGAGGATGGGAAAGTCGTAACATTCCGTCCGGACCTCAATGCGAAGAGACTGATCGATTCCGCAACCAGACTGGTTATGCCTCCGGTTCCGGAAGAGATGTTCATGGAAGCGCTGGACTCCGTGATCAAGGCGAACATCGATTACGTTCCACCGTACGGAACAGGGGCGACCCTGTACATCCGTCCGTTCATCTACGGAAGCGGATCTGTCATTGGAGTAGCTCCTGCGCCGGAATATGAATTCCGTCTGATCGCGATGCCGGTTGGCCCGTACTTCAAGGGCGGCGCTAAGCCGATCGTCGTTAAGATCTCTGACTACGACAGAGCAGCTCCGGCAGGTACCGGAAACATCAAGGCTGCACTGAACTATGCGATGTCCCTGTACGCCGGAATGAAAGCACACGAGAACGGCTACGCAGAGAACATCTACCTGGATCCGGGAACCAGAACCTACCTTGAGGAAGCAGGCGGCATGAACATCATCTGCGTGACCAAGGACGGAACGCTGGTAACGCCTAAGTCGGATTCGATCCTCCCGTCCGTCACCAGAAGATCCCTGATGATCGTCGCGGAAGAGATCCTCGGAATGAAGGTCGAGCACAGACAGATCTCGCTGGAAGAGGTTCCGGAGTTTGCGGAAGTCGGACTCTGCGGAACAGCAGCTGTCATCGCGCCGATCGGAAAGATCGACGATCACGGAAAGATGATCGAGATCCCGACCGGAATGGAAAAGATGGGCCCGGTCCTGCAGAAGCTCTACGATACCCTGACCGGTATCCAGATGGGCCGCATCGAGGCACCGGAAGGCTGGATCCACGAGATCAAATAAAAGACTATACAGAAAGCCGGATACAAGGCTGCCTGCAATGCTGCGGGCAGCCTGTTTTCGTATGGGAAGCAAAGACTTGCGAACCACATGTGTACTGGTGTATAATCGCAGGTGACGGAGAAAGGATGGAAAGGATATATTGAAGACAGATAAACACGGTGGGAATATTTACCGATACGACCGGCATATGCTGGATTTTTCAGCAAACCTGAATCCGGCGGGCATGCCGTCAGAAATCAGACAAGCGGTGATCGATTCTCTTGAATTCTGCGAAAATTATCCAGACCCTGAACAGAACGACCTTAGAAAGGCAATCGCAGCGTTTCATCACGTGCAGCCGGAACAGATCTGCTGTGGAAACGGCGCTGCGGATATCATTTTTCGGATCGCGCTTAGCTTTAAGCCAAAGCGCGCTCTTGTCGTGCAGCCAACCTTTATCGAGTACCGTGAAGCGCTGGAAACCTGTGAATGCATCATTGACGAGCATCTGCTGAAAGAGGAGAACGCGTTCCGGCCGGACCGCTCCGTGCTTCCCGTGATCGCAGCGGGGCACTACGATATGGTCTTTTTCTGCAGTCCCAATAACCCGACCGGGATCACGGCAGAGAAAGAGCTGGTCCTCGGCATGGCAGAAGCCTGTGCGGCAAGTGGAGCGCGTCTGGTGCTGGATGAGTGCTTTATGGATTTTGCCCTCGGGGAGGAGACTGAATCTGTCATGGGCGACATCAGCTCGCTGCCCAATCTGATCATTCTTAAGTCCTTTACCAAGTATTATGCGATGGCCGGTATTCGGCTCGGATACTGCGTCTGTGGAAGCACCGAGGATGCGGAAGTGATCCGCGGATGCATGCAGGCCTGGCCGGTCGCGACAACGGCATCGGCGGCCGGCATTGCCGCGCTCAGATTGCCGGATACCCGGGATGAGACCAAGGCATTCATCGCGCTGCAGCGGGGCAAGCTCATGGCAGGACTGAGAAGCATGGGATTCACGGTCTACGAGTCCCAGGCGAATTACGTATTCTTTAAAAGCCCTGTGGCACTCGATGAGCCGCTGCTTGCGAAGAATATCATGATTCGGAACTGTTCCAATTATCACGGGCTGACCGACGGATACTACCGGATCGCGGTGCGGACCTCCGAGGAGAATGACTATCTGCTGGATGCGCTCGCAGAAATCATGGGGTACAGGAGAACCACGGAATGAGTGAGCAATATAAAGTAGTGAAGGGAGAACGCCTCCGCTGCGGTTATACGACCGGAAGCTGCGCAGCCGCGGCCGCAACCGCCGCCGCCAGGATGCTGCTGACCGGGCAGCGCGTTCCGCGCGCCCGCATCACGCTTCCATCGGGTGAGAGCGCGTTCTTTGACATTGAGAATATAGAGATCGGGAAAGACGAAGCTGCGTGCAGCGTGACAAAGGATGGCGGAGATGACCCGGATGTGACAACGGGCCTTCCGATCTGCGTGCAGGTAAGGAAGTCCGGTGAACCGGGCATTGCCATCGATGGAGGCGAAGGCGTCGGCCGTGTCACACAGAAGGGACTGCAGTGCGCAGTCGGCGAGGCCGCGATCAATCCCGTTCCGAGAAAAATGATCCGGGAGAACGTCTCCCGCGTTGCAGAAGAGTGCGGGTACCGTGGCGGACTCAGCGTACTGGTTTCGGTTCCGAGAGGAGAAGAGACCGCGCGTAAGACCTTCAATCCGCGCCTCGGGATCGTCGGCGGGATCTCCATTCTCGGCACGACCGGCATCGTAGAGCCGATGAGTGAAAAGGCGCTGGTCGATACGATCAAGGTGGAGATCGATAAGCGCTATGCCGAGAATCCGGAGACCATCCTGATCATGCCGGGAAACTACGGGAGCAAGTTCTGCGAAGAAGAGCTGGGCCTCGATATCAGCCGCGGCGCGGAGATCTCCAACTACGTCGGTGAAGCGCTCGATTATATCCGCTATAAGGGGTTCTCAGAGATTTTGTTCGTCGGACACACCGGAAAGCTCATCAAGACCGCTGCCGGCGTCATGAACACGCACAGCTCCTACGCGGACTGCCGCATGGAGGTGATCGCCGTGCACGCGGCAGCATGCGGCGCGCCACCGGAAAAGGTGGAAGAGATCCTGCGCTGCATCACGACGGACGACGCGTTTTCCGTAATCGGGCAGGAACCGTATTTTCCGACCGTCAAACAGCGGATTCTCGAAAAGGCGCTGGATCACCTGCGGTTCCGTCTGAAAGACGAGGCAGCTATCGAGATCGTGATGTTCACGACAAATCGCGACAATATCATTATGAGTAAGGGCGCGGAAGCCCTGATCGAGAAGATCCGGAACTTCCGAATATGAAAGGAGAATGTAAATGGTATATTTCATTGGAGCAGGCCCGGGCGCAGCGGATCTGATCACTGTGCGCGGCGCAAATCTGCTGAAGGAAGCAGATGTGATCATCTATGCGGGTTCTCTCGTCAATCCGGCGCTGCTGGACTACGCCAAAGAAGGCTGTCAGATATATAACAGCGCTGTGATGACGCTGGAGGAAGTGATCGATGTCATGAAGAAAGAGCGCGACGGTATCGTCGTGCGCCTGCACACAGGCGATCCATGCATTTACGGCGCGATCCGTGAGCAGATGGATCTTCTGGATGACCTCGGGATCGAGTATGAATACGTGCCAGGCGTCAGTTCGTTCATCGGAGCGGCATCTGCCCTGAAAGCAGAATACACGCTGCCGAACGTAAGCCAGACTGTCATCCTGACGCGTATGGCAGGCAGAACTCCTGTGCCGGAAAAGGAAGAAATCAGCAAGCTCGCATCGCACGGCGCAACGATGATCGTCTTCCTGACCTCTACGATGCTCGGAGAGCTTTCCGAGCGCCTGATCGAGGGCGGCTATGCGCCGGATTCTCCGGCTGCGATCGTCTACAAGGCGACATGGCCCGATCAGAAGGTTATCCGTACGACAGTCGAGGGAATCCCGGCAGCAGCAGAAGAAAACGACATTCACAAGATGGCGCTGATCCTGGTTGGCGGATTCCTCGGAGACCGCTACGAGCGTTCTAAGCTCTACGATCCGGGATTCACCCATGAGTTCCGGGAGGCAACCAAATGATAGGGATCCTTGCGTTCTCTGAAAAAGGAAGAGCGCTGGCGCGGGAGGTCGGCGGGAAGCTCGCCTCCGCAGAGCCTGTCGATTACTATGACCGTACGGCGGAGGCCGCGCGGGAGTACGTCGCAAAGCACTTTCAGGAGTACGACAAGTTTTTGTTCATCGGCGCAGCCGGCATCTGCGTCCGCATGATCGCGCCGCACATCACGCGGAAAGACGAGGACCCTGCCGTCGTCGTCATGGATGAACTGGGACGGTATGCGATCTCGCTTCTGTCCGGCCACATCGGCGGTGCCAACGCTTTCACGTACACCGTGGCTGCGGCGGCAGGCGCTGAGCCGGTCATCACGACTGCAACGGATATCAACGAGAAGTTCGCCGCGGATGTCTGGGCGACCGAAGCGGGATGCCGGATCGAAGACATCTCGAAGATCCGCTTTATCTCCGGGGCGCTGCTTGCCGGGGAGCCGGTCGGCATGGATCCGGGCACGTTTCCGGTAGAGGGAGAACTGCCGTCCGGGCTGGTCCTTTTGGGACAAAGTCTAAAGCAAGGCATCTCCGTAAGCCTCTCCGGCGGTCAGACCACTTATCCGGAGACGCTGAACGTGATTCCCCGCATCGTCTCTGTCGGCATCGGCTGCCGCAGAGGAACGCCTGCAGAGAAGCTGGAGGCGTTCGTGCTGGAGACGCTTGCGGAGGCAGGCATCTCGATGCTTGCCGTCGAAACGATTGCTTCGATCGACCTGAAAAAAGACGAGGCCGGTATCCGGGCGATTGCAGAAAAGTATCGGATCCCGTTTCTGACCTTCACAGCAGAGGAGCTCATGGAAGTGGAAGGGGAGTTTGACCATTCCGCTTTCGTCGAGAAGACGACCGGCGCGGATAACGTCTGTGAGCGGAGCTGCGTGCGCGCAGGCGGCGGCAGACTGCTCATCCGGAAGACCGCCCGTGACGGCATGACGCTTGCAGCGAGTATAAGAGATTGGAGAATACAGTTTTGAAAAAGATATATGTAGTTGGAATCGGACCGGGAGGTCCGGATTATATGACCCCGCAGGCCAGAGAGGCGATCCTTTCAAGTGACGTCGTCGTCGGATATACGGTCTACGTGGATCTGGTCGCAGATCTCTGCGAAGGGAAGACCGTCGCATCCACCGGCATGAAGAAGGAGGTCGACCGCTGTAAGATCGCGCTGAACTACGCGCTGGAAGATAAGACGGTCGCGTTTGTGTGCAGCGGAGACGCAGGCGTCTACGGCATGGCGGGCATCATGTGCGAGGTTGCGGAATCGCATCCTGAAGTGGAGATCCAGACTGTGGCCGGCATTACCGCTGCCTGCAGCGGGGCAGCCGTACTGGGCGCGCCGCTGATCCACGACTTCTGCGTCATTTCCCTCAGCGATCTTCTGACCGATTGGGAGACGATCGAGAAGCGGATCCGGATGGCGGCGGATGCGGACTTTGTCATTGTGTTCTATAACCCCAAGAGCCGCAAGCGCCGCGACTACATCGACAAGGCCGCGGCCTACATCAGCGAGTTCCGCACGTGGAGCACGCCCTGCGGTTATGTCAAAAATATCGGGCGTGACGGGGAACAGGGAACTGTCTGCACCCTGAAGGATCTCTGTGATAACGACGATATCGACATGTTCACAACGATCTTTATCGGCAATTCTTCGACCAGAGTCATAAACGGAAGGCTGGTGACGCCGCGTGGCTACCATGGGATCTGACCGCATTGCGGTTTTCGCGGGAACGAGCGAAGGCTATGAGATCGCCCGCTTTCTGAAAGAGAAAAAACAGCTCGAACGCGCGGATTTCTACGTGGCAACGGATTACGGCCGCACCACGTTCGACGATCTTCCGGAAGCCCGCGTGATCTGCGGACGTCTGGATCCGGACGGAATGCGCCGGATTCTGAAGCAATATGCGCTGGTCATCGATGCGACGCACCCGTACGCGGAACTCGTCACGAAGAACCTGACGGAGGTCTGCAGCGAGCTCGGCATCCGGAGAATCCGGGTGATCCGGGAGGAGCTGTCCATCGATATGCCGAATGTGACGGCCTGCGCGAGCACGGAAGAGGCGGCAGCGCTTCTGGATGAGACGGAGGAACGCTTTCTGCTCACGACCGGCGCCAAGGAGCTGCGCGTGTTTTCCGGTGTGCATGATTTTAGTGAACGGGCGGTAGCGAGAGTGCTGCCCAGTGCGGAATCCCTCGCAGCGTGTGAAGAGGCGGGCGTTCTCCGCAGGAATACGATCGGCATGCAGGGACCTTTCACCCAGTCGATGAACCGGGCGACGATGGAGCAGTACGGCCTGGAAGCGCTGGTGACCAAGAGCACCGGAAAGGCCGGCGGTTTCCGCGACAAGGCGGTTCTTGCCGAGGAAGGATATCACGTGTATGTGATCGGCAGGCCGCTTGAGGAAGAAGGCTGTACCCTGAAAGAAGTAAAAGAAAGATTGGAGAAGCTATGAAAGTGATCGCAGTCGGCGCAGGGCCGGGATCGAGAGAACTTTTAACAGAGCAGGCAGTCCGCGCGGTAGAGACGGCGGACCGGATCTTCGGGTCGGGACATACCGCGGAGACTTTTTCGGAGATCACGGACCGGTTTGAGGTCCGGTCGATCTCGGAGACGCTCGGATATATTGCAGAAAATGCACAGAAGGATGAGACCGTCCTCGTTGCGGCGAGCGGCGATACCGGTTACTACAGCATTGCAGCCACGATCGCGCGGAATCTTCCGGAGGGCTGCAGTCTGGAGTTTTTGCCGGGCATCAGCAGCATGCAGATGTTCTGCGCAATGACGAAACACAGCTATGCGGACATGAAACTCATCAGCCTGCACGGGCGGAGCGGCTCGATCGTGCCGTATGCCTGCTATCATTCCTCCGTCTTTACCCTGACGGGAGGGATGCAGAAGGCAGGCGATATTCTGCAGGAGCTCTGTGATTTCGGACTGGGTCACCTGACCTGCTATGTCGGAGAGAACCTGACGCTGCCGGATGAGAAGATCTGCTCCGGAACGGCAGAAGAGCTGTGCGGTGAGACCTTCTCGGATCTCGCGGTGATGATCGTCGATAATCCTTCTCCGGCGGACCCGTTCCGAGTGCTCGCGGACGAGGATTTCTGCCGAGGTAAGGTCCCGATGACCAAGAAGGCGATCCGGGATCTGGCCGCAGCAGAGCTTTCCGTCCATCCCGGAGACGTCGTCTGGGACGTCGGTGCGGGAACCGGCGCTATGACCTCAGTGCTTGCCCTGAAGGCGCATGAGAATATCGTCTGGACAGCAGAGAAGAAGACCGAGGCGTATGAACTCGCGCTGGAGAATTTCCGGAAGCTCGGGATCCATAATGTCCGGATTGTGCAGGGAGAGGCGCCGGAGGCCCTGGAGGATTTTCCGGCTCCAGACAAAGTCTTCATCGGCGGCTCTTCCGGAAACCTTCGTGAGATCCTTTCGCTGATCCTCTCCAAGAATCCGGCCGCAGAAGTCCTGGTCACAGCGGTATCGATGGAAACGCTGACGGAGAGCTGGGAGCTTTTCACAGAGCTCGGCATGGATCCACTGGTCCGCCAGATCAGCGCAGCCGTCTCACATAAACTTGGAAACTATCATCTGATGCAGGCCGATAATCCGGTCTGGCTGATTAAAGGAGCGAAATCTTGAGAAAGAACTGCCCTAGAATCATGATCGCAGGGACCGGCTCCGGGTGCGGCAAGACGACCGTCACCTGCGCGGTGCTCTCTGCGCTGAAGCAGATGCAGAAAGACGTGACCGCGTATAAATGCGGTCCGGACTATATCGACCCGATGTTTCACAGCGAAGTGCTCGGGACCAGATCCAGAAATCTGGATCTGTTTCTCTGCGGGGAAAACACGCTGAAGTACCTGCTCTGCCGGAACGCCGGCGCGGATATCTCCGTGATCGAAGGCGTGATGGGGATGTATGACGGCATGGGTTTTGCCGATGACCGGTACTCGGCGACGCACATCGCACGCCTGACGGAGACGCCGCAGCTCCTCGTGGTCAACGTGAGGGGAAAGAGCCTGTCTCTGGCCGCGGAGATCAGCGGCTACCTGCGCTTTGGCGAGAACCGTCTGGCAGGCGTGATCCTGAATGACTGTACAAAGGGAATGTATCCGGTCTACCGGGAGTTGCTCGCCGAAAAGCTGCCGGAGCTTCAAGTGCTCGGCTATCTGCCGCATGAAGCGGAAGCGGAAGTCGGAAGCCGCCATCTTGGCCTGATCACGGCGGGAGAAATTGAAGATATCCAGAGCCGTATGGCGCTGCTCGGTAAGATCGCCTGCGAGACCCTGGATATGGAGGCGATCCTCCGGCTGGCCGCCGGAGCGCCGGCAATCGACTATGAGGATATCCCGATCCCTCGTGTGGCGGAGGAGCCGGTACGGATCGGAATCGCGCGTGACCGCGCCTTCTGTTTCTACTATCAGGACGCGCTGGATCTGCTTACCGAGATGGGCGCAGAGCTCGTGCCGTTCTCGCCGGTACATGACAGATCACTTCCGGATAATCTCTCAGGACTGATCCTCGGAGGGGGTTATCCGGAGCTCTACCTGGAAAAGCTGGAAGCAAACGAGACGATGCGCAGTGCGGTTCGAGAAGCGATAAACGTTGGAATGCCAACGTATGCGGAGTGCGGCGGTTTTATGTTCCTGGGAGAGACAATCGCGGAAGATGACAATAAATTTGATATGGTAAATGCCGTCCCGGGGCACAGTTTTCTGACGAAAAAGCTCGTCCGGTTCGGGTATAAGGAGCTGACGGCACAGCGCAGCGGTCTCTTGTGTG
>JAFOML010000024.1 GCA_017425345.1 Eubacterium sp. | reverse complement strand
TTCTGGACGGACATTTCGGCAAGGAAGAGATTGCATCGAAGGACCTGACCATGATGTACTTCTGGTCGACCGACAGTGACGCCTGTCTGAACGAGCTTCTGGCCGTCGACAGGCTCTGGCAGATCGCGCCGGACAACGTACAGATCGTACTGTACTGCATGGATCCGCCGGAGAGCCGGGATAACATCCTGATCACGATGGAGGAATACAGCTATACCGGAACAGCGCTGCTTGAACCGCGCGGCGATCTGGAAAAGCTCGTTGAGAAGGTCGATACGCTACCGACCGTCCTGTTCTTCAATTCGAAAGGCGAGGCTGTCGGGCCAGCGCTGATCGGCGGTGTGGACGATCCATCCGAGGATTATCCGGACGCGATCGATGACATTCTCGAAGATATGGGAAAATCCTCGAACTGGAAAGAATAAAGGGCTGAAGCGCAGAGGAACCTGCTGCGCAAGGAGATGACACGATGAAAGTGAAATGCGAATACTGCGGCAGTATGATCGACTCGACACTGAAACAGTGTCCGCATTGTGGTGCGCCGAATGAGAATATTTCGCGCGGCGGCACCGGCATCCCGAGGACGATCGAAGAGCTTCTGGCTTTTGCTGAGGAGAAAGGTCTCCCGCTGAAAAAGATGCGCTTTTTCATCGGGGAGAATTATACGGGTCCGAAGGCGTTCGGGATCTATAAGGATGACGATGGGCGCTTTGTTGTGTATAAGAATAAGGCAGACGGCACCCGCGCCGTCCGCTACCGCGGCAAAGACGAGGCTTATGCGGTCAATGAGATCTACCAGAAGCTCCGCTCCGAGGTCGGCATCCGCACGCACCAGAGCGGTTCTAAGGCCTCAGAGTCCAAGTACAAGGCAAGACGGAAGAAGGAAGTCCGTGGCCAGATCATCAAGTGGCTGATCATTGCCGCGTTCATCGTTTTTGTCGTATACGTCGCGATTGCGCTGGAAGGCCCGAGCGACGGCTATTACGAATACGACGACACGCTCTACTACAACCAGGGAAGCTCCTGGTACACCTATTCCGACGACAGCTGGGTCTATACGAACGACATCCCTTCGGAACTGTCTGACGACCCCGACGCCTATTACAACGGCTACGATGACAGTGGCTATGACAGCAGCTTCTACGACTCGGACTATTATGATCCCGACTACTATGAGAGTGACTCCTCCAGCAGCAGCTGGGACAGTGACAGCTGGGATGATGACGACTGGGACTACGACTACGGCGGATGGGATTCCGGCGGCACCGACTGGGACAGCGACTGGAGACGGAAATAGGAAAGGAGCGGAAAGGAGCGGCTATGCAGATCCGATGCGATTACTGTGATAACTTTCTGGACGATACGATGAATTTCTGCCCGCACTGCGGCGCGCCTGTGCCGCACGTGATACGCTCTGCGTCAGACCGTACACCGCGAACGATCGAGGCGATGCAGGCGTTCTGTGAGGAGCGAGGGATCCCGGCGGAGCGGATGCGCTTCTTCATCGGCCGGGATTACCGGGAACCCCGGGCATTCGGCATCTATAAGGATGCTGACGGAAACTTTACCGTGTATAAGAACAAGTCTGACGGTACCCGCCTCATCCGCTACCATGGTCCGGATGAAGCGTTTGCGGTCGGCGAGATCTTCCAGAAGATGCTCACGGAGGTGCGCATTCGGAAGTATCGGTAATATACAATTCAGACCACATTAAAGGGAGAGCCTTGCGGCTCTCCCTTTCTGTGCTTTCAAAGTGTCCGAAACGGGTCTTCTTATTTAACCTTTACAGCCTTCTTGACCCACTTTCCGTATACCTTTTCACCGTTAATCTCGGTGTACGGGCGTACCTGGAACTGATACTTCTTACCCTTCTTCAGCTTCTTGCTCTTGACGCTGGTTCCGGTAACGCCAGTCTTCAGGTTACTCCACTTCTTAGCGGATTTCAGCTTGAACTGTACGTCATAGCCGGTCGCTCCTTCTGCAGCCTTCCAGCTTACCGTAACCTTGCGCGCCTTGGACTTGAGCTTCAGGCCGGTGACCTTCAGCGCCTTAGCCTTCTCGACTGCGAAATCAGCGACGAGCTGATCGATGTTACCCTTGGAAGCAGCAACAGCTGCGTCTACAGCGGCATCATCTTCTGCATTGCTGATAGCAACGATTGCGGTCAGAACTTCCTCAAGACCCTTGCTGGCATCAAGGTTGTCTGCGTTTGCCTTCATGTACTGCAGAACTTCTTCCTGAGCAGCGGCCTTCTTCTTAGCCAGCGCCTTCTCTGCAGCGCTCTGCTGCTTCGCCTGCTCGTCTGCGACAGCCTTATCGACATCCTGGACAGCCTTGGTTGCAATTGCCGCGATAGCTTCCGGATCCTTCTCCTTGGTGATCTGATTCTCAGCAACCGCTACGATCGCATCGATCTGCTCTGCCAGCTCTTCGTCGACATCCAGGCTCTCCACATACTCATCCAGCGCTTCGATTGCGACGGTCTGGTTGTAGTCCAGTTCACCCAGCATGTGGGAGTAGATGAAGTTGGTGATGAACTGATAGTCATCTGTCTGATGCAGCTTGTGATCCAGCGAGTTTGCAAACAGCGCTACATCGATATCATTTCCGCTCTTGTCCTTACCTGCGTAAGAGAAGCCGAGGACAGTCTTGTCCATAAATGCTTCATATCCTGCCTGCAGATCATCCGTGTACGTCGGGATGAAGCCCTCTGTCGGAGTTCTGCTCGGATCAGTCTGTACCAGAACTTCAGCGCCTTCCGGTGCCTTGTTGAAGTAACCGAGACCATAGCAGTACATGATATCATCATCCTCGGAAAGGTAGCTTGCCGTCAGCAGATTATCGGTCGGATAGGTGACCGGCGTCAGGCAGTCCATTGCTCCTTCAAGTTCAACCCACTCAACATCGTCGAACAGTCTGCCGACAACACCATAGGTGTTATAGGTGTAGCCAATATACGGTTTTCCAGCCTGTACAGCCTTCAGAGCGGCTGCGTCTCTGGTGATGTTTCCGGTTCCGAGAATGATGTCTGCTTCTGCGATATCTCTGGTTCTCTCGAATCCCAGGTTGTTCATGACATTTCTGTCATAGTTGAAGTTGGAGGTGTTCCAGTTCAGACGTCCTGCATCGATAAATCCGCTTGTGGACTGAGCAGGTTCACCTACGATGTAGACCTTCGGAAGGCCCTCGATTACCTGTGCCGGAACGGCAGCTCCGTCCACGCCCGTTGCGGTGAGGACATAGTCTCCAGCAACAGACTGGTAATCCTTAGAGGAGACGAGGAAGGAACCCTTGTACTCGCCGCTGGTAACCATTGCTACGGTCTTGCCGTCAGCCAGCAGTTCGTTCACAGCCTTGACTGCGTCTTCCGAAACGTTTGCGATCACAACGTCAGAGCCTTCTCCTGCGAAGGAGGACTCTACGCCTTCCTGATAAGCCTGCGCAGCTTCATAATCCATGGCATCTCCCATGGCAGCCTTGATCGTCTCATAATCTGCCTTCTTGGTGATGGTAGCCATGTCAAATCCGCGAGTCTCGTTGAAGGATGTGATACCTTCGGAGTAGAGTATGGTCCATCCGTTGATCAGTGTGCCATCATACAGCGCGCCGTTTGCCACGGATCTCTTCGCCTGATACATCGGAACGACCATGGATCCTGCCGGATAGGTCTCCTCTCCGATCTTTACGTCTTCCTTCAGCAGGTTGACCTTGACATCATTTCTGGTCAGCCAGGTCATCATGTCGTTTGCAGCCTGCAGGTTCTTCTGATTGTCACGATCCAGCGGGATGATGTAAGCTTCCGGGAAGAAGTTTCCATTCTCGCCCTCGCCGCTGAAGACCGGACGGAAGATGTCTGCTTCTGCTCCCTCTACATCGTACTGGTCGGTCAGATACGGACCAACTTCCGCGTTGGAGTTTGCGTTCTTGACGCCACGTTGGAAAATCTTAACCTGATCGGTGATGTAGTCGATCTTCTCGTCAGCGATATATGCGGACTGTCCGATGATACCATAGCTGACGAGCTTAGTAGCCTGCTCACTGTAGGACGGAAGCTCTACGGTGTAGGCAACGGTTCCCTGCAGCATAGCAAACTGCGGAGTGTAGCTGGTAGACATGTCATCCCACGGATCAGCCCAGTAAGTCTGCTCACCATCTCCGGTGTACTCCAGGTAATCTCTCTGCGGGATCACATAGCTGTTATGCTTGGTGTTGTTGGCAACAGCTGCGATACCGATTGCCTCGCCGCCTGTCATCAGGTGGTCGGACAGCAGATCGTATTCGAAGTTCGGTTCATGCGGCGGATCACAAGGCTCGCACTGGAAGCCCTGTACACGGCCGTGGAACTCGGTCTCGGATACCGGGTTATAGGTACCGATCAGCTTCTGCATATTCGCCGTTTCCGGTGTGGTCTGGAACGAGTTATCTCTGTTCAGGTCATAACCGTTCGCAGCCTCACGGAGGATGAAGGTACGTCCGTCAACGTTCTCTTCCGGTACGAGGATGAAGAATACGTCTTCCAGGATCTCATCTACATCATATACGTTCTCGGAAATGTCATAGTATTTCTCCAGATCAACTTTAGCAGAAACTCTGTTTCCTGCCTTCAGGTAACCCAGATAAGTAGCGGTATCTTTCACCAGATCCGGAATTGCAACGGAACCTTTCTCGCCAACCGGACCCATCTCTTCCTTCAGCTGCGCTTCGCCTTCCTCGGTAAAGCCCTCCAGATACTTGTAATCAATCTTATCTTCCTTGATCAGCTGCCAAGCGAAATCGATGATACCGTCAGTTGCTGCAATCTCATTCGCGTGGATATTGGAATACATAGCCGGAACCTTCAGATCGTCATAGTCCCCTGCCTCGATCTTAGCCAGTGTTCCGTCCGGATCAGTCTCTGCTGCCTCACAGAAGTCCAGCCAATCACTGACTGCCTTCTTGTCCTTTGCAACGATGAGGTAAGGCATATCTCTGCCGCCGGAGGATTTTCCCATAGAGAACTTCTCTACATAGCGGTCAGTATCATATGCTGCCATCGCATCGATGTCCGCATAAACCTCTGCCATCGTGTGGAAATTCGGATAAGGCACGATCTTGATCGGAGCTCCGCCGAGTGCTGTCTCCCCATTGGCAGCATTCAGGTTGAAGTATCCGCAGATATCGATATAAGCGCCGCCCTCATTATGCGGAGCGCTGTAGTCTACAGTATTTCTGCTGTAGAAATAGCATCCCGAATCGAAGGTCACCTTCAGGGCAACTTTTCCTTCCTCTTCAACAGCTTCCATTGCGATGTTGGTGAAGAGATCCTCTTTATTCTGTTTCTTCCATTCAGAAATCGGACCGCCCTTGCTCTGGTTAGGGAAGAGCTCCTCGTCAACATACGGTCTGTCTGCATCGCGGTCAACAGACAGAGTGATTGTTCCTGCGTCGATTGCCGCCTGCAGTGCGTCCTTGGTCATGGACACAGGGATCGTTACCTCAAGTCCCGTGTCATCGTCTGACAGACTAACTACGGCATCCACATCATAGCCGGATTCAACGCCGGTCTTACTGGAAGCCATGTCCGCATAGGAGAACATACTGGTCGGAATCGTGAACATGAGCGTTACTACGATTGCGAGAAGTACGACTACGATGCGTGTCTGCAGTGAATTGGTCTTCACTTTCATTCTTCTCTCCTTTCAAAACTAGAAAAAGTGTTATTATCGGCAGAACCTGATCTCTAATCCTTGTTTTCCCATTGTCCTGTCGACTATTCTTATCTTAACACATCTACTTCAAATATTCAACGTAATCACTCAGTTCTGAGCGATTAAACCTTACGTTTATTTTATCTTCGTCGCCGGCGCGCTGCTGGCTTGAAATACAAAATCATTAACAGCGATTCTCCTTCCTGTTGAATATCCATTTCGATTGGTAATTATACTCTTATTTGCATATTTATGCAACCCCCTTTTTCTTTCTTTTTTATTAATTTAAGTCGGAGCGTAGCTCCTGGCGTGCTCGCACGTCAAGGACGTAGCGAACGACTGCAACGGGCGCCGGGAGCTTCAGCTCCTCCGGGTTTCAGTGGGGGATTATAACCCACCACTGAAAGTCGGAAATGGAACCC
>JAFOML010000023.1 GCA_017425345.1 Eubacterium sp. | reverse complement strand
TCCGATGACCACGACCGCGATAACGGTGATGATCAGAGCTGGGCCGAACTTGTTGATGAACAGCAGGCTCTCCGGCAGGTAAACCTGTTCCCAGGTTACGTTACAAACATTCAGGAAGCCGCGGAGTCCCATCAGGAGCGCCAGAGACGCCATGAAGGAAGAAACGTGGCAGCGGGATACGATGAATCCCAGGAATGTTCCGGAAGCGATTCCGATCAGGAGCGCAATGACGATGGTCGCCCATGCGCCGAACTGCGAGCCGTAGTAAGCGCCTACGGTTGCTGCTACCGCAGCGACAGCTCCGATGGAAAGGTCGCATCCGCCGGTTGCAATAACGAAGATGACACCGAGACCACCCAGGATGACCGGGATAGAGTCGCGGATCACGGACTGAATGTTGAAGGACGAGAACAGTCCGCCATGGGATGTGATCCCGAATACCACTACCAGTACTACCAGTGCGATGATTGGGAGCGCATCAATTAATTGGAAGTTAGAATTCTTTTTCATTATATCATCACCCTCACGATCGCTTCTTCGCTCAGCTCTTCGCTTCGCGAAACTTCACCAGTAATTTTTCCGTCTTTCATGACCAGAATACGGTCGGACATTCCGATCGCTTCCGGAAGCTCGTCCGTGATCAGGAGGATCGCAAGGCCTGCAGCCTTAGCATCCTTCAGGCACTGGTACAGGTAAGCCTTAACGCCTACGTCTACGCCTCGGGTCGGGCAGTCTACTACGAAGAGCTGCAGGTCCTTCAGGAGCCAGCGGCCCATGTTGACCTTCTGCTTATTTCCGCCGGACAGCGCGTCGATCTCCTGCATGATTCCTACGGACTTGACCATGAACCGCTCTCTGGCATCGGAAGAAACCTTATTCAGTTTCGCGTTGCTCAGGAAGCCTGCTCCTCCGGTCATTTCCGGTACAGAACTCATGGAGAAGTTCTCACGAATAGAAGCTTTCAGCATCAGGGCTTCATTATCTCTGTCCTTCGGAACGTAACCGACACGGTGCTTCCATGCCTGGGTAGCGCTCTTGATCTGGAAATTGTCCTGTGTCAGCGTGACCGAACCAGCCGTCACGGGCTCCAGTCCGTAAACAGCCTTACCCACCTCGTGGATACCGGAGTCGGACAGGCCTGCGAGACCCAGGATCTCTCCGCCGTACAGATCGAAGGAGACATCCTGCAGACCGCTTGCGGTGGAGATGTTCTCGACCTTCAGGATCAGCTGATCACCGTGGGACGCTTCTTTGTCACTTCTGTAGTATTCACCTTCCAGGCTGCGGCCGACCATCTTGGTCTTCAGCGTATCCTCGTCCAGTGTCTTACTGTCAACAGTCTCGATCAGTTCTCCGTCACGGAGAATGGAAATCGTGTCTGTGATCTCCATCATCTCTTCCAGGTCATGTGTGATCAGGATGACCGATCTGCCCATGGACTTGAATTTCTCGATGAGAGCGTGGAGTTTTTTACGGTTATCCTGCGCGAGAGCCTGTGTGACCTCGTCGAGGATCAGAACGTCAGGATCTGTGGAGAGCGCTCTCGCGATCTCGACGATCTTACGGATCTCAACGTTCATGTGCTTGGAATCGCGGTTCAGCGGAACCTGCGGCATACCCCACTGTTCCAGGATCGAATTCGCTTCCTGGAAGATCTTCCGCATGTTCACGATTCCGAATTTAGCAAACTTGTTCGTTCTTCCGAGGAAGACGTTGACGCCTGCCGGAAGAGCGCCGATGCAGCCGAGCTCCTGTACGACGATGGAGACGCCATGCTCCTGCGCGTACAGCGGGCTGTCCGGTTTATACGGCTCGCCATCCTTGAGGATGGTACCGGAATCGCTGCCATAGATGCCTGCCAGCTGAGACAGAAGCGTGGATTTTCCGGATCCGTTTTCGCCGGCAAGTCCTCTGACCTCCCCTTTCTTCAGGGTGAAGTCGATATTCTTGTTCGCGTGAGTCGGTCCGAAGTGCTTGTTCAGACCTTTGACCTCGAAAATATATTCGCTGCTCATTATTTCACGACCTCCTTTGTGTTCCTATTGGCCAGGACACCGAAGACGATGACGGAAATTCCGAGTACAGTTTCCTGCCATGTTCCCGACGGGACGTTCATCAGCGTCAGGAAGTTGAAGATTGCCATAACGAACAGTGTACTTGCGATAACAGCAACAATGATGTTAATGTGCTTACCAAGTGCCTGGGAAAGGAGTGCCGCTGCGAGGGGCTGGAATGTCTGAGACAAGCTCGACAGTCCGGTAACAGCGTTGACGGTTCCGGCAAAGCTCTCTTTCATGAATGCAGCGCATCCTACGAAGATACCTGCTACCACGCCGGAGAGGATGACGGTGCGTCCAAGCTTGATACCCATGTTCCTGGCTACGGCCTGGTTATCACCCATGGCTCGTATATCGAGTCCGATGGTCGTCCGGTTGTATAGAATATATGCCACCACGAGGCCGATAAGAACAACGACGAATGCCAGCGGTGCGCGTCCCAGCGCGCGGAACTGTGACTCGAGAGAAACTACGCGGAGTCCCATCTGAAGTCTCTGTTCAGAATAAAACGATGAAATCGCTTCATATACCATCGTCAATCCGAGACCTGCGATCCAGGAAGGGATCTTGGTCACCTGGAAGACGGTAAAGTTCAAAGTCATTAAGAGTACACCGGTGATAAGTCCGGTGACGACCAGTCCGGGATATCCAAGGGAGTTCCCGAAGGTTCCTGCTACGTTAGCCGCCAGTACAATTACGGCTCCAAGAGAAAGATCAATGAATCCACTTGCAAAGATAAATACAAATGCCCATGCAGTAAAGGTAGGAACCGATGCGTTGACAGCGATCGTCTTGAGGTTGGAAGGCTGCAGGAACTTGCCTTCTGTCAGCATGTTCAGGATCACCAGAACGGCGATGCATGCGACGATCACAATGAGTTTCAGACCCCATCCGGCCTTTTTTTCTTCGCCTATCACAATATACCTTCTTTCTGATAGTGGGCTGGAAGATCCAGCCCACTATACGTATGTCTTACACGATTGCTTTCTTAACTAGTCGATTACTGCTTAGCCGCCATTCTGTTCTCGAAGTTGTACTCGTCGATCATCTTCTCATAGTCTGCCCAGGTAACGTTCTCGTTGTATCTGTACAGCAGGCTCTGGAGCTCTTCCTCAGAGAAGATCTCGTTGTTGATCCAGTACTCTTCAAAGTCATCAACGTTGTCCTTGGTGATCATGATGGTCTTAACGCCCTTGGTTGCCGGAGCTTTTCCATCCTCGTTCAGGATCGGATGTCCATCGAGGTAGTTGATCAGCAGCAGAGCTGCGAAGGTTCCGCAGTAAGTTCCTGCAGCACCGGTAGCAGCGGAGATCTTTCCGTCCTTGATGCCCTGGATGACGTTCGGGTCAACGTCTGTTCCGTAAACCGGCATCTCAACGCCTGCGGATTCCATAGCGCTCAGAGCACCGATGGAGTAGTCACCGCCGGAGCCATACAGGCAATCAGCGTCTTTGTGTGCAGCCAGCAGGTCGCCGGACTTCTGAACAGCCTCAGAAGGATCTGCGCAGCGTACGGTTCCCAGAACCTTTCCGCCGAGCTCTTCGAACTTCTCGGTGAAGCCCTTAACTCTTGCGTCGTGGTTGGTGTCGCCCTGTGCAGCAGCAACGATCAGAGCAGTCTTGTGTCCATCTTCCCATGCGCGCTCAGCCATGTTAGCACCAGTGATGGTATCGTCGGTGGAAACAGCGCCTGCGAAGAACTCGTTCTCCTGGAACTTAGCAATAGTATCTTCACTTGTCGGATACTTGTCGCCCAGAGCGAACGGCATCTTAGCGTCCAGCATCAGGTCGTTCAGGGAGTTGTAAAGAGTGTCAGCAGCACACCATACTACGACTCCGTCAACGTTGGAGGAGATCAGGTTCTTAACGTCAGTGATTACGTTATCTACGGTGAAGTTGTCGTTAGCAACCTTTATCTGAGAGCCAGCGGTCTCGATAGCATAAGTTGTTTCTTTCTCATTCAGGTCAAGCGGATAAGCACCAACACCAAAGTTGTTGTAACCGATGGTGTAGCTTGCGCCTGCAGCATCACCAGCAGCACTGCCGCCAGCAGCAGAAGCAGCAGGTTCTTCGGAGCTGCCGCCGCATCCTGCCATAACTACCATGGCAACTGCGAGACACAGAATGATTCCCAGTAATTTCTTCTTCATTTCTTAAGCCTCCTAATACTATTTAACTTTCTTTAGATTATTTGTCGAGAGTGACCTTCCCAGGCCGGCATCCGGGTATAGTCTCTCTTGACTAGCTAATACGATTATAGTTATCAGACAATTCCATCTCAACCTACCTTTTTCCGCTTTGTAACGGCAAAAAGAGGAATAATCCGGACTGAAATACAGTTAAATGCGGGACGCTGTGTAATATCCGCCGCTGACTGCCTGATAAATCTTTCCGACGTTATTGCAGTCTCCGATGATATAGCTCTCATCGCAAGTCTCGCACAGCTTATCCGTCAGATCATACGGCGCGCGGAATCCCAGCGCGCAGACTACGGTATCTGCTTCGATCAGGATCTCTTCGCCGTCTCTTACGCAGCGCACGCCTTCCGGTGTGATCTCCTTGACCATCGTTCCGGTGTAGATCTCCGCGGATCTCTCGATCTGCGGCAGAAGTCCGCCGCGGTAGAAGGAGTTGACCTCTTCTGCAACCGCGCCTTTCATCTCGATGATCGCCACTTCGTGACCTTCATCGTGGAACGCGATGGCAGCTTCACTTCCTACCAGGCCTCCGCCCATGATCGCGACCTTATGACCCAGCTTCTCCGGATGCAGCTCCGCTTCGATCGCCATAACGACCTTGTCGGAATCCATGCCCGGGATTGGCGGTCTCAGCTCGTTTGAACCGATTGCGACGATCAGCGCGTCCGGATCCATCTCGCGGACGTATTCCGGCGTCACTTCTGTATTCAGGATCACCTCTGCGCCGGATCTCTCCACGCGGGCGATCAGAACCTCACAGAGTCTCTGAATATCTTCCTTGAACCAGGCTGCTCCGGCAGGATGGAGGTTTCCACCCAGCTTATCTGCCTTATCCACCAGCGTGACCCGATGACCGCGGGCCGCGCAGACGATCGCTGCTTCCATGCCCGCAGGGCCGCCGCCTGCGATCAGAACGCGCTTGCTTTCCTCCGCCGGGCGGATCTCTTTCTGGTACATCTCCTGGCCGGTGACCGGATTAACGGTGCACTTCAGAGTCTCGCTCTGACCGGTTTCCGCAAAACACTCATAGCAGCGGATGCAGGGCGTGATATCCTCTGCAAGTCCGCAGAGCGCCTTTTTGGCAATGTACGGATCAGCAAGCTCGCCGCGGCCGATCTCCACACAGTCTGCCATCCCGTCCCGGATGATCTGCTCCATCTGGGCAGGATCGATCAGCGCGCCAACGCAGGTGACCGGTGTTTTGACATGCTTTCTGACCTCTGCTGCAAAGCGGACGTTGACGCCGTGCTCGAAGAACGAGGACGGATGGGTCCGGCAGAACAGCTGCGGGTCTTCGTGGTTGCCGACGGATACGTTGATCAGATCGACTTTGTCATCTACCAGCTTAGCGACTTCAATGCACTCCTCCATGCTGAGGCCGCTCTCTGACATATCATCGCCGGACAGGCGGATCTCGATCGGGAAACGCGGTCCTACCGCGTCTCTCACCGCCTGCAGCGCCTCCATCATAAAGCGCGCCCGGTTTTCAAAGCTCCCGCCGTACTCGTCCGTTCTCCGGTTCATGACCGGGGACAGGAACTGCGAGAACAGCCATCCGTGTGCCGCATGGAACATGACCATGTCGAATCCGCAGTCCTTGACCAGACGGGCTGCCTTTCCGTATGCGCAGACGATCTCATCAATGATCTCCTTTGGCATCTCTTCCACATGGCCTTCCGGGAGATCTTCTTCACTGGGACCATACGCAGTCCCCTCTTTTCCGTAGTCTCCTCCGACACTGGCGAGTCCTCCGTACTTTCCGCCGTGGGAAAGCTGGATATTGGCATAAGCGCCTCCGTTATGGATCGCTCTTGCCGCCTCAGCGAGCCCCTGCTTGACACCGTAGGCATCCAGCTGCAGCTGTTTATTGTGGGATTTTCCCGTTGCCGAATGGACAATGGCCTCCCCGTAAGTCACGACTGCAGCGCCGCCCTTTGCCTTCTCTCCGAGATAGGCGATCATAGCAGGAGTCATATGACCTTCCGAACTGATCATTGCAGGGCTCGTAGGAGCTGCAATGATACGGTTCTTCAGTCTGAGGTTCCCAATCCGAAGCGGGCTCATCAGATTTGGATATAATTCTTTTCCAGGATATTTCTTCGCGCCCATGATAAAACCCTTTTCTTATATATAGATTACTTTCTTACCTTCCACAGATACTGTCTCTGCTCTCCGTCCAGATATGCCAGTACCTCAGATCCCATCATCTTTCCGGACCAGCTGTCTACGTCTGTGGTCAGTCCGGCGATATGCGGGGTCAGCGTTACGTTTCTCATCTTCAGCAGCGGATGGTTCGCCGGGATCGGCTCCTTCCAGTAAACGTCGATTGCAGCGCCGCCGATGGTGCCGTTCTGCAGTGCTTCGACAAAATCTTTCTGGTCGATAACCGCAGCTCTTGCTGTATTAACAAGCAGTGCAGTCGGCTTCATCTTGGAGAACCAGTCCTTATTGACCATGCCTCTGGTGGACGGCAGTACCGGCAGGTGCAGGCTGACGACGTCACTCTCTCTGAGCATGGTATCCAGATCAACCGATCTTGCTCCATCAGCCTCAATGCGCTCTGCAGGGAGGAAAGGATCGTAAGCCAGGATCTCCATACCGAAAGCCTTGCAGCGAACGGCTACTTCGCGGCCGATCGCGCCGTAACCGGCAATACCGAGCTTCTTTCCATAGAGTTCGAATCCGATGCCGTAATCGTCATACGGATGTGTTCCATCCAGCGGTCCCCAAATGACGTTCTTGACGTCCGGTACATCGTAGATATCTTCCATCGGCTCGCCCAGATGCTCACCCATGCGGAGTCCGGTTGCAGCTGCAGCCAGCTTTCTGGCCTCTGCCAGCATCAGAGCGATGCAGAATTCTGCTACTGCGACTCTGTTTCTTCCCGGTGTGTAGGAAAGCTCCAGACCAGCTGCCTGAATCGCATCAAAGTCTACGGTGACCGGTGTTCCCTTAGCAACGCCGATGAACTTCATGCCTGCGTCTGCCCATGCCTTGATGGTGTCAGCTCCTGCGACTTCGTCACCGAGAACGATCATCTCGCAGCCCATGCACTCTTCTTTAGTCTGCTCTTCTGTAACGTTTCCTTTTCCGTGCTTCAGCTCTCCGCAGATCACGACTTCACAATCCTTGTTCAGGCGATCCATTACTTCTCCCGGAAGCGGGGTACAAACTGCAACTTTTCTCATGGTTATATTCCTTTCTTTACTATCCATAATGGCCTGCCTTACAGACCAACATATACATTGTTAAATATTACTGTTTCGCTTCCACAATACCGCTGCGCACGCCGCGACGGCGGCCCCGACACTTCCGATCAGGTACGCCCCTGTGGTCGTAACGGATCCGAACAGAACACCGGACAGCGCATTGACCACGACTGGGGAAACGAACTGCGACAGCATCAGGGAGCAGGTCAGCAGAGATGCCGCCATAGGGGTCGAATCCGGATCCACCACGGTGGTGACCTCCTGCATCGCTTTGGCGCAGTACACGCTTTGCGAATATCCGCACAGCACGGCGCTTACTGCCAGGATCGACATCGATCCCGGGAACAGCGCGGTCAGCAGATATCCGGCTGCCAGCGAAAACAGCGCGACCGGAAGCGTATATCTTCCCGTCACTTTCGCGATTCTGCCAAGCAGGATCCCCATGATGATCTGGCTTGCGGAGAAAATTCCGGTCAGGGTTCCTGCGATCGCCGCATCCCCCTTCAGAGCGCCTGTCAGATGCATGGAAAGGTTCGTCGTGTAGATGATGATGAAGAACCCTTCTGCGAAGATAAAGGCGGCCATCCGGAACACTTCGGCGTTCAGCCGGATCTGTTTCTTCTCCCCTTTTTCCGGTTTCGCAACCGGAACCTCAGGCAGAAGGACCAGGATCGCGAAAAACGAGATAAATCCCAGAATGCTGAGATAATATGTGTGGTGGAAGTCTGTTCTTCCGATAAAACCTGCGAGCGTCGTGACCAGAACCATACCGGCTCCAACGGAAGCCCCCTGAATGCCCATGATCTGCACACGCTCATCTCCGTCAAAGAAGTCGGCTACAAGCGCGGTCACCAGCGAAACTACAATGCCCAGCGACATTCCGTAAAGCGCTCTTGAGACGAAGAGCAGTGCGAAGCTGTCCGAAAGCAGGGGCAGCAGTCCGGTGATGCCGGATACCAGCGCAGCGAATAAGAAAATTTTCTTCTTACTGACATGCAACGCCAGCCATCCTGTCAGTAGTGCGAAAAACACTCCGACCAGGGTCGGTACAGTAACCAGCATCTGTACCAGGCTGACGTCGATATCCGGATAGTAGTCACGAACCGAGGAGAGCACCGGGGACAGCAGATGCTGTAGTCCGTTGATCAGCGCGATGGCGAACACGGTCGCCACCACGCGGATCTTGATGCTTCCTGTATTATCCATTATTAATATGCCTGTTCCATGATGGCAATGATGTCTTCCTTCGTCATATCCTGACGCGGGTTGAAGCCAAGTACAGGCTCCTTCATAACATCGTCAGCCAGCATGTCGAGATCTTCTCTCTTGATTCCCTGCTGCTCGATCGTCTTGATCTCCAGCTTCTTGGTCAGGTCGAGAAGCGCATCTGCAAGCAGATACTTATCCTTTTCCAGATCTCCGGAAGGCTCCAGGCCGATCGCCTTAGCGAGGTCGACCATCTTCTCCGGGCAGCTCTCAGCGTTATATCTCATAACGTACGGCAGCACGCATGCATTTGCCATTCCGTGAGCAAGACCAAAGTGCGCGCTCAGCGTATGAGCGATTCCGTGAACCAGTCCCAGGTTTGCGTTGGAGAAGCTGAAACCGGTGATGATGCAGCCGAGCATCATCTGCTCTCTGGCATCCATATCGTTTCCGTCTGCAACAGCCTTCGGCAGGTTGTGGTACAGAATGCTGAGTCCCTTCAGCGCATTGTACTCTGTCAGCGGAGTCGCCATGTTGGAGATGTAGCTCTCAACTGCGTGGGTGATCGCATCCATACCGGTAGCAGCGGTAACGCTCTTCGGTACGGTTCTCGTCAGTTCCGGGTCAGCGATGACGTCGGAAGCAACGATGTTATTGTCGATAACGACATACTTCACGACCTTCTCGGTGTCGATCAGAGCGCTGACGTTCGTGATCTCACTGGAGGTTCCTGCGGTTGTCGGGATCGCGATCAGCGGCAGGCACGGATTCTTGACCATGTTCATTCCACCGTACTCCCCGATCTTTCCCGGGTTTGTCATCAGAACGTTAACTGCCTTGGCAAGGTCGATGCTGGAACCGCCGCCTACTGCGACAAATCCGTCAACCTTAGCTTCCTTTGCCTTTGCAGCAGCTTCCTCAACGACTTCGTTCGTCGGGTTCGGAATAACGCCGTCAAAGATCACGTAAGGGATCCCGGCCTTTTCCACCTGCGCAACGACCTTACCGGCAATGCCTGCTGCCTTGACGCCGCCATCATAGACGATCATAGCAGACTTCATACCGTATCTCTGGATGATGCCCGCCAGATCTTCCAGCGCGCCTCTTCCAAAGTCAATATTACTCTTGATAAAGAAATTGTAGCCCATATCTGTAATCTCCTTCTGTTGATCAAATTTAAGTCGGAGCGTAGCTCCTGGCGTGCTCGCACGTCAAGGACGTAGCGAACGACTGCAACGGGCGGCGGGGGACATCCGGCGCCCGTTATACTGCCTGGTCTGCAGCGATCAAGGCCTGCATCTTAGCTACAGCCTCTTCCGGCATCGGTTCGAATACGCCCAGAAGCTTTGCGTAGTAGTTGGTCTGTGCCATCTCTTCCAGATAAGTAGCAGCCATCATAGCGCCCTTCATGTCCTTACCGCAGCACATCATACCGTGGTTCTTGATAACGCAGACTTTTCCGGTCTCGCCCAGAGCCTCAACGACCTTCTCAGCTACTTCGTTGGAACCCGGCATGGTGAACGGAACGATGCCTACCGGAACAAACTCAGCCTGCGGCGGAGTAACAGCCTGGATCGGTCCAAACTTTTCCATTGCAGCGATGGTAGCGAACATACCGTGGGTATGAACGGTAGCGGTAACTTCCGGTCTAGCCTTCATAACAGCGAGATGCATCGGAACTTCCGAAGACGGCTTGAACGGACCATCGATCCACTTTCCGGTCTCGAGCTCAACGATAGCGATCTGATCTGCTGTCATGTGTGTATAAGGAATTCCGCTCGGTGTGATAGCAACTACCGGGTCCTTATCATCCTTCATCGCGATGTTTCCGGATGTTCCATGGATGAGTCCCATATCAACAGCCTGCAGAATAGCTTCCAGTACCTGGTTTCTGATGTTTTCGTACTTCATTTATTTTTCCTCCTGATTTTTAGGGTCTTAGCGGCCCCGGTTATTACAGCTTGCTTTGAACCAGCCGTAGACAAAACAACTTTTTTTACGATCTCATCTTAGTATATAGTCGCTTTTCGGTTCAACTTCATTTTTTCCTCTTCAAAGAGGAAACATAATCTGCTATAATAGAACAACGATTTACAGCACTAGAAAGAAAGGACTCTCGCATGAAATCTCTGGACCTGTCACTGAGACAAAAAAAGCTGCTCCACACCATGCAGCACGCCAGTTCTCCCAGAACCAGCGCGGATCTCGCCGGTGAACTCGGCGTCTCCTCCCGGACGATCCGAAATGACGTCATCAAGATCAACGATGAACTGACGCCCTACAATGCTAAAATAGAGGCTTTGAAAAGCAAAGGCTATATTTTCCGCGCAGAAGACCCCAAGCTGGTCGAATCCCTGAACCAGATCGATAACGCTTTTTTCTCGAAAGAGAATCGTGTCCGGTTCCTGGCTTTTAAACTTTGTCAGAGTGAAGAGCCCCTGAACCTCTACGACCTGGAGGACGAGATGTTCATCAGCCACACGACCCTGGAACATGCGATCCGGGATCTGACCTCCGCTTATTCGGACAATGCGCCTTACATCCGGCTCCACCGGAAGCGCGATTATATCTGGTTTGAAGAGGATGAGCTGAAACGCCGCAGCGTCCTGAATCTGCTGCTGCGGGAAAGCTGGAACTACCACGCCAGAAGCAACGCTTACTATAAAGAAGATTTTGTCGATGACGACGTCCTGGACTTCATCATCGATACCGTTTCCGCGAGTCTGGACCGGTTTGACATCCAGATGGAGGACCCGTGCATCGTCTCTCTCAACCTGATTCTGACGATCATGTGCCACCGGATCTCCACCGGACATTTCCTCGCCAACGGACCGCAGATCCCCAAGACGGATCCGGATGTGCTGAATGCGACCACCGCGATCCTGGACGCGCTGGAAAAGCAGCTGCACCTCTATATCGGTCCGGAAGAGCGCGACGCCATTTACTTGCAGATCCGCAGCCATCGCATCTTTCCGCCGAGAAATTACACAGAAGAGGCAATCCGGGAGTCTTTCGGCCCCCACACGATCGAATGCGGGGACACCTATATCCGGCAGATCGCAGAAACCTTCCAGATGGATTTCTCCGATGATCACGATTTCCGCATCGCCCTGTTCCAGTACATCCAGACGCTCCTTCAGGGACACAACACTTTCTATGAGCAGTTCAGCGCCGACCGCATCAAGCGGCACCACCGGATCGAGATGGTCATCGCCGAGCTGTTTCAGCCACTTGCCGTCAAGTACATGGGGAAGGAGCTGAACGAGGTCAAGCTGATCTACCTGTCTTACGTGATCGCGGGAGGGCTGGATCACTTTATCAAGCATCATCCCGGAAACAAGATCCGGACGGTCATTGCCTGTCACATGAACCAGCCGGTCAGCTGGGCCATCAAGCGGAAAGCCCGCTATCACTTCGGCGACTACCTCGATATTGTGGACCTGCTTCCTGTATATAAGAAGAATACCTATGACTTTACTGATGTGGATCTGGTGCTCACGACCGTGCAGAAAAAGATTACGGACAGCCCGGGGACAACGACTTTGTACATCTCGCAGTTCTTCAATGAGTCGGACCAGGAGGAGATCGCGCACTACATCATGACAAAGACCCTGAAGCCTCTGTACTCCAGAGATCTCTCTCTGAACAGGCTCCTGAAAAAGGCCTGGTGGCACGAGGCGGATTCTTTTGCCACACCGGACGACCTCCTTCGAAGAGTGACGCAGCAGTTCATCGACAACGGGATCGTCGATGACGCCTATCAGAAAGACATTCTGAAGCGAGAGCAGATCTCCACCTTCGCAGCATTTCCCGGAGTCGTATTTCTCTACTCTCTGGTTCCGGCCAGACAGTCGCAGATCTCCATTGTGACGCTGGATCACCGGATCACCTGGAATGCGCATAAGATTCGGATTATCGTCGCCGCGGCGCTCACAGAAGACGATATGCCGGCGATCCTCCGGCTCACGAACTTCCTCTACGAGGATGCATATGATCCGGAAGGGATCAAGAATCTCAAAACAAAAGAGGAGGTCCTTCAGTACATAAAGAACTCCCCTCTCTTACTGGTTCAAAGAAACTGAACCGCTTCCGCGGTTCTCCCGCTACTTCGCCAGGGTCTGCTTCAGGTCCATCAGGTCCTGATCCAGATCCTGGTACATTTTTACGTAATACGGATACAGCTTATCGTAGGCATTGACCCACTCATCCACCGGCTGAATGATCTCCTTGATGCGGATCGCGCGGCTGGATGCCTCCTCAAAGGATTTGAACACACCGACCTTCTTACCGACGATCATGCAGTCACCTACCGGAACGTCTCCGGAATCATCTGCCAGGATATATACCGGCATCTTCAGCATGGACGCTTTGATCTGGTTCCAGGTTCTGCTCTTGGCTCCGCCGCCGCAGATTCTGATCGTGCGCGCGGTTCCGCCGGATGCCTTGATCATCTCCATGACATGCCGCAGCGCAAAAGCGGTTCCTTCAAAGATACTCCTCGCCAGCTCTGCTCTGCTGGTATCCATCCCAAGTCCGATGAACATGCCCTTCGCGTGATCATTCCAGAGCGGCGCTCTCTCTCCAAGCAGGTATGGGAAGAAGAAAAGTCCTCTGCATCCTGCCGGCGCTTCCAGCGCGAGTTCGTTCAGGTATTCATAGATGTTCTTGCCATTTGCCTCAGCATAGGCGCGCTCCTCTGCTGCCATGGTCTCGATGAACCACTTCAGCGAGGCGCCGCTGGCCTGGATCGGCGCATCGAAGATCCATGGCACGCCATCGATTCCGCAGGGTCTCGTAACTACCGGAACATCCGGCTCGCTGGCCTCGGTGCTTCCCACAAAGACTAAAGAAGTCGTTCCGGACGCCTCACCGGCCTCTCCCAGACGGCTCATGCCGGTCGCGTACATGGATGCCATCGCGTCCGAGCAGCCGGCGATGACCGGGGTTCCGGCAAGAAGACCGGTCTCTTCCGCGGCAGCATTGGTGACAAAACCGATAATATCATCGACCGGACGCGGCGGCGGAAGGATGGAATCCAGATCGATACCCATCGCATCGCCGATCTCCTTGGACCACTGCAGCGTGACGCGGTCCATGCACTGCGTTCTGGAGGCCTGATCCACATCTGAGGTCATCTCACCTGTCAGTTTATAGTTAATGTAGGAACTGCACTGCAGGAGGCAGTGTGTCTTCGCGAACAGCTCCGGTTCGTGGTTCTTGTACCAGAGGAGCTTCGCCGGAAGGAATGCAATCGACGGCTGTCCGCCGATGATGTTCACAAACTTTTCTTTTCCGATCTTCTCCACGAGCCAGGCGAGCTCTGCTGAGGATCTGCCGTCCTGATAGGTCATCGCATTGCGCAGAGGCACGCCGTTCGCATCCAGCGGAAGAAGGGAAACGGTGTGGGAGCTGATAGAGATTCCCCGGATCCTCTTGACGATCGCCGTCCCAGCTTTCTCGGTGATCTCTCTCAGGATCGAAGACGCATTATCCCACCACTTATTCGCATCCTGCTCCTGCATGCCGGGGCCTGGATTGATAAACTGGTTCGGGCGGCTCGCCTCGCAGACCACCTTTCCATCCTCTCCCAGGATCACGGCCTTGATATTCGTCGTTCCACAGTCCATGCCAAGCAGGTAGTTTTCAATTTTATTCATGATCATATACCTCTCATTTATCGTTCCGGTTACGCCAATTCTTTTCCATATTAATAATGTAGCAAACCCGTCCGCTCCGCGCAACGCGACATTTTCCGCTTATAAACGGCAAAGATGGCCACTATTTTCCCCTTTTCCCCAAAAACTTGCCGTTAGCAAGCGGCAAACCGTTGTTTGCAGTTCGTTTTTTGATGGGATATACTCGGGGTGTAAAAACGATTTGAAACGACAATGTAACACCTTTAACACAGAGAGGAGATAACATATGAAGATGAAAGCTGCAATGATGTATGGCGCAAACGATATCCGCGTAGAAGAAACCGAAAAGCCGGTTTGCCCGAAGGACGGACTGATCCTGAAGATCATGGCTGTCGGTCTGTGCGGTTCTGATATCCGTAACCTGACCACGGACTCCAGAAAAGGTGACTATCCTTTCATCTACGGACATGAGATCGTAGGTGTTGTCGACGAAGTTGGTCCGGAATGCACCAAGTACCAGGTTGGACAGAGACTGTTCCTGCACCCGGGTACCTACTGCATGGAGTGCGACGCATGCGTCAGCGGACACAGCGAGAACTGCGAGAACGAGCACGTTGCCAAGCTCGCAGGCACCGGCGGATTCGCTCAGTACATTGCAGTTGGCGGAGAGAAGATCCACTATGGTAACATCTATGAGATTCCGGAAGGCGTTTCCTACGAAGCAGCAAGCCTGGCAGAGCCTCTGACCTCCGTTTATTCCACCATGGAAAACGCGAAGGTAGGATTCCCTGACACCATCGTTATCATCGGCGCAGGCCCGATCGGCGACTTTATGGCTCAGCTGGCTAAGCTCCGCGGCGCTCAGAAGGTCATCATGATCGATATCAACCAGAACAGACTGGAAATGGCAAAGCAGTTCGGCGTAGACGTCATCATCAACAACTCCGATGTTGACCCGATCGAAGAGGTCAAGAAGCTCACGAACGGAAAGGGCGCTGACAAGGTCATCTCCGCGACTCCTGCAAACATCAACCAGGCTCAGGCGATCCACATGGTCAAGAAAGGCGGACTCGTCATCTTCCACGGCGGCGTTCCAAAGGGATCCCTCACAGAACTCGACACCAACCTGGTTCACTACAATAACATCTGGATCAAGGGACAGTTCGGTGCTTCCTATGAGCAGGCCAAGGCTGCATTCAACCTGGCGATCTCCCCGATCTTCCCGACCGACAAGTTTGTCACTCACATTCTGCCGCTGGACGAGATCAACAAGGGCATCCAGCTGACCAGAACCGGAGAGGCCATCAAGGTTGTCCTCCATCCGTGGGACTGATCCACCAGTAAACAGTCAACAACATTCCTTTTTCATACAATTCCTTCAATAAGAGAAATCAGGAGAGCAGCCGCTCTCCTGATTTTTTTCTCAGTATTGTTCTAATTCGCGTATTCAAATTCCATGTCATCGGCGACATGCTCCTGATCGTCCTGCCAGGTAAGACTCAGCCCGCCTTTATCGCTGAAGTGCATGAATCCGTGGCCTCCGACGTAAACTTCCTCTTCGGATTTCACTTCTCCGCTTTCTTCAAATACCAAATCCTTCCGGACACAGTCATGATACTCAAATACCAGATCTTCCTCGTTAAAGGTTCCGCTCATGGTCCATACCGAGGTCTCAGCCGCGCTGCTTCCCCAGGTGACTTCAGCAACCACACCGTCCATGCCATCTGCTTCGATATGGATCGCTGCTCTTCCACACGCATAGTCTCCGACATAGTTCATGATCGGATTTTGTCCATCCTCTTCCGTCACGGTACCTGCCGACGAACCGGCCGCAGCGGCAGAAGCTCCTTCCTCTGCGGATTCTCCGCACGCCGCGCATGTCAGCATCATAACCATCATAAGCAAAACACTCAGTGTGATTTTCAAAGCCTTCATCATTATCCCTCCAGTGCCTTCACAAAATCTGTCATAACCTCCGAGATCTTAATCTGCTGCGGACATACCTTCTCGCAGCTTCCGCAGTGCAGACAGGCCGACGGCTGTTTGTCTGCCGGGATCGCTCCCATCGCCATCGGCGCGATGAAACCGAACAGACCGGCCTTCGTTGTCATGATATGCTCGTTGTACAGCTCGATCAGGCGCGGAATATCCAGTCCCTGCGGGCAGTGATCGACGCAGTAGTGACAGGCGGTGCACGGAACAGCTTTCTCATCCGCAATCTCTGCTGCGATCTTCATCAACGCCTGCATCTCGTTCTCTGCAAGCGGCAAATCCTGCCTAAAGATCTCAATATTGTCGTGCAGCTGCTCCTCATTGGACATGCCGGAGAGAATCACCTTGACTTCCGGCAGGCTCTGCAGGAAACGGAATGCCCAGGCATGGATCTTTTCCTCCGGCCGGAGCGCTTTCAGGGCCTTCTCCTGTGCCTCGGGAAGCTTCACCAGCTTGCCGCCCCGGAGTGGTTCCATGACCCAGACCGGAATACCGTATTCCTTCAGCAGTTCGACCTTCTCTCTGCCGTGCTGGAACTCCCAGTCCAGGTAGTTCAGCTGCAGCTGACAGAACTCCATCTGATCTCCGTACGCAGCGAGGAACTTCTTCAGCACCGGCAGCTCACCATGGCTGGAAAAACCCAGGTGCCTGATTCTTCCGGCCTTCTTCTGCTCCAGAAGGTACTCAAGGATACCGTACTGCGGATCCAGATACTGCTCGACATTCATCTCGCAGACATTGTGCAGCAGATAAAAGTCAAAGTATTCCATCCCGGTCTTCGCAAGCTGCGCCTCGAAGATCTCCTTCACCTTCGGCATGTTGGAGAGGTCGTAGCCCGGGAACTTGTCGGCAATGCAGTAGCTGTCCCTCGGGTAACTCTGCAGCGCCTCCCCTAGCACTTCTTCTGAATGGCCACCATGGTAACCCCATGCGGTATCATAGTAGTTGATCCCGTGCTTCATGGCGTACTCTACCATGCGCTTCGTCTGCTCCACATCGATCACGGAGTCATCTCCGTCAATGACCGGAAGGCGCATCGCACCGAAGCTCAGCTGAGACAACCGCATGTCCTTAAACATTCTGTAAATCATAGAATCCTCCTTTAAGTCGGAGCGTAGCTCCTGGCGTGCTCGCACGTCAAGGACGTAGCGAACGACTGCAACGGGCGCCGGGAGCTTC
>JAFOML010000022.1 GCA_017425345.1 Eubacterium sp. | reverse complement strand
TCCGGATCGTAATCAGAAAGCTCGTCCAGCAGATCATCCTCCTCATAGAACGGCTCATCCGTCGGGCTCTTATGGAAGGTATCCCTCGTCAGAACCGCTCTGGCAGGATACCGCGGGTCCGGATCCACGACCATCGCGATTCCGTCAAATCGCGACAGCCAGCGGAAGATCACGCGAAGAACGCGGTCATCTTTCTTATCGCCGGCGTACAGCCCTGCGGTAAGCCGGATATGCTGGTACTTCCATTTCTTCAGGCCGAAGATCTGCGCGATCTTCTCCTCCTCTCCAAGAACGGTCTCGTCCCATCCGGCGTAGCGTGCGATCGGGGTATTTCCACCGCCTTCCGCCTTGGAACGCATGATGCCTTCTTCCATCTCCGGGAAACCGGCTTCTTCCTCACTGCGCCGGATCATCTCTCGCCTTGCCGTATCGATAGTGTTCAGCTTCCGGACGAAATGCAGCTCCCCCGCATACGGGGCAATGCGGTCCTGTTTGCCGTGAACCGCCAGAAACTGCGCGGTGGAATCAATGTCCAGCGCCTCGATCGGTGAATACTTGTCCAGCGCGTGCTTACGCCCGGCTTTCGGCAGGCTTCTTCCGATGAGCAGCCTGACCGCGGAAGGCAGGTCCCGCACGCTCATCACGCCGGCGATCGAAAGCACACCGGCGATCGCCCGGGTATCAACTCCGTATTCCTCGGAGAGTTCGGTGCTGTATGCCAGAAGCCCAGCAAGCTGCGCGCCCGCAGAGTTTCCCGCGACGATGATTGGGGGATCACAGACGCCGGTCATCTCCAGCACCTTCATGGCCACCGCGTAACCGTGGAACGCGTCTTCCACCTGCGCCGGGAATGGCGCCGCTGTGAGCAGCCGGTATCCGACGGAGATGAAGCGGTACCCCTTTTCACAGAACACGTCCGCTGCGACGCTCAGGTCATCCGGTGATCCAGACAGATAGCCGCCGTGGAAATACAGGACGACCGCGTCGTGCCGGACCGTCTTTGGTTCGAAAAGAATGACCCTCTGGTTCCGGTTCGGTCCGAATTCGAACTCCCGATACTTCCTTCCCCGGAAATGCGTCAGGGTCTTCAGCCCTTTCCGCGCTGAGGTCACCGGCACCTCCAGAAATTCATATGCATAATTGAAAATACTCATCTGCTATACCTTCTATATCTCTGCTATTTGCAGTGCTCCTCCTTATTCTGCTCCGTCACATCGATCACATCCGTCACCACCAGGTGTCCATCCTGCTCCCGGAAGCGGATATCCTGCCTGCCGTACCGCATCCCGTACACATAACCCGGCTTCTTCTCGTAGGCGCCTCTCGGGTCCAGCGCGAGAAGCTGCTGCACTGCCACGCGGTTCCCGGGTTCGATCTTCGCAAGCAGCTCCGGCGAGATTTCCACCTCCAGCAGCGAGCTGTCGATCTCATCCGTAAATCCACCTGTCGCCTCCGGATGACAGTCCGTATACGGCAGGTACGGTTTGATATCGTAGATCCTCGTCCCATCAAGAAGATCCGGCCCCGCGACCAGAAGTTCCGGTCCGTTCGGACCGTCCGGATTCACGGACAGAAGCCGCACCGACGAAAGCCCGATCCGGTTCGGACGGTTCGGCGACCTCGTGGCAAAAACACCGACCCGCTTCTCTCCGCCGAGCCTGGGCGGCCGCACAGTCGGCGACCATTCCCGCTTGCCGAAGAACTCCCAGAGAAGCCAGATATGCGAAAAGCCTTCCAGCCCCCGCACGGCAGACGGGTCACGGAACTTCGGCAGAAACTCGATCCTCCCGGTCAGCTCCGGCACGAGTCCCGCCTGTCTGGGTATCCCGAACTTCTGGGGAAGATCCGTATGTATCACTGCGATCTGTGTGATCTCCATCCTATTCCTCCAGGAATGCGCGGAGCTTTTCCGAAAGGCCCTCCGTTACATAGTAGCCTTCCTGATAGCCGCGTCTCAGCTTTTTGATATCCTTATCCATCCGTCCGATGCCAAGATCGCCCATCGGCGCGATCACGAACAGATCTCCGTGCAGCCGCAGGAACTCGATCAGCTCCAGGGTCTCATTGTAGCGTGCGTTCCGCTCGATCAGCGCCTCTACCAGCCTCGGATATTTCCGGTAACGCATCCGGAAAGCCGGCGTCAGCGGCTGCTTCAGATCCTTCCGGTAGCCGAGCGGCTGCGTCAGGATCACCACGTTCTTCTTATTCCCCTGCCGGATCGACTCCCGGACCGGGATCGAATCCGTGATGCCGCCATCGAGATACAGTCCGCCGTCGATCGGCACCATGCGCGAAACCAGCGGCAGGGAGCTCGAGGCGCGGACATATGGCATATCCTCGAACATATCCATGATCTGCGGGTACTCTGCAAGCCCCGTTTCACAGTTGGTCGTGACCACCTGCAGTTTGACGCCGCTCGCAATGAACGCTTCGTTGTCAATCGGATACAGCTTTTCCGGGATCTCGTGGTAGATAAACTCCGCGCCGAAGATGTCTCCCGTCTTCAGAAGACTCTGCACGCTCAGATAACGCGGATCATCCAGATAATCGGTAAAGACCGCGTACGATCTGCCGCGCTGCCGGCTCGCGTAGCTGCAGGCGTGGCAGGCGCCGGCCGAAACGCCGATGATGTGATCGAACCAGATCTCCTGATCCATCAGATAATCCAGTACGCCCGTGGTGAAGGCGCCGCGCATCCCGCCGCCTTCCAGTATCAGTCCAATGCTCATGTTTCACTTACCTCAATACAAGCTTCTGCGGAGAACAGGTAGAGATATGCCTCGTCGACCGGCACGCCCAGCGCTTTCGCGAGCGCCTCACGGTACAGGCGGATCTGTTCCCCGTATACGTTTTTCAGCCGTTCCGCCTCCTCTTCAAACGGCCTGGAACGGTCGATCCAATTCGTCTTATAGTCGATCAGGACTGCCTTTCCCTCCTCGAGGAAACAGCAGTCGATGATTCCCTGGATCAGAATCTCCTCTCCGGCGAGCTTGCTCCGCAGGTTGAAGCTCTGCTCGCGGAAGAGTTCGCCGCGTTCGAAGGCGCGGACGCACCGCTGTCCGAGCGGCGTGTGGAAAAAGGCGGTGATCTTCCGAAGGTCTACGGCGCGCACCTCTTCGTCCGTGAAGATCTCCTTCCGGACAAAATCTTCCGCCTCACCCTCCAGATACTGTACGCTCTCCCGGAAAGCTCTGCTGAAGTCGATTCGCTCCATAAAGCCGTGATAGATCGTGCCGCGCTGCGCGGCAGTCATCTGCTGCTCCCCGGTCATGAAGAGCGGTTCTGCGAGGCGTATCTGCGTACGCGCTGCGCAGTTCGCATCCACATCGTTTCTTCCCGCCGCGCCGGCAGACTCCGGATTCAGGTCCGGTTCCGGCTCTTCCGCATCCTCAGCTGTGCGGGAGAGCAGCACCTGATGGGCTTTCCGGTTCAGCGCGCTGACGGAATACTTGGAACGGATCAAACCCGCCTCCGGGTATGGGTACCGGTAGGCAAGGCGATCTGCGCAGGCTTCTGCCTGCGGGGCGGCGTCCGCCGCCCCTGCTGCCGCCGCCGGCGGCAGCAGCAGATCGTCCGGCGTTATGATCTCATATGCGGGCAGATTCGCAAGCATCCCCAGATAGGTCCCATCACTGGTGAGCCCGATTTCCTTATCCTCAATATACTTTTCTGCATCGGCGACGGTTCCGGTCATGAACAGAAACTCTCTGGCGCGCGTCAGCGCCACGTAGAGCACGCGGATATTCTCCTCCGCTTCCTCCCGGTGCAGCCGGTCCATGATCACATGATACGGGAGCTCCGGCAGTTCCAGATGACGTTCCGGATCCTCGTAGTACATGCCGAGGCCGATGTCCTTATGAAAAACGACTTTCCCGCCTGACCTTGTATAGTTCAGCCGGCGGCCCATGCCGGCGGTGATGACCATCGGGAACTCCAGCCCCTTGCTCTTGTGGATCGTCATGATGCGGACCACATCGTCCTTTTCACTGAGCAGCCGGACCTGCCCGGTCTTGACGTTCCTGCTGCGCACCGAATCGATATACCGGAGCAGGCTGAAGAGCGACTGCTGCCCGTTCTCACAGAACGATTCCGTCTTGTCGACCAGCGCGCGGAGATTCGCCTGGCGCTGGACACCGTCCGGCATCGCGCCCATGATCAGGTAGTAGCCGGTTTCCGTGAGCAGGTGCCATACAAACTGTGGGAGAGGCATCGCCAGCGCAAGCGTCTTCCAGGCGTGAAGCCGCGCTGCTGCTTCGCGGCAGCGCCCCGCCACTTCCGCCTCACACGTCTCATCCGCCGCCAGCGCCCAGAACCCCTCTGCGTACGATCCTCTCGGATGCAGCCGGCGGATCTCCGCCAGCTCATCGGTGGAGAATCCGAAGATCTCCGAACGGAGCACGCTGATGAGCGGTACATCGCGGTACTGGTTGTCGATCACGCGCAGCAGATTCAGGAAGACATTCACTTCCATCGTGTCGAAATAGCCGTCGGCGTCATCCACGAACAGCGGGATCCCGCAGGCCTTCATCGCTTCCACGTAGACCGGCGCGGAATTCACCACCGACCGCATGAGGATGACGATGTCCCGGTAGCGGAGATGCCGGACCTTTTCCGTCTTACTGTCGTAATACGGACGGCCGAGATTCTCCTGGATCAGCCGGCACACTTCCAGCGCCTCCAGCTCTCCGGCCTTCAGGTCACGGACCGCCTCATCCGTATCCTCCTGCCCCGCCGTATCGATCAGATAGAGCTTCGGGGCAAACGAATACTCCCCTTCATAGGGGATGCCCGGATACAGCCGGGCGTCCTCGTCATATCCGTCCATGATCGGCTCAAACATCGCGTTGATGCCCGCCAGAACCGCGGGCTTGCTGCGGAAATTCCAGTTCAGATCGATCTTCATCGATTTACGGACTTTCCCTGCGCGGTATCGCTCATACCGGCGCTGGAAGATCTCCGGCTCCGCCAGACGGAATTTATAGATACTCTGCTTGATATCCCCGACCATGAACAGGTTGTTTTCCCTGCAGATCCTGGTCAGGATCGTCTCCTGCAGGATACTGGTATCCTGGTATTCATCCACAAATATATACTGAAACTTCTTCCGATAAAACGATGCCGCCTCTTCCTTCTGCAGAATGGAGAGACACAGATGCTCGATATCACTGAAGTCCACTTTCTTATTCTCGCGCTTCTTCGCGCTGAAGATCGCATCCAGCCGGTGAAGCATCCCGTCCAGCGTTTCCGCAAGCGGCGCAGACTCGCGCACCAGCGCAAGCTGCGCGGAGAGCTCCTCGGTGAAAAACTGCTCCAGGAGCGCTTTCTCCTCGCTCTTCGCGAGATTGCGAAGCGATTTGACCTGCTCCTTGACCGGGTCATAGGATTCCTTCTCATCCTTTTTCGCCCGCAGCGTCTGGTACTTATGCGCACTGAGGCATGCGCCAAGCGCGCTGTAATCACCGGCTTCCGCCAGCTCGCCTGCCCGTTCGAGCACGTCCAGCTCGCCCATACAGGTGGCGGCAAGACGGTCGAGACCGGCGCCGGTAAGCACTGAAACGGCCCGGCGCAGGTGACCCTCTGCGAGGGCAATCCGCCGGAAGATGATCTCCTTCATGGCGGTGATCACGCGCGATTCCATGTATGCCTCTTCCGAAAGGCCGATCTCCTCCCGCGCTTTCGCGAGCTCACCGAACGGATCTGCCAGAGAAAGCAGATTGCGGTATACCTGTCTCAGCATATTCCGGACCTGCTCATCGCCACGCTCCGTTCCGTACCAGTCCATAAACTGATAAAACGCCGGACTGCCTTCCTCGTAGTACTCCTCCAGCAGTTCATCCAGCGCTTCTTCGAGCAGGACCGTTCCCTGCGCCTCATCGCAGATGGAAAAGTCCGGTTCCAGGTCGATCAGATAGAAGAAATTGCGGATCACCGAGAGCGCAAACGAATGAAACGTGCTGATCGCCGCGCCGGGCAGCCGGTCAAGCTGCGCTCTGCACTTCCGGTCCTCCGGATGTTCCGCGGCCTTCGTCTTCAGCGCCCGGCGGATCTTCTCCTTCATCTCCGCGGCCGCCGCGTTGGTGAACGTGACGATCAGCATCGAATCGATCGGCACATCCTCCTCTGTCACCATCTTCTGGATCCTCTCCACGAGCACGGCGGTCTTTCCGGATCCTGCCGCTGCGGCGACCAGAATATTGTGATCTCTGACGTCTATAGTTTTCTGTTGTTGCTCCGTCCAGGCCATCCTTTTTCTCCTTAAGCATCATTATAGCACACTTTACCATGATACAAAACCATTCTGTGTTAATGATTTGACAATCCTTTCCGGCGCTCGAAAGCCCCGTTTGACCGTGCAAGTAACGGTTGACAAAACCGCCAAAAACCCATAACATATCGATAGTAATTGAGTAACGAACATGGAAAACAGTGAGGAACTAAGTATGAATGATAAGAGACCTACGATGCTGCTGATCATGGACGGCTTCGGACTGAATGAGGAGACTTACGGCAACGCGATCGCGCAGGCGAATAAGCCGGCGCTGGATGAGATTTTTGCCAAGTATCCGACCACTCGTCTGGATGCCTGCGGAGAGCCGGTCGGACTGCCGGACGGACAGATGGGCAATTCGGAAGTCGGCCACCTGAACATCGGTGCCGGCCGCATCGTCAACCAGGCGCTGCAGCGCATCACGCTGGACGCCAAGAACCACAACATGGAGAAGAACGAGCCGCTGCTCCACGCGATCGATCACGCGATCGAGACCGGCGGAACACTGCACTTTTTCGGACTGCTGTCGGATGGCGGTGTACACAGCCACATCAACCACCTGTTTGCTGTCATGGACGTGGCAAAGGGCCGCGGACTCGACCGGATGGCGGTCCACTGCTTCCTGGACGGCAGAGACGTGCCGCCACGCTGCGCAAAGATCTATATTGAGCAGTTGGAGGAGAAGCTGAAGGAGCTCGGCTGCGGCCGCATCGCTTCCATCAGCGGCCGCTACTACGCGATGGACCGCGACAAGCGCTGGGAGCGCGTGCAGCTCGCTTACGATACGATCACGCTGGCAAACGGCTATACTGCCGCATCCGGCGCGGAAGCCGTGGATAACGCCTATGCGAGAGATGAGAACGATGAGTTCGTCAAGCCGACCGCAGTGATTCCGGAAGGCGCAGAGGCGGTCACCGTAGAAGACGGCGATTCGATCATCATGTACAATTTCCGTCCGGACAGAGCGAGAGAGATCACGCGGACGTTTGTGGACAGGGAGTTTGATGGTTTTGTCAGACAGAAAGAGCCGAAGGATATCGTCTACATCTGCATGACCGAGTACGATGCCACGATGCCGAACGTCGAGATCGCCTATCCGCCGGAGACCTATCCGAACACGCTGGGCGAATACGTGAGCAGCCTCGGACTGAAGCAGCTGCGCATCGCGGAGACCGAGAAGTACGCGCACGTCACCTTCTTCTTCAATGGCGGCGTGGAAGAGCCGAATCCGGGCGAGGACCGCATTCTGGTACCGTCGCCGAAGGTCGCGACCTACGACCTGCAGCCGGAGATGAGCGCCTATCTCGTGACGGAGAAGGTCATCGAGCAGATCGAGGCAGAGAAGTACGATATGATCATCCTGAACTTCGCCAACGCGGACATGGTCGGGCATACCGGCGTGATGGAGGCAGCCATTAAGGCGATCGAGACGCTGAACGCCTGCGTGCCGAAGATCGCGGAAGCCGTTCTCGCCAAGGGCGGCCAGATCCTGCTGACGGCAGACCACGGCAACGCGGATGTCATGCTGGATCACGACGGGAAGGTCGTCACGGCCCACTCCTTAAACCAGGTGCCGCTCGTCCACATCGCAAACGAGCCGCGTGAGTTCAATGGCCCGGGCAAGCTTGCAGACATCGCGCCGACGATGCTGGCGCTGATGGATATTCCGATCCCGGAGGAAATGACCGGAGACGTGCTGGTCAAATAGAGCCCATTCAAACAGACACTAAAAAACGGGGTGCCTTTCCCATGTAGGAACTACAGGAAAGGCTGCCCCGTTTTTCAATTCTTTACTCCAGCGGCTGATACCTGCTGATGATCTCCTCTGCGATGCGGAGACCGTCCACGGCAGAGCTCATGATCCCGCCTGCGTGGCCGGCGCCCTCGCCGCCCGGGAACAGTCCGCGGATATTGCTCTCATAATGCTCATCGCGGATCATGCGGATCGGGGAAGAGCTGCGGCTCTCCACCGCGGTGATCACCGCGTCGTCTGAGTCAAAGCCGCGCAGCTTGCGGCCGAACTCCGGCATCGCCTCGCGGATCGCATCGATCGCGAATCCGGGCAGGCACTCCAGTACGGCCTGCGCTTCCGGCGCTCCGTCCCGGAACTGCGCCCAGGTGCAGGTCGGCGCTTTGTATTTGCCGCCGCCGTTCCGGAATGCGATCCTCTCATACTTGCGCTGAAAATCCACGCCCGCCAGAATGCCGCCGCCGATAAAATCTTCCGGATGTACATCCACGAGCACCGCGCTGTTCGCCGTTCCGCTGTCCCGGTTTCGGTTACTCATGCCGTTCGTGACGACGCCGCCGGTCTCGGAGGAAGCAACCACCACTTCTCCGCCCGGGCACATGCAGAAGGTATAGACGCCGCGTCCGTTCCGGCAGTGATGCGCCAGATTATATACGGCCGGTGGAAGCGCCGGATTGCCGGCCATCTCCCCGTACTGCGCCCGGTCCACCATCTCCTGCGGATGTTCGATACGGACGCCGATGGACAGTGGCTTCAGGCCCATTGCCATATTGTCATCCACGAGGCTCTCCAGCGTATCCCGGGAGCTGTGTCCGATCGCGAGCACCATCACATCTGCGTGCATATAGCGGAGCTGATAGCCCTTCTGGGTTACCGCGCCGGTCACGTGTCCGTCCTTCAGCATCAGATGGTTCATACGGGCGTCAAAGATCACCTGGCCGCCGAGGGATTCGATCTTCTTGCGGATATTGACGACGACTTCCCGGAGCACATCCGTTCCGATATGCGGCTTCTGCATGTAGAGGATATCTTCCGGCGCGCCGGCTTCGACAAACTCCTCCAGCACTTTCCGCTTCCGTTCGTCCTTGATCCCGGTCGTCAGCTTGCCGTCCGAAAAGGTTCCCGCGCCGCCTTCACCAAACTGCACATTGCATTCCGGATTCAGAACGCCCTTCGCCCAGAAGCGCTCCACCTCCTTGATGCGGGTCTCCATGTCGTAGCCGCGCTCGACCACGATCGGCTGATAGCCGCGCTCTGCCAGGAGCAGGGCCGCAAACATGCCGCACGGGCCGAATCCGATGACCATCGGGCGGTGTTTCAGCTCATCGCTGCCGCTCGGCACTTCCTGATACGTCTCCACAGGTGCCTCCGGCAGGTCCAGCTTGCGGTCCGTGCTGAAATCCACGCTGAACACCTTACGGATATCATTCTTATGACGCGCGTCGATCGAGCAGCGCGTGATCTCCACGTCGGAGATATCCCCCTCGCTGATCTGCATCTTATGCGAGATCTTCTTCGGAATATCAGCGGTGCTCTCATCCAGAGTCAGCTTCAGCTGTGTCAGTCTGTACCTATTCTTACTCATCGTATCATTCCCTTTCCTGCCCGAATGCCGCTCTCCCAGGCGTGCTGGAGATTCCAGCCGCCGCAGGGTCCGTCACTGTCCATGAGCTCCCCTGCCAGATAGAGGCCAGGCACCCGTATGCATTCCATTGTTTCCTCATTCACTTCCGAATACGGCACGCCGCCGCGGGTCACCTGCGCGTATTTCCAGCCGCGCAGGCCGGACGGTCTCATCCGGAACGCCTTGCAGATCCCCGCGATCTTCTTCGGGTCTTCTCCTGCTTCCTTCCAGATCCGCTCCGCCAGCGGTTTCCGCACGATACTCCTAAGGATCGCCGGGCCGGTCAGCCCAGCTTCCATCTGCTCCTGTATCAGCTGCTTCGCTTCCTCAAAGGACAGCGACGGGAGCAGATCGATCCGGATCTCATATTCCCGGAACCCGTCTTCCAGACGTTCTCCTGCCGGCAAAACGAGCTTCCTCGAGAGATTGAACACACAGATCCCCGAGATTCCATACTCCGTAAACTGTACTTCGCCCCGTTCCCGGAAGTACTCACGGCCCCGGTAGTACAGGCTGACCTCCGCGTCTGCCCGCACTCCGGCGAGATCCCGGTTGCCGGAGACGATCTCCACCGCGGTCAGGGATGGGGCAAGCCGGGTCACGGAGATTCCGAGCTTTCCGGCGAGCCGGTATCCGTCGCCGGTCGTCCCGAGCTGGGGCGCTGCTTTGCCGCCTGTGGCGAGCAGGAGTTTGCGGCATTTCAGGGTTCCTTTTTTCTTCCCTTGTACAAAACCTACAGCAAACCCCCCGGATATCCGCTCCACCGTCTCGCATGCCGTGCCGCAGCGAATCTCTACGCCGAGCGCCCGGCAGCGTTCCGAAAGCGCCTCCGCCACATCTGCCGCGTCAAAGCTCGACGGATAGACGCGGCCTTCCCGCTCTTCGGTCGTCTGCACGCCGATCGACCGGAAAAACGCACGCACCTCGCGGCTGCGCGCGCAGGCGGTATTGGTCAGATTGCACCGGCCGTTTCCGCTCGCCCGGATCTTGCGCCCGGGGCGGTCTCCTTTCTCCAGTATCACGACGGAGCAGCCCGGGGCGCCCGCCGCGGCCGGGATGGCCGCCGCCATGCCGGCCGCCCCCGCGCCAATTATGCAGATATCGATCATAGTCTGCCTCTCTGTTATCGTAACAGCATCCGGATGATCCGGTCTTTCGTTCTCGTATACGGGCGGTATCTGACCGGCAGATCCGGCCAGTTCGCCTTCTTCAGAATGCTCCGGTAGTGCGTAAACGTATCGAAGCTCTTCTTTCCATGATAGCTTCCCATACCGCTCGCGCCGACACCGCCGAAAGGCATCTGGCTCGTGGCGAGATGTACGATCGTGTCGTTGATGCAGCCGCCGCCGAACGAGCAGGTGGCCAGGATCTTCTTCTCTGCCGCCTTATTCCTCGTGAACAGGTACAGCGCCAGCGGACGCGGATGATCCTGAATGAACTCGATGCAGGTGTCCAGATGGCTGTAGGTCAGCATCGGCAGGATCGGTCCGAAGATCTCCTCCTTCATGATCGGAGAACTCAGATCCACGTTGTCCAGGAGCGTCGGTTCGATGAAACGGCGCGCGTCGTCAAATCCGCCTCCGACCACTGCGTCGCCGCAGACCAGAAGCCGGCGCACGCGCTTGTAGTGCTTCTCGTTGATGATCACGTTCATGTCGCTCATGTCGCCATCCGGGAAAAACTGGTCGATCGCCTTCTTATACGCGGCGATGAAGCGTTCTCTGACATCCTTATGTACGAAAGCATAATCCGGCTCCACGCAGGTCTGCCCCGCATTCAGAACCTTTCCGAACGCGATTCTCCGCGCGGCTACCTCCACGTTCGCCGTCTGATCCACGATGACCGGACTCTTTCCGCCGAGCTCCAGCGTGACCGGGGTCAGATGCTTAGCAGCGGCCTCCATGACGGTGTGGCCGACCGCCGGACTTCCCGTGAAGAAAATGTAGTCGAACTTCTGATTCAGAAGCGCGGAATTCTCCTGTCTGCCGCCCTCGATGACCGCTACATACCGGGAAGGGAATGCAGAGGTGATCATCTCGTTGATCACCGCGCTGGTCGCCGGCGCGTATGCAGACGGCTTGATCACTGCGGTACATCCGGCGGAGATCGCGCCGACCAGCGGATTCAGACAGAGCTGGATCGGATAGTTCCACGGTGACATGATGAGCGCCACGCCATACGGCTCCGGTGATACGAACGAAACCGACGGGAACTGCGCCAGCGGCGTCGGCACATGCCGCACCCTCGCCCAGTCTTTCAAATGACGCAGATGATACCGGATCTCCTCCAGCACGATCCCGGTCTCAGTCATATAGACCTCTGCCGGAGATTTGTTCATGTCCGCCATCATGGCGCGGTTGATCGCTTCTTCATATTCCCGGATCGCGGCGGCAAGCTTCCGCAGCATCTCCTTCCGGAATGCGACCGGCCTGGTCGCGCCCGTACGGAAATACTCCTGCTGCTTCGCGACGATCTCTTCTATATCCACTTTTTTGATATCCATGCTATACTCCTTCTGTATACCCTTATTCTACACTAGAATCCGGACATTTGCGAGTATGTTTTGTGATTCAACTGCGCGCAAAACGATGCTATACTATACCTATGGACAGAGTGATATTACATTGTGACATGAACAGTTTTTTCGCGTCCGTCGAACTGCTGGATCATCCGGAGCTGAAGGATGTTCCCGTAGCGGTCTCGGGCGATCCCGAAAGCAGGCACGGCATTATTCTCGCCAAGAACGATCCCGCCAAAAAATACGGCGTCAAGACCGCCGAAACGATCTGGCAGGCCATGCGGAAGTGCCCTGGCCTTGTTTTGCTTCCGCCGCATCATGAAAAATACCGTGCGCTCAGCATCCGCCTGAATCAGATCTACCAGGAGTACACGGATATGGTCGAGCCCTTCAGCGTCGACGAGTCCTGGCTGGACGTGACAGGGAGTCAGCGTCTTTTCGGGAGCGGCCGCGAGATCGCAGACCGCATCCGGACCCGCGTGCGCGAGGAGCTGGGGCTGACGCTCTCCGCCGGCGTATCATATAACAAAATCTTTGCCAAAATGGGCTCCGAATATAAAAAGCCCGACGCGACCACCGTGATCACGCGGGACAACTATAAAACGCTGCTCTGGCCGCTTCCGGTCTCTGAGCTGTTTTTCTGCGGCTGGTCCACTGCGCAGAAGCTGAACGGGATCGGCATCGAGACGATCGGTGATCTCGCGCTCGCGGATCCGCTCTCGCTGGAAAAGCTTCTCGGCAAGCAGGGTCCCCTGCTGCGCACTTACGCGCGAGGCGAGGACACCTCCCCGGTGCGCCTCTTCGAGCAGAAGGAGAAGATCAAATCCGTCGGAAACGGCATCACCTTCCGCCGCGATCTGACCAGTGAGGAGGATCTGACAGCGGCTCTGACCTCTCTGGCAGACACCGTCTCTGGCCGTCTCCGCAAGTACCAGCTGAAGGCCTATGGGATAAAAGTCGATATCAAGGATCCTTCCCTGAAGACCATCTCCCGCCAGAAACAGCTGGACCGCCCGGTCAATCTGGCATCCGACATCCGTGACGCTGCGCTTTCCATCGTGCACAGCTCCTGGCGCATGAGCGATCCGATCCGCCTTCTGACCGTCACGGCCATCAGCCTTACGGATGAATCCGAAAGCGAACAGCTCTCTCTTTTCGACGTCTTAAACGGCAGCGGATCCGCAGACGCGCAGGATCCCGGCAGCCGCCGCGCCTCGCAGGAATCCATGGAGCGGACGGTGGACGAGATCCGCCGGAAATTCGGAAGCGGCTCCATCGGATATGGAACCGCTCTTGATAACGATATTGGGATCGATCTTTAGTGTTCGGATTCGCCTCTTGCCGCTTCCAGAATCGGCCGGATCGCTTCGCGGTCGATCAGGTCACAGCCCTCCTCCATGCGGCGGATCACCGCCGCGCTGCCTGATGTGGCGCCTCCGGCGCCGTCTCCGATCAGCTTGCGGGTGAAGGCCATGATGCCTCTGTCCAGTCCCTTGATGGCAGCTGGATCGTACCTTCCGGGCAGGAAGAAGCACTTCACCGGCATCATCTTCTGCCGGAGCAGTTCCGAAAGGCCGGGCGCCTCGGCCGGCGCGCCGCCCTCTGCATCCGGATCCATTCCGTATTCTTCTCCATCCATCCAGTAGATGAGACGCTTCTCAAAATTGATTTCCCTGCACTGCTCCCGGTTCGCCTCGATATCCACCGCGATCCCCACGGCAAACACGATGACGCGCTTTTCCGAAAGGCCTTTGGACCAGTTCTTCGTGATCAGCTCCACGCCTTTGATTCCTCCGGAGTAAATGCCTCCGCCATAGATGATCGTATCATAATCGCGGATGTCGCGGAGCTTCAGTCTGCGGGCTTTCGCATCGATCAGATCCGCGCCGAGCTCTTCTGCGATCCATTCCGCATACTGCCTGGTAGAGCCATATTTGGAATAGTACAGGACTGCGGTCTTTCCATTCTCCATCATTTTCCGAGCACTCCGATCAGATTGTAGATACTGGTCTTGAACTCGCGTTTCTGCTCCAGCGCTTCGGCGAGATCGAAGGCAATGATTTTGCCATCCAGGATACCGATCGCCTTGCTCTCAGACTCCTCTTCGATGAGGTTGATTGCCTTGGCCGCGCACAGCGAAGCCAGCATGCGGTCCGACATGGTCGGGGATCCGCCGCGCTGCAGATAGGACAGAACGACGCGCTTGACGTCACGTCCGGTGATCTTGTTGATCGTGCGCACCAGTTCATCCGAGCTGATCTCTGCGCCCTCCGCGATGACGATGATGCTCTGCATCTTCCCGCTGTTGGCGCTGGTGATCAGGTGCCTGCAGATCTCCTTCACATCTGGTTTCACTTCCGGCAGGACGACTGCCTCCGCGCCGCCGGTCAGGCCGGCATAGAGCGCGATATCGCCGCAGTGTCTTCCCATAACCTCGACAACACAAACGCGTTCATGGGCCGTAGAAGTGTCGCGGATCTTGCTGATCGCGTCGAGCACGGTCATGACCGCCGTATCGAACCCGATCGTGTAATCCGTGTAACCCAGATCGTTATCGATCGTGCCCGGAAGGCCCATGATGCGGACTCCCCGTTTCGAAAGCTCCAGTGCCCCGTGCAGCGTTCCGTCTCCGCCGATGCAGATGAGATCCTCGATGCCGAAAGTATCCAGCACCATCATCGCTCTATCGATCCCTTTCTCTGTCATGAACCGCTTGCTGCGCGCGGTTTTCAGGACTGTTCCTCCGCGGTGCAGAATGTCGCCCACGGACCGGAGATCCATTTCCTGGATCTCACCATCGATCAGGCCTTCATACCCTCTGTAGATGCCGTAGACCTGCATGCCCTTCTCGATACCGCATCGCACGGCGGCGCGAACCGCTGCGTTCATACCCGGCGCATCTCCGCCGCTCGTCAGAATTCCAATCTTTTTCATCCGTTTCCCTTTCTTGTATCTGTTTTCACATTTCCAGCGCCGACCAGCGCTTTCAGTTCTTCTACTACATAATCCGACGGATCCACGCCGTTGCGGTTCCGTACTGTGCGGCCGTTCTGCAGGTATAGCAGAGCTGTTGCAGGTCCGGGCGCGAGCCGGAGCACCTCGGAGATCCGGTTCAGCAGCGGGCCTTCGTCCGCGGCTGCCGGGATTTTTATCTTTAACAAAATCTCATCCGTCTCTTCCCGCATCTCCTCGATCCGGTCCGCCAGCACCTTGGGCACCTCGCCTTCTTTAAAGTTCAGCTTACCCCAGAGCAGAACGACGTTATCTTCCACGATGGCCTGCTGGCACCGTTCATAAACGTTCGGGAACACGACCACTTCCGTCATGCCGTACAGGTCCTCGAGATCCACAAACGCCATCATCTTGTTATTCTTCGTCACCAGGTTCTTCCGGCCGGCGATCTGCCCCGCCATGATGACCGGCTGTCCGTCGTAGAGGTGGCTGTCCCCATGGCTGAGTTCCATGCCGCCTTCTGCGATCGTTCCGTCCTCCGTCTCTGCGGAGCTTCCCGCCTGCGCGAGATCGCGGCTCGTCGCCGTCACCAGCTTCTCCATCCGGCTCGCGTACGCCTGCAGAGGATGCCCGGAGATATAGACGCCGAGCATTTCCTTTTCCAGCGCGAGCAGAACCTTGTTCGGAAAATTCTTCACATCCGGCAGCTTCCCGCTCGTATCCGCCGCGTTCATCGCATCGCTGCTGAGGTCGAACAGGGACAACTGTCCGGCCACGTTCTTCTTGGCGTCGTTCTGCGCCGCGCTCATCAGCGATTCGTAGATCGCGAGATGCGCCGCGCGGTTCGGATCGAAGCAGTCCAGCGCGCCGGCCTTGATCAGGCTCTCCACGGCTTTCTTGTTTACGATACTGACATCGATATTGCTGACGAACTGGAAGATGTTCTGCGGAAGGCCGCGCTTCCGCCGGCTCTCGATGATATTGTCAATCGCATTGTCGCCGACATTTTTGACGCCGCGAAGCCCGTAGCGGATCTTTCCATCTACAACGGTATACTTCTTTTCGCTCTCGTTGACGTCGGGCGGCAGGACGCGGATGCCCATCTCCTCGCAGTTGCGGATATACCGGCTGGTCTGCGCCGTATCCCCCATCACGCTGGACAGCAGCGCTGCCATGAACTCGACCGGATAATACTTCTTCAGATAACCGGTCTCATAAGCGACGACCGCGTAGGCCGCTGCATGGGATTTGTTAAACGCGTACTGCGCGAACGTCTCCATGTCTGCGAAGATCGCCTCTGCCGCTTCCGCGGATATTCCATTCCGCACGCAGCCCGGGATCTCCACATTTCCGTTCTCATCCGTCTTGCCATAGATGAAGTACTGTTTTTCCTCCATCATGACGCTCGTCTTCTTTTTACTCATCGCCCGGCGGACGATATCCGAGCGGCCGAAGCTGTAGCCGGCCAGATCACGCACGATCTGCATGACCTGCTCCTGATAGACCAGGCAGCCATAGGTAACGTCCAGGATCGGCGCGAGCTCCGGCGTCACATATTTGATCTTGGACGGATCTTTCTTATTCTCGATATACCGCGGGATGGAGTCCATCGGGCCGGGACGGTACAGGGAAATGCCTGCGACGACGTCCTCGAAGCAGGACGGCTTCAGGTTTTTCATAAAGCTCGTCATGCCCGCGCTTTCCAGCTGGAATACGCCATCCGTGTTCCCGGACGCGATCATATCATAGACGGCGCGGTCGTCATATCCCATTTTGGCAAAATCGATTTCCACCCCGTGATTCCGCCGGATCAGCTCCAGCGCATCCCGGATGACGGTCAGGTTCCGGAGGCCGAGGAAGTCCATCTTCAGAAGACCGAGCTCCTCGATCGTCGTCATGTTGAACTGGGTCGCGACGCCCTTATCCGTCATGTACAGCGGAACGTATTCATCCAGCGGCAGACGGGAGATCACGACGCCGGCCGCATGCGTCGAAGCGTGACGCGGCATTCCCTCCAGCTTTCTGGACATATCCAGGACGTGTCGGACGGCCTCATCCTCTTCATACATCGCTTTCAGGTCCGGACTCGTCTCCAGCGCCTTGTCGATGGTCATCTTCAGATCGAAGGGGATCGCCTTGGCGATCCGGTCCGCATCCGCGTAGCTCATGTTCAGCGCGCGGCCCACATCCCGGACCACTGCCTTCGCCTTCATCGTTCCGAACGTGATGATCTGCGAGACGTTATCGCGGCCGTACTTCTGACGGACGTATTCGATGACCTCGCCGCGGCGCTCAATGCAGAAGTCGACGTCGATATCCGGCATGCTGACGCGCTCCGGATTCAGGAAGCGCTCAAAGATCAGACTGTACCGGATCGGATCGATATCTGTGATATGCAGGCAGTAGGCGACGAGGCTGCCGGCGGCTGAGCCTCGACCCGGGCCGACCATGATCCCGTTTCTCTTGGCGTAGTTGATAAAATCCCAGACGATGAGGAAGTACTCCACATAGCCCATCGATTCAATGACACCGAGCTCATACTCGAGGCGCTCCGCGAGATCCTCCGTGACCTCGTCATACCGTCCGCGGATCCCCTCCGCGCACAGCTCTCTCAGGTATTCCCGGTTCGTCTTTCCTTTCGGCGGAATGAACTCCGGCAGGTGATACTCGCCGAACGTAAACTCCACATTGCACCGCATCGCGATATCATGAGTGATGTCGCAGGCTTCCGGAATATCGGAAAAGATCTGCCGCATCTCCTCTTCACTTTTCAGGTAGAACTGGTCCGTCTCATACCGCATGCGGTTTTCATCATAGATGTTCGTAGCGGTCTGAATCGCGAGCAGGATATCGTGCGCAGCGGCGTCCTCCTGCTTCACATAATGGGAATCGTTTGTCGCGACGAGAGGAATGCCGGTCTCGCGGGACAGACGGATCTGGTCCGGAAGGATCCGGGCTTCCGCTTCCAGTCCCTGATTCTGGACCTCCAGAAAGAAGTTGCCCTTTCCGAAGATCTCCTGCATCGCGAGCGCCTCTTCCCGCGCGCCCTCATAATCCCGGTTCGAAAGGCAGCGCTGCACCTTTCCGGCCAGGCATGCGGAAAGCGCGATGATTCCCTCATGATGCTCCCGAAGGACTTCTTTATCGATACGGGGCTTGTAATAAAAGCCCTCGGTAAATCCTTTCGAAACGATCTTGATCAGATTCTGATAGCCGGTCTGGTTCTCGCAGAGCAGCACAAGATGGCCCTGGTACTTGTCTTTCTCAGGGTCTTTATCCTGCATTCTGCGGGCAGCCGTGTAGACCTCGCACCCGATGACCGGGCGGATCCCCTGCTTCTTACACTCGCGCCAGAAGTCGATCACGCCGAACATCACCCCGTGATCCGTGATCGCGAGGGAATCCATGCCGAGCTCCTTGGCGCGGGCGACGACATCCCGGATGCGGGCTGCGCCGTCCAGAAGGCTGTATTCCGTATGAACATGAAGATGCGTAAATGCCATTTGCTCTCCTCCAGTCTACTATTTTAACATATTTCCAAACGCATATGGTTATATCCGTTGAAATTTCATTTTCATTATGTTAAAATTTTAGAAGTAATCATAGGGGAGACCTGCTCCCGGGGTAATCTTTTTTTCATGGAGGATGTCAGAATGGATAAGAAAGAGTTACTGAGAAACGCATACGCAAACGCAGTAAATAACATGGTTATCGACGGACTGGACAATGAGGTCTGCTACATCGTGATTCGTGAGTCGATGAAGCTCTACATGAAGGGCCATGGCGTAGACGATATAGCTGAGAGCGAGATCAACGCTTTCATCAAGGATCAGATCGCAGTTCTGCACACGGCTTTGGAGAATCAGGATATCATCTCTAACTTCGAGCTGCAGTTTGATGACAGAAGATAGTCGATTATTCGCATGTGACGGGCCGTCCTTGGGACGGCCCTTTTATTATGCCCCAAACGCCTTTTTTGGGTTTCTTTACAAATTTTATTAAAATATATTGAACTATTTCCCAAAAAGTGCTACACTTTCCTCTGTAGTTATTTCAGTATCCTGATTTATTCGCCTTTGCGCAGGAGGAGAGCTTCTTTGGACGCGTACACGTACCTGGACCGCACACTTGCCAAATATGCCGGTTCTTTTGATATTCTGAAGCCTTACCGCGCCTGCGGTGTGGAATATGACGCCTATGCCAGCTACCTTTCGCAGGATGAAAAATACGTCCTGACCAGAAAGGCAAATCTTTGGACGGTTCGCAGCCATGAGCACGTCCTGTTCCGTATCGCAGATGACTTATCGGAGGAAATGATCGAACATGCAGAGACGGTCATAAAGGAGCACATGATCCCGGATCTGGTCTGCAGAGGAGAACGTTATCCTGAAAAGGACCACATGTATTCTTATCTCACTTTTGTTTTTATTTGCAATCATTCCCCTTCGCAGGCGACCTCGGAACAGCTCCGGTCTTACCGGTTTACGCATAATTTCCTGTTTACCTTCCGGGGCTATGCAGAAGCGCATCTGATACTGGTCGATCTGGAAAAAGAACAGGTCTATACCAATCGCGACGCAAGACAGATGAAGAAGTTCTTTCTGAGTACTTTTGAGGAAGTAAGGCGAGGCATGGCAGGATATGAGGAAAACTGCGGGAAGGTGATTCCGTTCCCGCGGTGAAACGTTATTTTTCAGGAGGTATTCTAAATGAATGCAGCAGTTATCCTTATCATCAGTCTTTTAGTATTGATCTGCGGATACATCTTCTACGGCGGCTGGCTTGCCAAACAATGGGGAATCGATGAGAACCGCGTCACGCCATCTCACGAACTGGAAGACGGCATGGACTACTCCACGGCAAAGGCCCCGGTACTGATGGGCCACCACTTCTCCTCGATTGCAGGAGCCGGCCCGATCAACGGCCCAATCCAGGCAGCTGTCTTCGGATGGGTCCCGGTCATGCTCTGGGTCCTGATTGGCGGCATCTTCTTCGGCGGAATGCACGACTTTGGCGCGCTCTTCGCCTCGATCCGTCACAAAGGGCAGTCCATCGGAGAAGTCATCGATGACACGATGGGAAAGACAGCCAAGAGGCTCTTCATCATCTTCGCTTATCTGACACTCCTTCTGGTCGTTGCCGCGTTTGCGTCTATCGTCGCAAGCACGTTCGGCAGCACAGACTCCATGGGCAATGTTCTGGAAGGCGCGGTCCTCGAAGCGCATGAATCCACCGCAATGATCTCCATCCTCTTCATCGTTCTGGCGATCATCTTCGGATTCTTCGTCTACAGAAGGAACGCTCCGATCGGCATCTCCTCTGTGCTCGGTGTCGTCGGGATCATCATCATCGTTGCCGTCGGTCTGAACTTCCACCCGATCGCGCTGTCCTACTCCGGATGGATGTGGCTCCTGGGAGTCTACATTCTGATTGCATCTGTAACTCCGGTATGGATCCTGCTCCAGCCGAGAGATTACCTGAGCTCGTTCCTTCTCTACTTTATGATGGCACTTGCGATCATCAGTATTGTCGGCGCAGCTCTTGGCGGCAACGCAAATATTGAAATGCCCGCCTTCACCGGATTCACAGCTCCGGCAAGCAATGGACTCTTTACCACAGGAACGCTGTTCCCGGCACTTTTCGTAACGATTGCCTGCGGCGCGATCTCCGGATTCCACTCGCTGGTAGCATCCGGAACAACGGCCAAGCAGATCAACTCCGAAAGAGATGCTAAGCCGATCGGCTACGGCGCAATGCTCGTCGAATGCGCTCTGGCGATCATCTCCCTGTGCGCGGTAGGCTATGTCTGGGCAGACGCATCCTCTGCAGAGCCGACGCTGACCTCTCCGACTGCCGTATTCGCAAACGGTATTTCACAGATGCTCGGCACCTTTGCCGGCTCGGAGCAGGTCGTCACCGTCGCTTACAATATGCTGGTACTGGCAGTATCCGTCTTCTGCCTGACTTCTCTGGATACCGCGACACGTCTCGCACGTTACATGTTCCAGGAATTCTGGCTGGAGAAAGGCCAGACCGTACAGGACGTGACCGGCGGAACGAAGCTTCTGGTCAACCCGTATTTCGCGACGCTGATCACCGTCGTTCTCGGCATCGCGCTGGGCATGACCGGATACGCGCGCATCTGGCCTCTGTTCGGTGCGGCAAACCAGTTGCTGGCAGCGCTCGGACTTCTCGCAGTCTGCACATGGCTCGGCAGCATCGGCCGCAATAACAAGATGTTCTACATTCCGATGGTCTTCATGCTGATCGTTACCATCTGCTCGCTGATCCAGACGATCATGGCCAAGCTCGCGCTGGCATCTGCCGGCGGCGTGGAAGGCACATGGGCTGCCGTTCAGGCAGGCATCGCCGTACTGCTCGTCGTTCTGGCAATCATCCTTGCGATCACGAGCTTCCGTACGCTGGCGAAAGAAAAAGCGGAGAAGCACGCAGGCTCCGCAGCATAACCATTAAAAAAGCAGGAGGCCGCTTCAGAATAGAGGCGGCCTTTAAGCATGCTGAATGCACGGTTCTGCTAAGTCCTCGGAGCAGGCATGTCAGAACACTCGGCTCAGGAAGAATAGAGTCCCGGGAAAACTCGCAGCATTACTTTTGCTCAAACAGTTCCCGGGACTTATCTATTCTTCTTCTTCGCCTCGTGTCTTCCTGCATCTGCTCCTGCGAATATCGCATCACCGCGCATCCGGCATGCTTAAAGGCCGACCCTTCCAATCCATCCATATAATCCTTATCTCATTCGATTCACCATGCGTCAAGACGCTGCTCCTAGATTGCAAAGTGGCACTTTGCGCTCCTGTCCCCCTTGCTTGACGCAAAAACGCCCCGAATTCCAATGGTTTCAGCGTCATAACTCAGGTATCAACTCTGATGGCGGTACCCTTTGCTCCGGTACCTTTTGCTTGACGCAAAAATACCCCGAATTTCAATGTTTTTTGCGTCATAACTCAGGTGTCAACTCTGATGACAGCACTCTGCGCTACGATGGCTCTGGCTTGACGCAAATATGCGTCAAGACGGTGGGATCCTATGTGGGCAAAGTGCCTGGCGGCTTGTCCATGGCCCGGCTTGCAGGCGATTAACCATTGGAAATTAAGGCAGCTAAAAAGCAGTGCCTCCTAAGACAAATTATTCGCCTTTTGAGACACTGCTTTTTCAGTCTTCAAGAAAGTTCTTTTAGATACGCTTCGATTCTTCTACGCACCATCTCTTCGCCCATGATCTGCTGGATCGTCCAGACGTCCGGCGACTGTGCGCGTCCCATCAGCGCGATGCGGATCACGCTGCTGACATGACCGACATGGCCCTTATAATCCTCCGGATGCTTTTTAAAGTCCTTCGGCTTGGCCGCATAGCCGAGCTCGACCGCCATCGCGCGGATCTTTCCGAACCACTCACTCTGGTCATCGCTGTGATCGTAGCTCTCCAGATAGCCGCGCAGGATCGTTCCGAGATCCTCCTGCGGCACTTCTGCCGGCATCGCATCTTCGATCTGGAACCGGTCGTCGAAGAAATAGCTGATGAACTCCATGATCTGACGCGCGTAGATCAGATCCTTTCTCGGCTTCTTGTCCTGACGGCCGAGATCGAGGATCTTCACCAGATAATCGCGGTCTTCAAATACGGAGGAAAACTCCGGCGCATATGCTTCCGACCAGCCTCTGAGCCAGTCTGCCAGCTCTTCCGCGCTGATCTTCAGCAGTACGTCCTTGCTGATATCATTCAGCTTGTTCAGGTCGAACAGTGCGCCCGAACTGCTCATCTTCTCCGTCGTGAACCGGAAGTCGTCGATCGGCGCATCCGGGTTCTCCATTCTCCATTCCTCGAAATTGGAGTTCAGGATCGTCAGCAGGTACTCCCGCACGGCTGCCGGATGATAGCCCATGCTGCGGTAGTAGTCGAGCGAGAGCTCCGGATCTTTTCTCTTGGAGAGCTTCCGCTTATTGCCTTCCTCGTCCAGCTTCATCAGCTGCGCGGTATGGCAGTAGACCGGCGGCTCCCAGCCGAGCTTCTCAAACAGCTCCACGTGGATCGGCAGCGAAGACAGCCACTCTGCTCCGCGCACCACGTGCGTCGTGCGCATCAGGTGATCATCCACGACATGCGCGAAATGATAGGTCGGGATCCCGGTCGCCTTCAGAATGACCGTATCCATAAAGTTCTCCGGCATCGACAGCGTACCGCGGACCGCATCCTCGACGCTCACGCGGCGGACGATCTCTTTTCCTTCCGCATCCTGCTCAGCAGGCTTTCCGGTGGAACGCAGGCGCACGACATACGGTTTTCCGGCTTTTATCGCCTCTTCCACCTGCTCGTACGTCCATTCACGGCAGGCAGCATATGCGCCGTAGATGCCCGGTGTTGCCTTCTCTTCTTCCTGACGGGCGCGGATCTCCGCGATCTCCTCTTCCGTCAGGAAACACGGATAGGCCTTGCCCTTTGCGACGAGCTTCTTCGCAAAGCACTGATAGATCGGCCCTCTGTGGCTCTGGGTATAGTCTCCGTAAGCGCCGTGATCTCCATCTCGGGACGCGCCCTCGTCAAACTGCACGCCAAAGAATTCCAGCGAAGTAACGATCAGATCGATCGCGCCCTCCACATAGCGCTTATCATCGGTATCCTCAATGCGCAGGTAGAACACGCCGCCGCTCTGGTGCGCCAGCCGCTCGTCCACGAACGCGCCGTACAGATTCCCCATGTGGATGAATCCGGTCGGGCTCGGTCCGAGTCTCGTCACGCGCGCGCCTTCCGGCAGGTCCCGCGCAGGGTACATCTTCTCATAATCTTCCGGCGTCTTCTCTATATTCGGAAATAAAAGATCTGCCAGCTTCTGATTGTCCATGATTCTCTCCTTTTCTCAGCCAAGATCCCAGCTGTGCAGGTATGCTTCCTGTTCTTCCGTCAGGGCATCGATCTCGATCCCCCAGGCAGCGAGCTTGCGGCGCGCTACGACATCGTCGATCTCGCGGCTGACATCGACCACTCGGTTGCCCAGCTCTCTGTGATGCTCGAGGATATACATCGCGGACAAAGCCTGCACCGCAAAACTCATATCCATGATCTCTGCCGGATGTCCATCCGCTGCCGCGATATTGACCAGGCGGCCCTCTGCGATCACGTTCACCCATTTCCCGTTCGGAAGCTCATACCCCATGATATTCGCCCGGGTCTCCTTCTTACTGACCGCTGCCTTCTCCAGCGCGTCCATGTCGATCTCGCAGTTGAAATGTCCTGCGTTCGTGAGGATCGCGCGATCCTTCATCGTCAGCATGTGCTCGACCGTAATAGTCTTGCAGCAGCCGGTCGCGGAAACGAAGATATCGCCGAGCGGCGCCGCTTCTGCCATTGTCATCACGTCGTAACCATCCATTCTGGCTTCGATCGCCTTGACCGGATTCACCTCTGTCACGATGACGCGCGCGCCAAGCGAATCCGCCCGCATCGCGATTCCACGGCTGCACCAGCCGTAACCGACGACGACGACCGTCTTCGACGCGACGATCAGGTTGGTGTTCCGCATGATGCTGTCCCAGACGGACTGACCGGTTCCATACCGGTTGTCGAACAGATGCTTACAGTCCGCGTCATTCACCGCTACCATCGGGAACTTCAGCACACCGTCCGCCTCCATCGCCTTAAGGCGGATCACGCCGGTGGTCGTCTCCTCGCAGCCGCCCCAGACCTCTTCCGCAAGGTCCGGTCTCTTCGTGTGCAGCATGGAGACCAGGTCTCCGCCGTCATCGATGATGATGTTCGGCTTATTGGAAAGGCACATCTCAATGTGCCGGTCGTATTCCTCCGGTGTCGCGCCGTGATACGCGAACACGCGGAGGCCGTCCTCCACCAGCGCGGCAGCGACATCATCCTGCGTGGAAAGCACGTTGCTTCCGGTCACAGACATCTCCGCTCCGCCTGCCGCCAGCACCTTGCACAGGTAAGCGGTCTTCGCTTCCAGATGCACAGAAAGGGAGATGCGAACTCCCTTGAAAGGCTGCGTCTCCCTGAATTCCTCTTCTAACCCTGCGAGCAGGGGCATATTGTGCTGCACCCATTCGATCTTGGTATGACCGGATGGCGCGAGCGCAATATCTCTGATCTCGTATTCAGCCAAATTACTGCTCCTTCTTATTCTAAAGTTACTTCTATCTCCTGCGGATCTGCAAACAGATTCGAATAGTTTCCGCTGCAGCTCACGTTCAGTACCACATTCTGCGTCCCGGCGTCAAGACCGCTCAGGTCTGCGCTGAGCGAAATATCGTCCTTCCCGATCGTCTTCAGATCATCCGCCGTTCCGCTCACGGTGACGGTAATGTCCTCCGTCGCAGAAGAGGCGCTCAGCCCCTCCGGCACGTTCTCCAGGCTCACATCACTCCCGCTGAAATTGAATTTCTTCGTGTCTGTCTCGGTCTGAGTCTCATTCTCCTTGACCTTGACCTTCATATAGAGACTGGAAGCTCCGCTCGACACGGT
>JAFOML010000021.1 GCA_017425345.1 Eubacterium sp. | reverse complement strand
CATTTCAACTCCTTAGTATTTCTAATATCCTCCTGCCGGTACTCCGCTTGTCGCAGAACAGGAACTCGACCTGGTACGCGACATGGATCTTGAACAGTTCCTCGAACAGTCGCCGGCCTGTGACCCTTGTGTACTTGCTGGACCACTTCGGCACATCGTTCAGGCTCCGGATCTGACCGCCATGCTCGACCAGGACGATCATCTTCAGGCCCTCTTCCTTGCTCCGTCTGACCTCTCGCCAGAAGCGGTTGTCCGGAGTGCAGACATTGCCTGCCAGCTCCTCCAGATTCCGCTTCCGGTCGATGGTCATGAAAGGAGAGGAAGGATCCATATAATCTCCGGTCGAAAGCTTCCGGATCTCATATGGTTCGCGAACGCGAACAAAATAGTCGAGAACGTGTTGGTTTTTCTTTTCCCGGCTGTCGACGATGATCATTCGAAGGGCAGCTCCTCGTCAGGAATATCGTTCACCCAGGTATTGACCGCCGACGTGTCAGTTTTTTCTGACACCTTGGAAGCAGGACCGCAGAAATTCACCTTTTCCACGTTGCAGATGGTCCGGCTCTGCTTCTGGCCGTCCTTGTCCCAGGTCTCCGTCACCATGTGGCCTTCGATCAGGATCTCCTGACCCTTCCTGAACCACTTCCCGACAAATTCGGCAGTGTTCCGCCACGCCTTGCACCGCATGAAGCAGCTCGTTTCGGTTTCCTTATATTTCTCGGACCATGCGACGGTGAACTCCAGGAACGAGACCCCACTCTGAGTCTGTTTGACTTCCGGATCTGCGACCATGCGGCCCTGATACAGTAATTTGTTAAGCATCCATTGCCTCCTTTGCCTTCTTCATGCAGGACAGGCACAGCACCCGGCCTGTGTTGCGTTTACTGATGTCCGCCAGCTCTGACGGCTGCTTTCCGGCAGCTGCTCTGATCACAGTGCCGCACTCTTCGCAGACATACTCCGTCTCGTCTGGCTTCTGGTTCCGGACCCGGATCGCGTCGTGAGTCTTCCCGAAGGCCTTGATCTTGCTGGTGCCGACGACGATCTTCCGCCCGACCCATTCCGCGATCTTGTCCGTGCCGGTGACTTCCGCAATGGTGTCGCAGTTTGTCACGTTCAGGACCATAGGCAGGTCTTCTTCCTCGAAGTGCATCACGAGGCCGGTCTTCTTGCCGCCGGTCTCAGCGTCGTACATTTCTTCCTCACCGATCTTGCTGATCGTCAGTGTCTTGTCTCCGTTCTCGAAGGACCAGCCGCCGAGGAACGATTTGAAATATTCCTGATAATGGACATAATTCGCCATATTAACCCTCCGCTAATAAATCAGATTCGCCGTATCCGTACCAGTTCCCGGTCTCTTTGCAGTTGTGGTAGATTCCAAGAAGCGTCCTGAACTGGTCGTAGCCTTCATTTACAAATTCGTCATCGCAGAAGTAGACCCGGACCGCATACGGTGCGGTTTTCTCCTGGGCGATGAACGCAAAGCCGTACTGTTCAAGGTATGTCTGGAAAACGCCCTCACGATACATGCCGGCCTGGAACTTGTAGCCGTACTTCCGGCAGGCCCTCTCGAACTTGCCGTCCTCGCAGCTGTCCGTGGTCTTGTAGTCGACAATGTACTTCCGGCCATTGTATTCGGTCAGGCAGTCGACCTTGACTTTGCACTTCTCGCCGGTCATCTGGTCCGTCCATGTGAAGGCCCTCTCATGCGGCCCGATCAGTAGCTGCTTCGCTGTGTCATTCTCCCTGACCGCGAACAGCATTTCCTGAAGTCGGTCATAGTCCTCCGGCGTGATTGGACCCAGCGCGTTGTCGTTGCAGTAATCACAGAAATCCGACCAGATTGCCTTGCCTTCCTTCGTCCGCTTGTCCACGACCGGCGTGATCGCGAAGTCCTGGTAGAACGTGTCCGGCTCCAGGATCATCTTGTGTGCCGCGATCCCGAAGACCATCGCCGGTGTCGGTTCGGTCGGGTGATCCATCTCGTAACGGAAGTGCAGCGGAGTCTTGCTGATCTTCCACAGGTCGCTCCGTCTGATTCCGGGCATGTCTTCGTATCTCATTCGGCACCTCCGTCGGTCATGTACTGGACATGGTAGTCATGCCAGCATTCAGCGTGATAAAAATTCTTTCCGATGTGGTAATATTCCTCGCCCTCGATGATCGGTTCCTCGCAGTCCCAGCAGATAGGGAAGTGGGGCGGATCTGGTTTGAAACTGATCTTCATTAGGCGTTCACCTCCGGCTTCCGGATCTCTTCGCTTCCGCTCCTGTGCTTGATATACTTCCAGCCGTCGCAGGTGATGTCGATGTATTCGGTTCCGTCTTTGTCATCGAAGCTGCGATAGACATATAACATCGAGTTGTTGGGGATTACAGGCAGGATCTCAGATTTGATGTGTTTGCAGAACTCTTTGAAAAATTCCTGGGTCATGATATACTCCTTTTGAGTTCAATTACTT
>JAFOML010000020.1 GCA_017425345.1 Eubacterium sp. | reverse complement strand
GTGATCTTTGATACCGAGAGACTGCTCATCGAGTGCTGGATCCCGGTTGCAGAAGCGCACGGGGTCGAGGACATTGAAGGAACGCTGAAGAACTGCATCGGCCTGAAGGAACCTGCCGCGGAGAGAGTGTTCAGGAACCGCTATGGAGAAGATTTTCCGCTGGCGGAATATCAGGAGGAAGTGAGAGCGATCTTCCGGAAACGAGTCGAAGAAGAAGGATTGCCGGAGAAGGCAGGCGCCCGGGAGATCCTGGCCGATCTCGCGGAGAAGAACGTGCCCATGGCGCTGGCTTCTTCCACACGGGCGGAGGTCGTGACGAGAGAGCTTGCCAATGCAGGACTGCTGCCTTATTTCCGTGTCGTCATCGGCGGTGATCAGATCAGGGCCGGCAAACCGGCACCGGATATCTTTCTTGCAGCAGCTGCGAGACTTGGGATGGAGGTGGATGCATGTTTTGTCATAGAGGACTCCTTTAACGGGATCCGCGCCGCCGCAGCCGCAGGCATGACACCCCTGATGGTGCCGGACCAGCTGCAGCCGGATGAGGAAATCCGGGCGCTTGCGCACGAGGTATTTGACGACCTGAAAGAGGTGCAAAAATATTTGCATGCTCGCCTCGTTCATAGTATAATGGACCGGGAGGATGCATATGAATGACCGGGAGTATAAGGCGATCATCGAAGCACTGATCGAACTCATTGAAGAGGGTGTATATATCGTCGATAACGACGGCGTCGGGATCTTCTATAACAAGGCGATGGCCAGCACGGAGAAGATCAGTGTGGAAGACGTGATCGGCGAGAAGTTTAATATTGCCTTTCCGGGGATCAGCCTGAATCAGAGCACGATGTTCCAGGCGCTGCGCCGCGGTATTTCGACCAGGAATAAGCAGCAGACCTATACCAATCTGTACGGAAAGGAAGTTACGACCGTGAACAGCACGGTGCCGGTCGTCGTTGACGGACACACGGTTGCAGCGATCGAGGTCGCGAATGATATCACAAACATCCGGACGATGAGTGATACCATCCTGCAGCTGCAGGAGGATAAACTGCCGCACAGTGAGGCGAAGGAGAGTGAGATCCGGCATTATTCGTTTGACGATATTCAGGGACAGAATGAAGCCCTTCGAAAGGTCGTCGACCGGGCGAAGCGGGCGGCAAAGAGCGATGCCGGAGTCTTTATTTATGGAGAGACCGGAACCGGTAAGGAGCTCTTTGCGCAGAGCATACACTATGCCAGCCCGCGGAAAGATAAGCCGTTTCTCGCGCAGAACTGCGCGGCGATCCCGGAATCACTTCTGGAAGGCATTCTGTTCGGAACGGCCAAGGGCGGATTTACCGGCGCCGTTGACCGGGCCGGATTGTTTGAACAGGCCAATGGGGGCACACTGCTTCTCGACGAGATCAGCGCGATGCCGTACGAGCTGCAGAGTAAGCTGCTGCGGGTGCTGCAGGAGTTTTACATTCGAAGAGTTGGCGGCACCAAGGATATTCCGATCGATATCCGTATCATAGCAACGGTCAATGAACCGCCGGAGAAGCTGATCGCAGAGGGAAAACTCCGAAGAGACCTGTACTACCGTCTGAACGTCGTTGGACTTTCGATCCCGCCGCTCAGGGCAAGGAAGGACGATATCCGGATCCTGGTCGATCACTTCCTCGCGAAGTATGATGAGCGGTATAAGAAGGAGCTCTGGATGGTATCGGAAGGCGCGCTGAAACGGCTGAACAGCTACAATTATCCGGGCAATATCCGGGAGCTGGAGAACATTATCGCGCAGTCCGTTGCCATGGCGGATACGGAGCACGTGCTCACTGAACGTCATCTGCAAATGCCATCCAAAATGGACGGATTGGAGAAGGACGTGGAGAGCTGGCAGCGGCGGGGACCGCTGAACGAGTATATGGCTAATCTGGAAAAGGAGATCATCCGGGAGGTCATGATCACAGAGAGCGGAAATATCTCCAGGGCTGCGGATGTCCTGCAGATCAAGAGGCAGACGCTCCAGCATAAACTGAAAAAATACGGGATCAGCGGATAGGAAAAAGGCCCTAGGTGCAAATATATTTGCTCCAAAAGTGCAAATAGTTTTGCGGGCTGACCACTCTGCGAAACGCAGAAAAGGAAAATTTTTCAGCAATAAAGTGATTTTTGTGACAAAAAGGAGCTTTTTTGACCATAAACCACTATATTTTGTTCCAGAACCGTCTCTAAGGACAAGTCAAGTGTTCTGTATACAAGATTGAGGTTGGCACGGGGTTTGCATCAATATATAATTGTGTGAAATCGCACCCAATATGCGTAGGCTCTTTCCGGGCTTAAGCATTTGGAAATAAGTACGTTTACATTCTGTAAGGAAAAGGAGAGAAAAGCAAATGAAAAATGTACAGGTAATCCTTTGGGGATTAGGCGCTATGGGCGGCGGAATCGGTAAAATGCTGGCTAAGAAAAAGGGCGTTGACATCGTAGGCGCTATCGACATCGGCGACAAGCTGGGTAAGAACCTCTATGACGTAGTTCCTGGAATCGAGCAGGGCGACAGAGCTGACGTTATCGTCGGAACCGCTGAGGAAGTAATCAAGCCGGGCGCTGCTGACATCGTCGTAGTATGCACCAATTCCTTCACAAAGGATGTATTTGATAAGCTCGTCTTCGTTATGGAGAGAGGCATGAACGTCATCACCTCTGCTGAGGAAATGGCTTATCCGCAGGCTCAGGAGCCGGAACTGGCTAAGAAGCTTGACGAATGCGCAAAGAAGAACGGCGTCTCCGTACTCGGAACCGGAATCAACCCGGGTCTGATCATGGACCTGCTGGTCATCCTGTGGACTGCAGCTTGCGAGAGCGTAGATCACATCACATCCAGAAGAGTTAACTCCCTGTCCCCGTTCGGACCGGCTGTTATGGAAGAGCAGGGCATCGGCATCTCCGTTGAAGAGTTCAACGAGAGAAAGGCTGCAGGCACCATGGCTGGACACGTTGGATTCGCTGAGTCCATCGGCATGATGTGCGAGGCTCTGGGCTGGAAGCTCGACGAGTTCGGACAGGACATGGAACCGATCGTTACGGATGTTGACAGAAAGTCTCCGTATGGATTCGCAGCAGCTGGCAGCGTAGCAGGCGTTGCTATGAAGGGCTGGGGAATCGTTGACGGCGAGAGAAAGATCGACATGGATCATCCGCAGCAGATCGAGCCGGAGCAGGTAGGCGTTCACACTGGCGACTACGTTATCCTGGATTCCGTTCCGCCGGTAAACATGGCGAACAACCCGGAGATCGAGGGAGGAATCGGAACCATGGCTATGATCATGAACTGCATTCCGCACGTCATCAACGCTGCGCCTGGTCTGAAGACCATGATCGACATCCCGGTACCGCACGCTATCATGGGTGACTTCAGAGACATGATCGATGAGGACAAGAAGATCGTTAAATAATCGAAACGAAAATCGATAAACGTCACTGAGCGGAGAGATTTCTCCGCTCAGTGATTCAAAAAGAAGCTTTTGTTCAATGATAATGAAAAAAGAAATGAGGAGATACCAATGGCTAAAAAAGGAGATTGGGTGCGCATCCATTCAGTAGTCCTGAAAGCAGAACAGAGAACCGGTAAGCTTCCTGAGGATACCCAGAAATGCGATCTGGAAATGTGGACCAAAGGAACGCTTCTGGCAGACGCTGAAATTGGTGACATCGTAGAAATTGAAACTGCAGTAGGCCGCAAGGAGAAGGGCACTCTGATCGAAGTAGGTCCTTACTATACGCACAGCTACGGAAAGTTTGTCCCGGAAATCATTGAGATCGACAAACAGCTCAGAAAGATCATGAGAGGAGGGGACAAATAATGGCACTGGCAAAAGATTATGATTCCGTAATGGGAAGATCGAATGAGATCCAGAAGAAAGCCCTTGGACTTGACTATTCAGTCTATGAATCCGGTTCCATCGCATTTGACTATGAGAAGCTGATGAGCGATACCGGTTACACCCTGGAAGAGATCGATAAGATCCAGTCCAGAACCGCAGTTGGACATACTCCGCTGATCGAGCTGAGAAACATCACTGCACTGTCCAGAAAGTATGCAAAGCCGGGATACGGCGCTCGCATCTTTGCTAAGGACGAGGCTGCTAACGCATCCGGTTCCTTCAAGGCAAGAAGAGCTGCATGCGCAGTTGCTCACGCTAAGAAGCTGGGCTACAAGGGCGTTATCGCTGCTACTTCCGGAAACTACGGCGCTGCAGTTGCATCCCAGGCTGCTATGCAGGGACTGGACTGCATCATCGTTCAGGAATGCTACGACTCCCACGGCGTAGGCCAGCCGGAGATCGTTGAGAAAGCAAGAAAATGTGAAGCTTACGGCGCAGAAGTTATCCAGCTGACCGTAGGACCGGAGCTGTTCTACACCTTCCTGTCCGTACTGGAAGACACCGGATACTTCAACGCTTCCCTGTACTCTCCGTTCGGAATCGCCGGCGTTGAGACTCTGGGATATGAGATCGTTCAGCAGGTTCGCGAGCTTGCCGGCAAGGATCCGGAAATGATCGTCTGCACCAACGCTGGTGGCGGAATGATGACCGGTACTGCACGTGGAGCTCTGAAGGCAGGCGCTAAGAACACGCAGTTCGTAGCTGCTTCCATCGACCTGACCGGACTGTCCATGGCATCCGATAAGGCATTCAACCTGAAGTCCTGCACCACCGGACATACCGGATTCGGCGTTCCTTACGCAACCGATCCGGATCACTCCGATGTTCCAAGAAGTGCTGCAAGACCGCTCCGTTACATGGACCGCTATGTAACCGTTAAGCAGGGTGAAGTAATGTACGCAACCGAAATGCTGGCTAACCTGGAAGGAATCGAAAGAGGTCCTGCAGGAAACACCGCGCTGGCAGCAGCATTCTCCCTGGCACAGGAGCTGCCGGAGGATGCGATCCTCGTTATCAGTGAGACGGAGTACACCGGCGCTGGTAAGCACATTCAGCCGCAGCTGTCCTTCGCAAGAGAGCACGGCATCGACATCCGCTTCGGAAATCCGTCCGAGGAAGATAAGCCGGGTGTCAACGTGATCCTGCCGTCTGACCCGGGTCTGATCAAAGCACATGATGCTGATCTGCACCACTTCCGTCAGAGCCTGATCCGCAAGGCTGTTAAGAAGTCCGGCGTTACGGAGCCGACCGACGCTGACCTGCAGTTCCTTGCAGACGAGACCAAGACAGACATCGCCTTCGTAAAGGAGACGCTGGGTCTGTAATCCTGCGAATTGATAAAGACGCCTGCATGCATTTCCCGGGTCTCATGCCCGGGGAATGCGGCAGGACCGATATGGTTCTCTGTTTCAGGGGACAAAATCTAACTGGAAAGGTTTCCTTAAACAGAGGAGCCTAATGGAGGAAAAAAGAATGATAAGAGAAGACGATTTTGAAGTAAGAAGAGTTGAAAAAGGAATTGCCGATCTTACTGACGAACAGCTTTATGACCGCTTCTGGGAACTCTGTGACCAGGTCGTTTCTCCGCTGATCGAGCTCGGCAGAAAGAACACCACTCCTTCTGTTGAGAGAGCAGTCCTGCTCCGTATGGGCGTTTCTTCTCTCGACACACAGAAGATCGTAGAAGGCGCAATGGACAGAGGTCTGATGGGACACGGAACAGGCCACATCGTCTATCGCATTTCCAAGGACCTGGGTCTCTCCATTCGTGAGGCATCCATCGGACTTGCTCAGGGCAAGTACTGGGATGAGGCCATGGCGATTTTCAATGCGAAGGAGGAGAAGTAAGATGGCAGATATGGTACTGAAGAAGAATGAAAAACTGGACGTTCGCGAGATTCTGAAGGACCTCGACAAGTACGAGCCGAGAAGAAGAGGCTGGCACTGGAGAGAGCCTGCACCGAACATCAAGATGGGACCGTTCGAGTTCCACGATATGTCTAAGCCGCTGAAGCAGAGCGTAGGTCTGCCGCCGGCTAAATACTTCGAGAACATCGACCCGCAGCCGATGCCGGTCATCACAACCGAGATCGCATCCGGACGTTTTGAGGACGATATCCGCAGAATGAGAATGGGCGCATGGCACGGTGCTGACCATATCATGGTTATCCGTCACATGGGACAGTCTCACATCGACGGACTGATGGAAGGTACTCCGCAGGGAATCGGCGGTGTTCCAATCACCCGTAAGCAGGTAAGAGCACAGAGAAAGGCTCTGGACCTGATCGAAGACGAGATCGGCCGTCCGCTGAACTACCACTCCTACGTATCCGGCGTTGCTGGCCCGGACGTAGCGGTCATGTTCGCAGAAGAGGGCATCAACGGTGCCCATCAGGACCCGCAGTACAACGTTCTTTACAGAGATATCAACTGTGTCAGATCTTTCGTAGATGCATGCGAATCCAAGAAAGTCATGGCATGGGCAGACATCCTGCAGATCGACGGCGCGCATAACGCAAACGCGACTGCAAGAGAGGCATGGAAAGTAATGCCTGAGCTGATCGTGCAGCACGCGATCAACTCCCTGTTCTCTGAGAAAGTCGGCATCAAGCCGGAAAACATCGCTCTGTCCACCGTACCACCGGATGCAGCACCTGCACCGGCTATGTACCTCGACCTGCCGTACGCGGTAGCGGTGAGAGACATCTGCGACAGATACAAGATGAGAGCACAGCAGAACACCAAGTACATCTGCTCCTCCGTCAGAGAAGCAACTGTAACGCACATCATGAACATGGTCATCTCCAAGCTGACGAGAGCTGACATCCAGTCCACGATCACGCCGGACGAAGGCCGTAACGTTCCTTGGCATATCTACAACATGGAAGCGATCGACAATGCAAAGCAGGCGTTCGTTTACATGGACGGCTTCAATGAGCTGGTTGAGCTGAAGAAGGACGGACCGCTCCGCGAGATGGCAAGAGAGATCAAGGAGAGAGCGACTCTGTTCATGGAAGAGATTATCGAGGTAGGCGGCTATTTCGAAGCTGTCAGAGAAGGCTTCTTCGTAGACTCTGCGAAGTATCCTGCTCGTAACGGCGACGGAATCGCACGTAACCCGGAAGGCGGCGTAGGCTATGGTTACATCTTCCCGAGAGAAGAGGACTACATGGCACCGGTCACCGCACACTTCGGATACAACAACGTAGAGCAGTACGGCGGAGACCCGGAGAATCCGTCTGCGCTGATCGGCGGCTGCACATTCGAAGACAGAAGCAAGATCGTCTACATCGACGAGCTGGAAGAAGAAGATACCGTCAACACCAGACTTGCAAGAGTTAAGAAGTATCTGGACGGCGACGCGATCATTCCGGAAGTTGAGTGGTGTGGCGACGGTATGATCATGCTGACCATGATGGTACCGGCAAATGTCAGAACCGCTGAAGCTACCGGTCTGCAGGTTGCTGAGAGACTCGGCCTGGAGAAGGCAGAAGTAATCAGTAAAGAGGTTATGCACCCGGCTGAGGGTACCAGAATCGAGCTGAAGGGTAAAGTTCCGTTCGATATCGACCCGAAGACCCTGGTACTGCCTCCACCGCCGCATCACCTGCCGGATTCCGTACTGTACAAGGAATTCCAGGATCATCACATGAGAGTTGTCTGCGGAACTGTTGGAGACGACGAGCACTCCGTAGGTCTGCGTGAGATCATCAACATCAAGCACGGCGGAATCGAGAAGTGGGGAATCGAAGTAAACTACCTCGGCACATCCGTACCGGTTGAAAAGCTGGTCGACGCTGCAGTAGAGCTGGATGCGAACGTCATCATGGCGTCCACCATCATCTCCCACGACAACGTACACTATAAGAACATGAAGAGAATCAACGATCTGGCTATCGAGAAGGGTATCCGTGACAAGGTCATCATCGCTGCAGGCGGAACCCAGGTAACACCGGAAGACGCAAGAGCAACCGGTATCGATGAAGGATTCGGAAGAGACTCCCACGGAATCGACGTAGCTACCTTCCTTGCAGAAGAGGCTATGAGAAGACGTGGCGATCTCCCACCGGGAGGACATCTGAAGGGCATTGACGAGGACTAATTCCCGTTTGACCCAAGAGGAAAAGCACACAAGGGGCGGGCGGCAAGCCCGCCCCATTTCAGAATTACGGAGACATGGCATGAAAGTAGATGTATTAGTAGCAGAAATCGGATCAACCACCACTGTTGTCAACGCTTTTACAGATCTGGATACCGATCACCCCTGTTTCTGGGGACAGGGACAGGCGCCGACTTCCGTTCTGGAAGGCGATGTCCGGATAGGACTGCAGGGTGCTGTCGATGATCTTTGCCGGAAGAAGGGGATCAAGAGCATCGAGTATGATGAGATGCTGGCGACTTCGTCCGCAGCGGGAGGCCTCAAGATGACCGTTCACGGTCTGGTATACGATATGACCGCGAAGGCCGCCAAGGAAGCAGCTCTCGGCGCCGGCGCGATCATCCACGACGTGACCGCGGGCAGACTGCGCCGCACAGATCTGAAGCGGATCCGGGACATCAACCCGAACCTGATCCTGATTGCAGGCGGCGTGGACTACGGTGAGCGCGATACCGCGCTGGACAATGCGGAGAAGATCGCAGCCATGGGACTGAACGTTCCGGTGATCTATGCCGGAAACATCGAGAACCAGGATGAAATGCGTCTGATCTTTGAGGAATCCGGGCAGGAGCTCTACATCGTCGATAACGTCTATCCGCAGATTGATGAGCTGAACGTGGAGCCATGCCGCAAGGTGATCCAGGATGCATTTGAAGATAACATTACCCGTGCGCCGGGCATGGAACATGTCCGCGACATGGTCAACGGACCGATCATCCCGACACCGGGCGCCGTTATGGAGTGCACCAAGGTTCTGTACGACTGCCTCGGCGACCTGATCGTGCTGGATGTCGGCGGCGCGACGACGGATCTGCATTCTGTCGCGACCGAGTCTGACAAGGTCGCCCGCATCATGACCAGTCCGGAGCCGAAGGCGAAGCGTACCGTCGAAGGCGACCTGGGCGTCTATGTCAACCGTTACAAAGTCATCGAGTCCATCGGCGAAGAAAAACTGCGCGAAGAATGCGAAAACGTTCTGCACATCGATCTGGACAAGACGCTGGAAACCTACAAGGCGATCCCGAAGAACGAGGACGAGTTCAAGCTGGTCGAACGTCTGACGCGCGAAGCCGTATTTAAGGCGACGGAACGCCACGCGGGCCGTCTGCGTTACATCTATGGACCGTCCGGAAGAAGCACCGTTGCAGAAGGTAAGGACCTGACACAGGTCAAGTACATCGTCGGAACCGGCGGCGCGCTGACGCGTCTGCCGCACCGCGTGGACATCATGAACGAGATCCACGAGCAGAATATCACCGGCATGCTGCTGTACCCGACGCATCACGCCAGGATCCTGGTCGATAATGACTACATCATGGCATCGCTCGGCGTGCTGTCGAAGACGCACCGCGAAAGCGCGATCAGGCTTCTGGAACAGAGTCTGGACTTCAAATTCCCGGAGAGAGCCGATGAGAACGGCGCAAGCTTCGCCCTGAACTCCAAAGCCATGAAAGGGCTGGATGAAGAGCTTGCAGCAAAGGACAAGAGAGCGGAAGAATATCAGGAGCACATCGAGGAAATGGAAAAGATGGGCTATGATATGAGCGCATATAAATGTGAGGAAGAGATCGGAGGCGCCAATAAGCGCGGACCGAATGGCGAATATGTCAACGCGGAAAAACGCGCCATCATGGATGGAATGGGCAACCAGCCGGAATGGAACCAGAAGCAGGCGGAAGCGATCGATCGCTCGCAGCCGTGGAATAACTGCAACAAGGAATGCGACATCTGCACTCACACACATTGCCCGAACAATCAGAGAAATAAACGATAATCGCGGAGGTAACTATGTATCCGAAACTGGTAATTGATCTGAAAAAACTGCAGGGGAACCTGGACGCGGTCGCGGAGATCACGAAGACGCGCGGCGGCTGTTCCCTGATGATTGTCACAAAGGGCCTGTCTGCAGACCCGGAGATGAGCCGTCTGGTCGCAGAAGACCCGAAGGTAGACTACATGGCAGACTCCCGCTGGCAGAACCTTGCAAGCTACTGTGATCTGGCGCGCGCAAACGGCAAGAAGACCGTCCTGCTGCGCATTCCAATGCACGCAGAGGTCGAACAGGTCGTTAAGTATGCGGACGTGTCCTTCAACTCGGAGCTTTCCACGATCCGTCTGCTGGACGAAGCAGCGAAAGCTGCCGGCATCGTGCATGAGATCGTTCTGATGATCGATCTCGGCGACCTGAGAGAAGGCATCTTCTTCCAGAATGAAGATCAGATCCGGGAGGCAGTGGCAGAGATTTTGTCCATGAAGAACATTCACCTCCACGGCATCGCCGTCAACCTGACCTGCTATGGCGCGATCATCCCGAAGAACGACAACCTGTCGCAGCTCGTCGAAGTGGCGCGGAAGATCGAGGATGAGTTTGACATCAAGCTGTCCATGGTCTCCGGCGGAAACTCCAGCTCCATCTACCTGATAGACCGCGGGGAGCTGCCGGAAGGCATCAACAACCTGCGTCTGGGTGAGTCGTTCCTGCTGGGCAACGACACGGCATACGAGACCAAGCTGCCGGGCACCGTGGATGACACCGTGGTGCTGCAGGCGCAGATCGTAGAGCTGAAAGAGAAGCCGTCGCTGCCGATCGGTGAGGTCGGGGTAGATGCTTTCGGTGAGAAGCCATACTACGAGGACCGCGGCATTATGAAGCGCGCGATCATCGCCGTCGGCAAGCAGGATACGGATCTCGGCAGTATGACGCCGATGGATCCGCAGATCGAGATCATGGGCGGAAGCTCGGATCACACGATCCTGGACGTCACGCACTGTGACCGCGAGTACCAGGTCGGAGATATCGTTTCCTTCAAACTGGGATACGGCGGAATGCTGAAAAACGCGACTTCCCCGTACGTGGAAAAAGATTACGTAAGATAATAACGGGCGCCGGATGTCCCCCGCCTCTATAGGCGGCGGGTTCCATTTCCGACTTTCAGTGGTGGGTTATAATACCCCACTGAAACCCGGAGGAGCTGAAGCTCCCGGCGCCCGTTGCAGTCGTTCGCTACGTCCTTGACGTGCGAGCACGCCAGGAGCTACGCTCCGACTTAAAAAAGGCCGCTGTTTTCACAAACAGCGGCTTTTTTAGTGGTATTACAGCTTGCTCGTATCCACGCCCGGCACCTGTGAGAGGACGGAGCCGAGCAGCGCGCGAATGACCAGGCATCCGCCGGCGCGGTCGGATTCGATGTTCAGCGGGAGGATCGGATCGTGCAGGGATTTCCGCAGCAGGAACCAGCCGCTGTACTGGCCGCGGTAACGGACGCGGATTCCCTCGTAATTCGGAGTTACGACCTCGAAGGAGAGGCTCTCCAATGAATCGCTATTAGGCGATATGGGAGTAAATGCAACAGATGCGCCCGAAGTCTCCACCCATGTCTTCACCGCATCGAGCGCCATATCCGCTGTTGCGGAGAAGGCGGACGATGTGATCGGAAGGCGCACTTCGATGGATTCTTCCGGTTCTTTGAGGCCGGTCAGGACCGAGGAGATCGGTTTCCCCTCGCGGAACAGGCGGGCTGCCCGGACCACGATGCGCGTCGCAAGGAATGCGCCGTCATCCAGGAAATAGTTGTCCTTGTATGCCGCGTGACCGGATGTCTCGATCGCAAGCTGGCTGTCCGTTCCGGCGCGGTTCAGCTCGATGGATTTGTTGATCACGTTCCGGTAACCGCGTTTGAAGCGCAGATGCTTCAGCCCGAGGGTGCCTTCCAGATAGTCGTGGAGTTCATCGCTCGTCACGCTGTCCGTTACGACGGTTGTCCCCGGATGCTGATCCGCGATCAGCGCAGCTGCCATCGCGACGATGCCGTTGCGGCTGATCGGGCGGCCCTGCTCGTCTACGGCAGAAGCGCGGTCCACATCGGTATCGAAAATCAGGCCGAGGTCGCAGGATGCTTCTATTACCTTGGTCGTGATGGCCTTCATGGCCTCCTTGTTTTCCGGGTTCGGCGCATGGTTCGGGAAATGGCCGTCCGGATCGAGGAACTGGCTCGCAGAGATGTCTGCGCCAAGCGGCGCAAGGACGTCCGTCGCATAGAAACCGCCGGCACCGTTGCCTGCATCCACGCAGATCTTCATGCCGGAGAGGGGCTGATCGCCTTCCGCGCTGCCGGTTCCCGAAAGGATGAGTTCGCGCAGGTGCGCGCTGTAGGCAGACATCAGGTCCGCGTTTTCCCGGCTGCCCTTGCCTGCCATCGGAAGTCTTGCCAGGATCTGTTCGGATTCCGCGAAGAGGATGAGGTCGGTGATATCGCCTTTGTCCAAACCGCCGTTCACGGTGAAGAATTTCAGTCCGTTGCGGTTCCAGGGCAGATGGCTTGCCGTGATCATCACAGCGCCGTCGGCTTCAAAGTCCGGGAATCTGGTGGACATGAACATCGCCGGGGTGGAGGCGAGTCCGCAGTTCAGCGCTCTGGCGCCTTTTTCGATCAGGGTGTTTACAAAAACTTCAGCAAGTCCCTCTCCCGAAAGCCGGGAGTCCCTGCCGACTGCGACCGTGATCTCCGAGGGGTTCTTTCCGGTACGGTTCGAAAGCCAGTAAAGAAAGCTTCTCGCGATCCTGCTGACGGCAGTCTCGTCCAGGTTCACGGATTCACCCGGAACGCCTTCCATGGCGATGCCGCGTATATCGCTGCCATTCTGCAGCGCTTCATAATCATAGCTCATTGTGAGTCTCCTTTCCTAAGCATTCTCATTATAGCACGGAAATACGTTGAAGACGATGAAATTAAGGCAATTTGATTCCATCAAACGGCCGAATGTGATATACTGGTTACGTTCTTAAGGGGAGGCATTTTATGCAAAAGGAGAAAAAGAAGAAAGGCGGGTTTTTTTTCTGGCTGCTCATCATCATACTGCTTGGGATCATTGCGGTGAGCGGGTATCAGGTGGCGAAGATTTTGTTAGAATACCGCGCCGGCGCGCAGCAGTACAATGAGGTCGCCGAGACTGCAGCCGTGCAGAAGTCCGAGGAGGACATCACCGTCGACTGGAAGAAGCTCATGGCGAAATACGATAACATCAAGGCATGGATCTATTCCAAGGACACGGTGATCAACTACCCGATCGTGCAGGGAGAGGATAACAGCTACTATCTGTCGCACATGGTCAACGGAGATGTGAACGGGAGCGGGTCGCTGTTCCTGGACTGCAACTGCGAGAAGCCGTTTGAGCAGTTTGTGTCTGTCGTGTACGGTCACCGGATGAAGGACGGGAGCATGTTCCACTCGCTGATCGAGTATCGTGATCACGCGTACTATGAGAAGCATCCGAAGATGCTGCTGGTCACGCCGGATAAGATGTATGATATCATCGTGTTTGCAGCGGTGACGATCCCGTCGGATGACGAGCTCTACGCCATGGATCAGCGGGGCGATGCGGAGAAACAGGCCTACATCGACCGCATCATGGAGAAGACCGAGCTGCATACAAACATCGGCGTGAGCACACAGGATAAGCTTATCATGATGAGCACCTGCACCTATGAGTTTGAGGATGCAAGGCTCGTCGTATTTGGAAAACTAGTTGAGAAGGAGAAGAAGAAACAGTAATGGAGAAATTTTTCAGACTGAAAGAGAATGGCACAGATGTACGGACGGAGATCACCGCAGGCGTTACGACGTTCCTCGCGATGGTCTATATCCTGGCAGTCAACCCAAATATCCTGTCGGCTGCGGGAATGAACAGCGCTTCCGTATTTACCGCGACAGCAGTATCGGCAGCGATCGGCACGCTGATCATGGCTTTTTACGCGAACTATCCGGTCGCGCTCGCATCCGGCATGGGACTGAACGCGTACTTCGCCTACAGCGTATGCATTCCGCTTGCGAAGGCGGGCGTGAATGATCCCTGGAAGATCGCGCTGGCAGCGGTTTTCTGCGAAGGAATCATCTTCGTCCTGCTGTCCTTTACGGAGTTCCGTGAAAAGCTCGTCAATGAGATCCCGATGAACCTCAAGTACGGTATCACGACCGGTATCGGTCTGTTCATCCTGATCGTGGGATTGAAAGGCGCCGGCATTGTTGCAGCGGATGAGTCGACCCTCGTGGCTCTCGGCAGCTTCCGCTCGCCGGAAGTCGTTCTAGCGCTGATCGGGTTCTTCGTCATCGCGGGGCTCAGCCATTACAACGTGAAAGGATATATCCTGATCGGCATCCTGGTGACCTGGGTTCTCGGGATGATCGCGCAGGTGGCCGGCTGGTACCAGGTGGATCCGGAAAACGGCGTGTACTCCCTGTTCCCGGACTTTTCCGGCGGACTGATGCCCGGCGGGATCGAACTGTTTGATTTTGATTTCGGATGGGTTGCGTCGCATATCATGGACTTTATCGTCATCATCTTCTCGTTCCTGTTCGTCGATATCTTCGACACAGTCGGCACGCTGATTGGCGTGACCTCCAAGGCGGGTCTGCTGGACGAGAACGGACGGCTGCCGCGCGCCAAGCAGGCGCTGCTTTCCGACGCGATCGCGACGATCTGCGGCGCATGCTTGGGAACCTCTACGGTATCTTCCTATGTTGAGTCCAGCGCCGGTGTCGCAGAAGGCGGAAAGACCGGACTGACCTCTGTGACAACAGGTGTGCTGTTCCTCGCGGCGCTGCTGCTTTCGCCAATCTTCCTGGCGATCCCGAGCTTTGCGACCACACCGGCGCTGATGTGGGTCGGCCTGCTGATGTTCATGTCCGTTATGAACATGACGTTCGAGGGCGATATCGCCGATGTCGTTTCTGGCTACCTTGCCATCGTCATCATGCCGTTCACGTATTCGATCGCCAACGGGATCATGTTCGGCATGATCTCCTGGGTCCTGCTGAAGCTGATGACCGGAAAGGCAAACGAGATCACGAAGATCATGTGGATTTCCTTCGTCCTGTTCGCAGCCAGAATCGCGACGCTGGTCATGTAATTTTCGCTCATTTTTTAGAGCATTTGGTACTTTTTTCACGATTACATGAACTTTTAGTTGTCAAAACAATTAATCTGTGATAAAACTATCCCATAAAAACATGTGAGATTACGTCCGGCCGGAGCAGATTAGAAGCCTGTTCTGGTGGCATCCTGGCGGAGCTCATGTGTTTTTTCGGTTAGGAGGAGCTTTTCAATGACAGTAGATATAGAGAGAGTCAGAAGGGTATTTGAAAACGACCGGTTCGCGACCGGGAACGGGGTTCGTATTCTTGAAGCGGCGCCGGGCCATGCCCGGTGCGAGCTTGTGATCACGGATGAGCACCGCAACGGCATGAACGCGGTCATGGGCGGCGCGATCTACACGCTGGCGGATCTGGCATTTGCTGTTGCCTCGAACGTGGGGCAGCTGGCCACAGTCACACTGGACAGCAGCATGACTTTCCTGAACGGTGTGAAAGGGGAGACGCTCTATGCGGAAGCGGTCTGCGAGAAGGCCGGTTCCCGCACCTGCTGCTTTAACATCACCGTCACGGATAATCTGGGAACACAGGTCGCCGTCTGCCGTTCCACCGGCATGCGTGTCGGAAAGCATTCGCTCGTCCCGGTGCCGCGCTATCAGCTGGCCGCTTTCGATCTGGACGGCACGATCCTTTCCACGATCGAAGATCTGGCGGCCGCGGTCAATCACGCGCTTTTGGAAGCCGGACTCCCACAGCACACGGTAGCCGAGGTGCAGAGCTTCGTCGGAAACGGATTCGGCAAGCTCATCGAGCGTAGTGTTCCGGAAGGTACGCCCGAAGCAGTCCGCGAGGCGGTCGGCGCGTCGTTCCGTTCCTACTACGCGGAGCACTGCATGGATGCGACGCATCCTTACGACGGGATCGAGGAGGTGTTCCGGCACCTGAAGGAGGCGGGATGCAAGGTCGCGGTCTTATCGAACAAAGGCAACAGCGCCGTCCAAACCATCATCGCCCACTACTTCCCCGGACTGGTGGATGTCGCGTATGGGGAACGCGAGGGCATTCCGAGAAAGCCCTCGCCGGATGCGCTTATGGCGCTTCTCGCGGAGATGGGCATCGAAAAGGAAGATGCCGTCTACATCGGGGATTCGGACGTGGACATCCATACCGCTGAAAATGCGGGTATGGACGGCCTCGTCGTCGGCTGGGGATTCCGGGAGCCTTCGTTCCTTGCGTCGCAGGGCGCGTCGCGCATTATCATGACCATGGAAGAGCTGGAATCTGCCATTCTTGGGTAGAGTACAGGTTGAAAAAGCGGCATGCATACGGTATAATGTTCTGTGGCAAAAGACAAAAGGTTCTGAAAATCAGAAGGAAGGAAAAACGATGTATTACGAGATGAAGATCGCGGGCCTGACACGGCAGCTGCCGCTGTGCCCGATCAATGAGGAACTGTATATCGGCGCGTTTATCATGTTTGGAGACGCAGAGATCACGGTGGCTTCCGCAGAGCAGCTGCTGGCCAAGGCACCGGAGTTCGATGTGATCGTAACGGCAGAAGCCAAGGGCATTCCTCTGGCATATGAGATGGCGCGTCAGTCCGGAAAGGACTATGTCGTCGCGAGAAAGGGCCCCAAGCTCTACATGCAGAACATTATCACGACGGAAGTGGATTCCATCACGACCGACCACATTCAGAAGCTGTGCATCGGTCAGACGGAAACCGACATGATCCATGGCCGCAGAGTGCTGATCGTCGATGACGTGATCAGCACCGGAGAGTCGCTCCTCTCCATCGAGGCGCTGGTGAAGCAGGCGGAAGGAAACATCGTCGGCCGTATGGCAGTCCTGGCAGAGGGCGATGCCGCAGACCGGGATGACATTCTCTTCCTGGAGAAGCTGCCGCTGTTCAATGCGGATGGGACGGTAAAAGAATAACGGGTGAAAGAAGGCGAGCTGTAGACGACGCCGAAATAAGTACGAAAATCCGGACCGCGTATTTTTCGATTTACGCGGTTTTTTCATTGAAATGGACCTGCAGATCGTCCGTGAAATTGGACGCTGAAATCGGCTGTTTTTTAGTATGGGTCAATTCTCGGAATGGTATGGACTTAGTCCATAATAATTTCCGGATTGACCCATACTTTCTGCTCATCTTATCGCGATTTGTATGGGCGAATTCTCAGAATGGTATGGACTTAGTCCATAATATTTTCTAGATTGACCCATACCTTTTGCTCATCTTATCGCGGTTTGTATGGGTAAATTCTCAGAATCGTAAGGTCATTGACCATATAAATATCGAGATTTGCCCATACAAGGAGAAGCGGCGTCTCAAAAGACAAATTATTTGCCTTTTGAGACACCGCCCTCTGTTTCCAACTCTACTTTATTGTATCGTTGCTACGGCTTTAGAGACCGTATAGTATTTCCATTTGTATGCTATAGACTTTGTCCAACTAACCAACTAACTATTCTCCCGCGCCTTCAGCCGTTCCTCCTTGGATGGCAGCTGCGACACGACGACTGCGGCGAAAATCAGCGCGCAGCCCAGATACCCACGCATCGACATGGATTCGCTGAGGATGATGGAACCCATGATGACCGAGAAGACGGATTCCAG
>JAFOML010000019.1 GCA_017425345.1 Eubacterium sp. | reverse complement strand
CCAGCTGCTCGTGGAGATGGACGGATTCGGTGAGAATTCCGGCATCATCATCCTCGCTGCGACGAACCGTCCGGACGTCCTCGATCCGGCGCTGCTCAGACCTGGACGGTTTGACCGTCAGATCGTGATCGGCATTCCGGACGTCAAGGGCAGAGAAGAGATCATCCGCGTGCATTCCAAGGATAAGCCGCTCTCCGATGAGGTCTCTCCGGAGATCCTCGCGCGGAGAACGCCTGGATTCACGCCGGCAGACCTGGAGAACCTGCTGAACGAGGCGGCGCTGATCACAGCGCGACGCAACGGACGTTACATCCGCATGGCGGAGATCGAAGAGGCGACGACTAAGGTCATGGCCGGCCCGGCCAAGAAGAGCCGTGTCATCAGCGAGGCGGAGAAGAGACTGACCGCGTACCACGAGGCAGGACATGCCATCGTGATGCGCAGCATCCCGAACTCCGATCCGGTCCATCAGATCACGATCATTCCGCGCGGACAGGCAGGCGGCTTCACCATGTCGCTGCCGAAGGAAGATCACTACTTTCAGACGAAGAAGGATATGCAGAACAGCATCATGCATCTGCTGGGCGGACGTGTGGCAGAGTCGCTGACGCTGGATGATATCAGTACAGGTGCCAGCAACGATATCCAGCGCGCTACGCAGATCGCGCGGGATATGGTTACCAAGTACGGATTCAGTGAAAACATCGGACCGGTCAACTACAGTGATTCGGAAGATGTCTTCCTGGGAAGAGACTTTAACAAGACCAAGGCCTACTCAGAAGGCGTGGCTGCAGAGATCGATGCGGAAGTCCGCCGGATCATCGAGGAGGCTTATCAGCGTACCGAGCAGATCCTGAAAGAGAATATGGATAAGCTCGAGGTCGTCGCGAAGGCCCTGATCCGTGTCGAGACGCTGGACGGCGATCAGTTTGAGGCGCTGTATACCGGCGAGGTCGACGACGTGGAGCTGGAGCAGCAGGTCAAGGAGAAGGAAGAGGAGATCCGCAGACAGAATGCTAAGGAAGCTGCGGAATCCGAACAGATCCGGAAGGAAGAGGAAGCGCGCCGCGCGGAAGAACTGGCGAAATATGATACCGACTATCTGGATGATGAGGACGGAGAAACAGAGGAGCCTGCGTATGAGCTCGGGGAGAATCTGAGCGAAGCGCCGGAACCGGAGGAGGAAACGGCTGCGGATGAGCAGGAAGCGGATCCGGAGCCCTCAGAAGCAGACAGGGAGGAATAGACGTGAGAGTAACTGTAAATGACTGCCTGCAGATCGAAGCGTTTGAACCATGTGTCCTTGCAGCGGGAAAGAAACATCTCGAAAACCGTGTCCGCACCGTGACGGTCATGGATGCGACCGATGCCGAGACAGCCGCTCATGATTATGTCAAGAAAGAGCAGCTGCTTCTGACGAGCTTCAGCGGCGTTCCGAATGATGCGGAGAAGTGCCGCATCCTGGAGGCGCTGGCGAAGCATAAGTGCGCCGGCATCGTCGTGTTCCGCCAGAAGAAAGGCGCGGCATCCCTGTCCAGACAGGTGATCGATACGGCGGAGAAGAACGGCCTTCCGCTGATCGTACTCGCGAAGGAAAACAAGAGCGGATACACGGACATCATCAGTCAGGTCACAGACCGGATCGGCTATGGAGATGGATTTAAGAACAGCCTGATCAATAATACGATTTTTCATCTCCTGGATTTTGAGCGGCAGGGAAGCTTTGAGGCAGCCCTTCGGAAAGCCGCGGTATCCAACGAGTTCCAGCTGGTGCTGCTCTCCAAGGATTTCAATCCGATCCTGACCGTGGAGACACGGCAGCGCACCACCGTGGCGGACGCGATCCGCTATGGAAAAGAGCGGGATGTGGAGAAGTCCGGCGTCTATACGTTTATCGACGTAAACGGCGTGCTCACCTACTGGGGACCGATCATGATCGCGGGAGAGAAGTACTTCCTGCTGATCGTCGATAATGAGGATAATTATTCGGCGAGTGAGATCACCAAGCTTGCCGAGATCATTGAGCTCGCGATGGGCATGTGGAAGTACAGCCCGGAGAGAGACGTGAAGGCGGAGTTTATCAAGGCGCTGACGCGTTCCAACAAGAGTCTCGCATACCTGCTCCGCGACGAGCTGAAGCTCGACGGCAATACCATCAAGAGCGTATTCTATGCGGATGGCATTGATACGACGAGCGGCAACCGGATCATCGCGGACTGCGAGAAGAAAGAGAATCTGGAAGTCATGCGCATCAGCGACGGTAACGAGACGTACGGTGTGATCGTCAGCCTGGGGGATAAGCCGTCTGATGCGGAGGAGAGCCAGAAAGCGGGGATCCTCAAGCTGTTTGACAAACTGAAAGAGGGATCGAAGACCGTACGCATTTTCCATGCGACGGACATCGATGGAATCGAGGGGGCAGCAGACGCGTTCCGCCTGATCAGTGAATCGTGGACGTATGTGGAGAGCGTGTTCCCATACAAGAGAGTGTTTACCAAGTATGAACTGGCGCTGGTCTCTAACTGCATTAATCTGCAGGTCCAGGGAGGCTATCTGAAGAAGAACTACATGGATCTTCTCGAGCCGTTCAACCGCGAGATGGGTGAGAACAAGGCCCGTCAGCTGCTGGAGACACTGGAGACGTTTGTACTGGATGCCGGCATGAACAGCAGCAAGACCAGTGAGTTCATGGGGATCCATACGAATACCGTTCAGTACAGACTGAAGCGGATCAATGAAGTTCTGGGCGCGGAGATCACCGGAAACCGTATCATTCCGGGACTCACGATGGCCCTGGCCCTGAAGAGACTGGAGAGAGTCGTTAAATAAGGAACTATGTTATTAGCATTTGACATCGGAAACAGCAACGCCGTACTCGGACTGTTCGACGACGGGAAGTTGCTTACGAACTGGCGGATCGAGACCGATCCGAACAAGAGCGCGGATGAATACGGCATGCTCGTACGGCAGCTCTTTGATTACGAAGGATTTAAACTCACCGACGTGAAGGACGTCATCATTTCTACGGTCGTACCATCGATGCTGTTCACACTGCAGCACATGGTGCAGAAGTACTTTAACCGCCGCGCGATCGTCGTGGAGTCCGGCATCAAGACCGGACTGATCGTCAAGTACGATAACCCCAAGCAGGTCGGAGCTGACCGTATCGTAAACGCTGTGGCCGCGTATAACAAGTACGGCGGACCGCTGATCGTTATCGATTTCGGAACCGCGACGACATTCTGTGCGATCACAGATAAGGCGGAGTATCTGGGCGGAACGATCGCGCCGGGTCTGAAGATCTCGTCCGATGCGCTGTTCCAGCGGACAGCCATGCTGCCGAAGGTCGAACTGGAGGAGCCGGGCCACACGATCTGCCGCAACACGATCCAGAGCATGCAGTCCGGACTCGTTTACGGACACATGGGTCTCGTGGAATACGTTGTGAAGAAGATGAAGGTTGAGCTTGCCTCGATCACAGGCGGTGACAAACCGGTGCAGGTCATTGCGACCGGCGGTCTGGCCACGATGGTGGAGAACGGTGTCGACTGCATCGATCACGTCGATAAACTGCTGACCCTGGAGGGCCTGAACATCATCTATCACAAGAACCGCAGGCTCAGTCACCACAGAGAAGAGAAATAGCAGATATGCTTGCGATCGGAAATGTAAACCTTGAAAATCCATATATTTTAGCTCCGATGGCAGGAATTACGGACGCGCCTATGCGTCGCCAGGCAAGGCAGATGGGCGCGTCTTTGACGTATTCGGAAATGGTCAGCGCGAAGGGCCTCTACTACGGGGACAAGAAGACGGAGCGGCTTCTGTTCCAGTACCCGGACGAGGGGCCGACTGCCGTGCAGATCTTCGGGCATGAGCCGGAGATCATCGCGTTTGCGGCGCGGGCGCTGGACGACCGGCCGAATGTGATCCTGGACATCAACATGGGATGTCCCGTTCCGAAGATCGTGAAGAACGGGGAAGGCTCCGCCCTGATGAAGGACCCGGAGCTGATCCGCCGCATCGTAGAAGCGGCTGTTTCGAACACGAGTAAGCAGGTTACGGTCAAGATCCGCGCAGGCTTTACGACGAATACGATCAACGCCTGTGAATGCGCGCAGGCGGCCGAGGCCGGCGGGGCGGCAGCAGTCGCCGTCCACGGCCGCACCCGGGAGCAGTTCTACAGCGGCCATGCGGACTGGTCCGTCATTGCGGACGTCAAAGCCGCGGTATCGATCCCGGTCATCGGAAACGGTGACGTGGTAGATGTGGCATCTGCGCACGCGCTGCTGGAACAGACCGGCTGCGACCTTCTGATGGTCGGACGCGGCGCGCTCGGAAACCCCTGGATCTTCCGGGATCTGAAGCGGGACTTTGAAGGCCTGCCGCCTGCCGAAGCGCCGACGCTGGCAGACCGGATTGCCGCTATGCAGCGGAATCTTACGGAGCTGCGCGAACTGAAGGGCGACTACGTTGCAGTACGGGAAATGCGAAAAATCTGCGGCTGGTACCTGAAAGGCGTCCATGGAAGTGCCGCATTCAGAAGAGAGATCAATCAGATCACAGACACCGACGAGCTTGCGGCGAGAATCGCAGGAATAGGCGTGTGAAGCACGCGTTGGAAATAGGAGGTGAAGATTTTGTCACAGAAGAGATCCATTGCATTCGGCTCACCGAGCCGCTACATCCAGGGACCCGGGGAGTTCCAGCATCTGCCCGCGCATTCCGGGACCTACGGCAGCCGTGTGTTTGCCGTGATCGACAGCTTCTTTTATGAGGACTTCCGGAAGGAGCTGGCTGCGGCTTATGCGGAGCGCGGAGAAGCGTTTGAGGCGATCTGCTTTCAGAATGAGATCACCCGGGAGCGTATCGAGACTGCCTCGGAGCAGGCGAAGGCTTTTGGCGCAGAGGTGATCCTCGGCATCGGCGGCGGAAAGACGCTCGATACGGCCAAAGCCATTGCCGGACAGCTGGGTCTGCCGGTGATCGTCATGCCCACCAGCGCCTCCACGGACGCGCCGACAAGCGCGATGTCCATCATCTATAACGACGCGCATGAGCACGCGGATGTCTACTACTATAAAAAGAATCCGGACATGGTGATCGTGGACAGTCAGATCATTGCGGATGCGCCGGTCCGGTTCCTGGTTTCGGGAATGGGCGATGCGCTTGCAACGACCTATGAAGCGCGTGCCTCCGTCCAGACGAACAGCCCGAACTATATCAACCAGGAGACGGGTCCGTACGGCAGCACGATCACGGCCCGGATGATCGCAGAGTACTGCTTCCGCATCGTTCTGGGATATGGCGCGGCGGCAAAGGCCGCGAACGAAAAGCACATCGTCAACGAAGCGCTGGAAGCAGTCATCGAAGCGAATACGCTGATGAGCGGCCTTGGATTCGAGAACGTCGGCTGCGCAGCGGCCCATGTCATCTGCAACGGTCTGTCGGCGACCCCGAACGGGGATCAGGCGCTGCACGGGGAGAAGGTCGCGTTCGGAATCCTCTGCCAGCTGGTCGCAGAGAACGCGAAGGGGCAGGACCTCCGGATACTTTTGGACTTCTATCATACGGTCGGACTTCCCATGACGCTGGAAGACATGGGGATCGAACCGACGGAAGAGAACTACCGTATCATCGCGGCGGACACCGAGAATACCGAGTGGAGCCGTGAACCGTTCCCGATGAACGACGAGGCGGTGATCCGCGTGGTCAAGGAGACGGAAGAGACGGGGAAGACGTATAAACAGATGATGCAGAAATAGCGAGGCGCCGGATGCCCCCGCTTTTAAAGGCGGCGGGTTCCGATTCCGATTTAATTGGATGACAATTTGTACAGTATGATGTAAAATGGAGCTAGCAAACGAAGATCCGTCTGTACGGAAAGGAGATAATGATGAAAAGAAAACTTGCCAGCCTGTTCATACTGCTGTGCGTCACAGCTGTCATGATGGCCGCAGCCGGCGCGTCCGTATTTGCCGAGACGCAGACCGGCACACTGAATGCAAATTTCAGCTGGACGCTGGAGGATGACGGTACGCTTACTCTCACCGGAACCGGTACTGCGCCGAATTACAGCTATGCCAGAAGTCCGTTCCGCGATAAGGGAGTCAAGAAGGTCATCCTCGGGGAAGGCATCGTCAATCTTGGATACTACCTGTTTGATAATTGCACGGAAATCGAGGAAGTGTATTTTCCGGAGAGCCTTACTTCGACGGGCGGGTACACGTTCCAGAACTGTACCGCGCTGAAAGAAGTGCATTTTTCCGACGGAGAAGCGCTAAGGATCGTGGGAGTTCAGACGTTTAACGGCTGCACTGCACTGGAAAAGATCACTCTCCCTGCAGGCCTTGAGACCATTGAGATGGAGGTGTTCCGGAACTGTACCGCGCTGAAAACCGCAGATCTGCCGGATGGACTGAAGACGATCGGCTACGGATGTTTTAGTCATTGCGCAGCTCTTGCGGCGATCGATCTGCCGGACAGTCTGGAAACGATCGAGCGCTATGCATTTGAATACTGTACAGAACTTAAGACGTTCCGCATTCCCGCCGGCATCGAGAACTGGGGCCACGATGTGTTTCAGTACAGTGGGCTGGAAGAGGTGCAAGTCGCGGAAGGGGCGCAGAGAATTCCGGAAGAACTCTTTTACCGTTGTGCGAACCTGAGCCGTGTCTCATTGCCGGAAAGCGTGACCAGCATTGAAGGGTCTGCCTTCAGTGGATGTGAAAAACTGTGTTCGCTGGATCTGCCGACCGGTCTGAAGCAGATCGGGGACAGCGCATTCTCTGGCTGCCACAATTGGTCCGACATCGTGTTTCCGGATGGGCTGGAATCGATTGGCCGGAATGCATTTAGTAGCTGTGCGATGCGCCGGATCGACATTCCGGATAGTGTTACGGAGCTGGGCGGGTATGCTTTCGTAAGTTGCTCTGAAGCACGTTCCATCAGGTTTCCGGCCGGGATCCGGGAGATTCCGGCAGGTGTCGCTTCAGGTCTGATGAAGGTGAAGTCGGTCGAGATCCCGGACACGGTGGAAAGAATCGGAGAGGAGGCTTTTTCACAGTGTACCGAGATCCGGAAGATCACGATCCCAAAGGGTGTGAAACACATCAGCGCGTATGCCTTTGCCTTCTGCTTTTCGCTGGAAGAGATCCGGTTCGAAGGGAACTGGCCGGATATCACGGGAGGCGCCTTCTTCGGCTGTGATACGACGGTATACTATCCAAAGCATGATGCCACCTGGACGGAAGAACAGATGGATAACGGATACGGCGGAAAGGTCACCTGGACCGGCTACTGCAACGATCCGCATCCGGCGGAAGCTGTTCTGGAGAATGTAGTAGAAGCGACGGTATTTCAGGAGGGATCTGCAGAACGGGTCGTCTACTGCAGCGAGTGCGGCGCGGAGATCAGCCGCACGGAGGAGACCATCGTAAAACCGGAACCGACGATCAAGCTGTCGGCGGTGAAGAAGACTTTGAAAAAAGGAAAGACCTACACGCTGAAGGTCACGGACCTTGCCGCAGGAGATGCGGTGAAGAGCTTCAAGAGTTCTAAGAAGTCCGTCGCGACCGTCACGAAAAAAGGCAGGATCAAAGCAGTGAAGAAGGGAACCGCGACGATCACCGTAACCCTGAAGTCCGGGAAGACGGCGAAGTGTAAGATCACAGTAAAATAGCACATAAAAAGGAGGGGCTGCCATCAGCCCCTCCCGGCTTTCGAGAGCAATTAGCCAAAATATCTCTTCAGCAGACCTGCAAATGCAGCGCCGTGTCTAGCCTCGTCCTTCGCCATCTCATGAACGGTGTCATGGATCGCATCCAGACCCTGCGCCTTAGCGCGGACAGCCAGATCCTTCTTGCCTGCGCATGCGCCGGCTTCTGCATCGACTCTCATCTTCAGGTTCTTCTCAGTGGAATCGGTCAGGACCTCACCCAGCAGTTCTGCGAACTTAGCTGCGTGCTCTGCCTCTTCGTATGCGGCCTTCTCCCAGTAGAGTCCGATTTCCGGATATCCCTCTCTGTGAGCAACTCTTGCCATAGCCAGATACATACCAACCTCGGAGCACTCTCCCTCAAAGTTGGAACGCAGGTCCTTGATGATCTCCGGATCAACACCCTGTGCTACTCCGACAACATGCTGATCAGCCCATTCGATCGCACCTTCTTCCTGTTTGATGAACTTATCAGCAGGAACCTTGCATACCGGACATCTTTCTGGCGGCTGGTCGCCTTCATGAACGTAACCACATACGGAACATACCCATTTCATAATATTTGCCTCCTTTAACTGGACAGACTCTGCTGGACCCGGCGGAAGCCGGCACAGAGGAGCCCGTCTGCCTGAAATTATATCAGTATTTTATCATATATATACACCGATTGGTATCCTGCAAACAAAAAAGATTTTTGAAGACTTTGACCTTTGAGCCCCTCTATGGTACAATACGCCTGCAGACCTTTGAAAATCACTGTTTGCATCCGGTATTACCGGGTATAGTAAGAAAAGAACGGCCTGCCTCGGCAGAGTATTCACAGAAACGATTCGTATAGAATTGAAATAGAAAGGAAAAGAACCATGGAAGAGAGAATCAATGCAGCGCTGGATGAGATCCGTCAGGTACTGAGAAGAGACGGTGGAGACATCGAGTTCGTAGGACTGACCGACGAGAACGTCGTAAAGGTCAGACTGCTCGGCCACTGCGCAGGATGCCCGGGCGCCAGAATGACGCTGCAGGGAATCGTCGGACAGATCCTGGGAGAAGCTATACCTGAGATCACCGGCGTTATGGCGGTAGACTGATCAGGGAGATGAAGATGGACTTGGACTTGACGAGCATCACGAAGGCCGTCAGGCCCCAGGCAGTCGAGACTCTGAAGGAACTGATTCGCATCAACAGTGAGGGAGGAGATCCTGTCACAGCCGGCACCGGGGAGAGATTTCCCTACGGGCAGGGCGTACAGGACTCTTTTGCGTACATGCTTTCCAAGGCGGAGGAACTGGGATTCCGCACGGAAGACGTGGATCACGTGGGCGGTCATGTGGAATTCGGAGAAGGCGACGAGATCCTGGGGATCCTCGGGCATCTGGACGTAGTTCCGGCTGCCGGCGAATGGGCCTACGGACCGTATGATGCGGATGAAATAGACGGATACATTTATGGCAGAGGCACCACGGATGATAAGGGACCGGTGGTGGCGGTTTTGTACGCCATGAAAGCCCTCCGGGACGCCGGATACGAACCGGACCGCCGCGTCCGCCTGATTCTCGGTCTGGATGAAGAGACCGGTAAGGGCGGCATGCGCCGCTACCTCGAAGAGGCAGGAGCCCCGGACTTTGGATTCACGCCGGACGGTGACTTCCCCGTGATCAACGGTGAGAAGGGCCGCCTGGAGTTTGAGCTTGCCAGAAAGTTCGCGGGAGGTCTTCCGGCTGCCCAGAATGCCGGCGAGTTTGCGCTCCGGCATCTCTCCGGCGGCATGGCGCCGAACATCGTTCCGGACCGTGCGCGCGCGGTAATTCTGCACAAAGACAGTAAGGCCTACGACGAGGTCCGCAGCCTGCTCGCCCAGTACCGGGAGGATACGGGATACCGGCTTCGCTGCAAGCGGGTTGGAAAATCCCTGGAGATCGTCGCGGAGGGAACTGCCTGCCACGGCGCCAGGCCGGAGAACGGCGTGAACGCCATCGCGGTGCTGATGGGATTTCTCGGCAGACTGCAGTTTGCCGGCGACGACCTGCAGGACTTCATCGAGTTCTATAACGAGCATGTCGCATTCGATCCCTTTGGAGAGAAGCTCGGTATCGGATTCTGCGACGAGCCGTCCGGAAAGCTGAGCGTCAACAACGGAATCATTTTCTATGACCGGAACTCGATCCGGATCCGCATGGACGTGCGGTTCCCGGTCACTTCCTCGGCAGAGCAGGTCTACGAGGCGATGCAGCCGCTGCTGGACAGCCAGGGAATCGGGGTCATGCGCCTCAAACAGGACAATCCGCTCTTCATTCCGGAAGAGATGCCGATGATCCAGACGCTTCTTGAGGTTTACCGGGATCATTCCGGGGATACGGAAGCCGGTCCGCTCGTGATCGGCGGCGGCACCTACGCCAAATCGACTCCGAACGTCGTCGCGTTCGGCGCGCTGTTCCCGGGAGATGAAGACCGCATGCATCAGCCGAATGAGAGAATCGCTATAGAGCGCTTCTATCAGCTGATCGATATATACGCTGACGCGATTTACAGATTAACACAAAAGGATTTTCATTATGAAGAACACGAGAGTTGAGATGACGACACTGGCCATGCTGACGGCCATCTCCTGCATTCTGGTATTCATCAGTTTCCCGTTCCCGGCGATGCCAGCCTTCAAGTATGAGCTGGCGGACGTGCCGATTCTGATCGCCACATTTGCCTTCGGCCCGGTGGCCGGTATTACCGTGACCGTGATCGCCTCCTTTGTACAGGCGTTTATCCTTGGCCAGGACGGCCTGATGGGCTTCACGATGCACGTGCTCGCGAGCGGCTCGCTGGTGCTGGTCGCAGGCATCATCTACCGCGGCGGAAGCCGTCATACCAAGAAAGGCGCGATCATTGGTCTGATCTGCGGCGTGATCACGATGACCGTCGTGATGTGCATCGCAAACTACGTATTGGACCCGATCTTCTACGGCATGCCGAAAGAGGCGGTCGCGGCCCTGATCGTTCCGGCCGTGATCCCGTTCAACCTGTCGAAGGCAGGCATTAATGCGCTGGTCACGTTCTTTGTGTACAAGCGGATCAGCAACTTGATCCACAAGGCAGAGGGCCGCGCGCAGAGCAAGTAGGGGATCGACATGAAGGAAATTCACATCCACAGTGAAGAGGAGACGAGAGCGTTCGGGCACGAGCTCGCGCGGCGCGCGCAGCCCGGCTGCATCCTGGCGCTGATTGGCGACCTCGGTACCGGCAAGACCACGCTGACCCGCTACATCGCGGAAGGACTTGGCGTGACCGAACCCGTGACGAGCCCGACGTTCACCATTGTGAAAGAATATCGCAGCGGAAGACTGCCCCTGTACCATTTTGACGTCTACCGTCTGTCCGACGGGGAAGAACTGTTTCAGACCGGGGCAGAGGAATATTTTGATGCAGGCGGCGTCTGCGTCATCGAGTGGGCAGACCGCATCGCGGAGGTCCTCCCGGATGAGACCTGCTGCATTTTCATGAGCCGCGGCGAAGGAGAAGAGGAGCGGATATATCAATGTACATTTTAGCGATCGACACGACCGGGCCCGTGGGGTCCGCGGCGCTCCTGGACCTTAAGACCGGCGAGACGCGGCAGAAGACGACGACGGAGGCGATGAGCCATCTCAGACGGCTTGCGGCGCTCATGGAAGCGCTTTTTGAGGAGGGCCAAGTTAAGCCGGCCGACATCGCCGCAGTCGCAGCTTCCATCGGACCGGGCTCTTTCACCGGTATCCGCATCGGCGTCTCCACGGCCAGAGCCTTTGCACAGGCGAGGGACCTTCCGTGTGTTCCGGTCGGGACGCTGGACATGTTCCGCCTTCTTTCAGGCGAGGGAGATCCGGCAGCCGTGATCCTGAACGCGAGACGCGGCCAGGTCTACGGCGCGGTATTCGATGAAAACGGAGAAGACATCCTGAAACCCGGACCGTACATGCTGACGGATGTGCTTGCGTGCGTCCGCGAGGCAGGGATCGATCCGGTCTTTTACGGGGACGGGATCGACGCATATATGGATCAGCTTGCAGGATACCGGCTCGCGCCCTGTGAGGACCGCTATCAGACGGCAGCGCTTACCGCGTGCTATGCGAAGAAGGCTTTTGAAGCAGGTGAAACCTGCCGGTACGATGCGCTGCTTCCGGACTACATGAGAGAGACGGAAGCGGAGACGAAGCTGAAAGACGGCTCCCTGGCCAGGGCCAGAGCCGCCAAGATGGCGAAATTTCGGAGCAGATTAAAATGAAACAGTTGATCATCAGAGCAGCAAATAAAGACGATGCAGAGAGCCTTGCGGAGATCGAAAAGGCCTGTTTTACCACGCCATGGAGCATGGAAGCGCTGCGCCAGGATCTGATCGGAAACGAGAACGCTATCTATATCGTCGTGCAGGGCGATGAAGGAGAGCTCCTCGGATATCTGAGTGTCTGGTGCGTTGCGGACGAGGGCCAGATCATGACGGTTGCCGTCATGCCGGAGCACCGGCGGAAGCACGTGGCTTCTGTTCTGATGCATGCAATGCTGAAAGTGACCGAGGAAAGAGGCGTGAAGAGCCATACGCTGGAGCTTCGGAAGAGCAATGAAGCAGCGCTTGGCCTGTATGAAAAATTCGGTTTTCAGGTAGCCGGCATACGTCCGGGATACTATGAAGATGACGGAGAGGACGCCCTCATCATGTGGCGCATCGGCGATCCGAGCAAACCCGGAAAGGAGTCATGATGAAAGACGGGGCATTCATTACACTTGGCATAGAGACGAGCTGTGACGAATCGGCGATCGCGGTAACCGCAGACGGAAGAAAGCTGCTGTCGAACGTGATCTCGTCCCAGATCGATATTCATACGAAGTTTGGAGGGGTCGTGCCGGAGATCGCATCCAGACACCACCTGGAAAATATCAACGCGGTACTGGATCAGGCGCTGGACGACGCGGGCGTGCGCCTCTCGGACGTGGATCTGATCGGCGTGACGCACGGACCGGGGCTGATCGGCGCTGTCGTGATCGGGGTTGCGACAGCTAAGGCGTTAGCCCTCGCGGCAGACATCCCTCTGGTCGGCGTCAATCACATGCATGGTCATGTGAGCGCGAACTACCTGCAGTACCCGGACCTTGAGCCCCCGTTTCTGGCGCTGATCGTCTCAGGCGGCCATACCAACCTGGTGAAGGTCACGGACTACAACCGCTGTGAGGTGCTGGGCAGCACGCGCGACGACGCGGTGGGGGAAGCATATGACAAAGTCGCCCGGGTCATCGGACTCGGCTATCCCGGCGGACCGAAAGTCGACCGGGCATCCCGCGAGGGAGATCCTGAGGCCGTGCACTTTAAGCGCGTCATGCTGGAGCACGGGAGCCTGGATTTCAGCTTCAGCGGGCTGAAGACGCAGGTTTTGAACTATATCAATCAGGAGAGAATGGCAGGAAGAGAGATTCAGACTGCCGACCTCTGCGCGAGCTTCCAGCAGTCGATCATCGATGTGCTGGTTGAGAAGAGCCGGATGGCTGTCCGCAGCATGCATGCGGACCGGCTGGTCATGGCAGGAGGCGTTGCCTCCAACAGCTCCCTGCGCGCGCAGATGGAAGCGATGCTGAAAGAAGAAGGCGCGCGGCTGTACGTACCTGCGCCGGTGCTCTGCACCGACAACGGCGCGATGATCGCGGCCGCCGCATACTATAAATATCAGATGGAAGGCGCAGACGACCTGGAGCTGGACGCCTATGCGAACCTTCCGCTGTAGGACAGAGGAAGAACATGATCGTATTATCCGCAGCAGACATTACCAAAGCTTATGGAACAGACGTGATCCTGGATCACGTCTCCTTTCACGTGAACGCAGGCGACCACATCGGGATCGTCGGCGCGAACGGCGCAGGCAAGACGACACTGCTGAACATTCTGACCGGTGAGGACACCTGTGACGACGGAACGGTCTATATGCCGAGTGATCTGACGGTCGGATATCTCCGGCAGAAGGATGATTTTCAGTCGGACAATACGATCTTTGAGGAGACACAGCGCATCTACAGCCGTTTCCAGGAGATGGAGGACCGGATCCATCAGCTTTCGGACCGGGTCGCGGCGATGGCCTCGGCCGGGAACACCGAAGGCGAGGATTATCAGCGGACGCTGAGCCAGCTTGGCACGCTGCAGGACCGCTACCGGGATGAAGGCGGCTTTTCGTACAAAAGCGAGATGAAAGGCATCCTCACCAGCATGGCCTTCGGAGAAGAGGATTATGGCAAGGAGATCGCAGCGCTTTCCGGCGGAGAACGCACGCGCCTCGCGCTCGCGACACTGCTGATGGAGAAACCGGATCTGCTGCTTCTGGATGAGCCGACGAACCACCTGGACATCGGTATGCTCAAATGGCTCGAGCAGTTCCTGAAGAGCTACAGCGGCACGATCATTCTGGTCTCCCACGACCGGTACTTCCTCGATCAGATGGCAAACCGGATCTTCGAGGTCGAACACCATCACCTGAAGACCTATGATGGCAACTATACGCAGTTTGCGGAGAAAAAGCGCGCGCAGCGGGAGGCGGACTGGAAAGCCTACCGCAAGCAGCAGGAAGAGATCCGCAGACAGGAGGATATGATTCGCCGCTTCAAGGAGCGCGGTACCGAGCATCTGGCCAAGCGGGCGGCTTCAAGAGAGAAGCGCCTGGCGATGATCGACCGTCTGGACCGTCCGGAAGCGGAGCGCGGATCCATTTCCATGCGTTTCCGTGAAGAATACGCGAGCGGCACCGACGTTCTGTACGGAGAAGGGCTTGCCAAGTCCTTCGGCACCGGACTGACGAGACGGCAGCTCTTCCGGGACGTGAACTTCGACATCAAACGCGGCGAGCGCATCTGCATCGTCGGACCGAACGGGATCGGCAAGACGACCCTGCTTCGGATCATGATGGGCGAGCTCAGTCCGGATGAGGGTTATCTGAAGACCGGCCATCAGGTCAACTTCGGGTATTACGACCAGCGGCAGGAGCAGATGGATGACTTCAAGACCGTCATGGACGAGGTGCACGATTCCTACCGCCTGTACAAGGACGGAGAGATCCGGGGATTCCTGGGGAGGTTTCTGTTCAAAGGCGATCAGGTATTCGTACAGGTCGGCTCCCTGTCCGGCGGCGAAAAAGCGCGCCTTGCGCTCCTGAAGCTCATGCTCGCCGGCACCAATGTCCTGCTTCTCGACGAGCCGACGAACCACCTGGATATCGATTCCAAGGAGGTATTCGAAGAAGCGCTTGCGGAGTATCCGGGAACGGTGATCGCGATCTCGCATGACCGCTACTTCCTGAACCGGATCGCGACGAGGATCCTGGAGATGGGGCCGGACGGCATCACCGAGTACGTGGGCGGGTACGACTACTACGAGGAGAAAAAGGCTTCCATCGAGTCGGCGAAGCGCTACGTCAGCGAGCTGCGGGAGGATAAGGGCGCCGCGAAGGCGGCAGGGTCGTCTCTGACGCGGGAACAAAAAAAACAACAGCAGGCTGCCGAACGCCGGCTGCAGCGCGAAAAAGCCAGACTGGAACAGACGATCGAGGATCTCGAAAAGGAGATTGAGGAGACCCAGGGTCTGATGTGCCAGCCTGCCGTTCTGTCGGATCCGAAACGGCTTTCCGAATTGAACGAAAAAGTGAAGAAGGCACAGGAGACGCTGGACGCAGCGTATGAGGAATGGATGGAACTGGAAAGTTCTGAAGCGTGAGGATTTTCCCTTGCAATAGAGGGATGAGTAACTTATAATTAGGAATAGAATTTTAGGAAGAAAGGCCCTTAACCGGGGCAGGAGGATCATTATGACATTTGAAAAGATCAGAAGCATCATTGTAGAACAGCTTTCTGTAGATGAGTCGATGGTGACCATGGATACAAACCTGATGAAGGATCTGGAAGCAGATTCTCTGGATGCAGTAGAGATCATTATGGCGATTGAAGAAGAGTTTGATATTGAGATCCCGGATGAAGAGGCTGAGAAGTTCCAGCTCGTCGGAGACCTGGTAAGCTACGTAGACGAGAAAGTCGCGGAATAAGTATGTGCCCGCCGGTATGAGGCGGGCTTTTTTGGTAAGTGAGGTATCTATGTGTGCTAAGAATGCGAAAATCTCCAATGCTGTGATCAAGCGGCTTCCCAGATATCGCCGCTACCTGATCGAGCTGAAGAAGAAAGGCGTGGAGAAGATCTCCTCCAAGGAGTTCAGCAGTCTGATCGGTTATACGGCATCGCAGATCCGCCAGGATCTGAACAATTTCGGAGGATTCGGACAGCAGGGATATGGCTACAGTGTGGACGGACTGTATAAGGAGATCAGTGCGATTCTTGGACTGGATAAGGAGTATCGCATGGTCATCGTAGGCGCCGGTAATCTGGGACAGGCGATCGCCAAATATACACACTTCCACAAACAGGGGTTCAAGGTCTGCGCAGCTTTTGACATCAACCCGGATCTGATCGGGAAGGATCTGGACGGGGTAGAGATCCTGGACTTTGAGAATATCGTCGAGTATGTCGAGAAAGAAGAGATCGATATCGGCATTATCTGTGTCAATCAGGACAGCGCGCAGGAGGTTGCGGACAAGCTCTCCTTTGCCGGCGTGAAGGGTATCTGGAATTTCGCCCCAACGGATATCGAGGTTCCGTCTCACGTGGCGCTGGAAGTGGTACACCTCTCCGACAGCCTGCACTCGCTGGCTTACCATATGAACGATATTCATAAGAAGGAAGAGGCGCAGAAGAGTAAACTGTCAGAAGCGTAACGGGAAAGAAATACCCGCTTCCGAATGGAAGCGGGTATACTTGTCAGCTCTTTGAGCGGTATTCCGTCTGGATTATGCCTCTACCGGAGCGTCAACTGGACATGCTTCTGCGCAAGATCCGCAGTCGATGCATTCCTCAGCGTCGATAACATAGATTCCATCTCCCTCAGAGATAGCCTCTGTCGGGCACTCAGCTGCACATGCACCACAAGCGATGCAGTCTTCCGTAATCTTGTAAGCCATAATTTCCTCCTTTAGACATGCCATTTTTATGGATTTACAACCATTATTATATACAGTATAGGAATAGTTAGTCAAGATGAAAGTTTACGCGCTGACCGGATCCAGTGGGACCGGAAAAAGTTATCAGGCCATGGCCTTATGTAAAGATCTAGGAATCGTCAGTATGATCGACGACGGCCTTTTTATTTATCAGAACCGGGTAGAAGCGGGCATTTCCGCCAAACGGCAGAAGACTAAGGTCGGCGCGATCAAGACCGCGCTGTTTACAGACGATGAACACTGCCGTTCCGTCCGGGCGCGCATTCGCGAGCTCGATCCGGAGAATATCCTGCTGATCGGGACTTCCGAGCGTATGACGGACCGCGTTGCAGAACGGCTCGGTCTGCCGCCGATCGAAGAGCGAATTCATATCGAGGACATTACGAGTGAAGAGGAACGCGCCACCGCCCTGAAGCAGAGAAACATACAGGGAAAGCACGTCATTCCTGTGCCGACGCTGCAGCTGAAGCGGGATTTTGCCGGCTATTTCATGTCGCCGCTGCGCCTGCTCAGAGCGCTTGGAAAAACCGGACAGGAAGGCCAGGCAGGGGAGAGAACTGTAGTGCGGCCGACGTTCAGCTATATGGGGGATTTCTATATCTCAGACCGTGTCATCACGGACATCGCATCCTGTGTCGGAGAGGAATCTCCGGGAATCGAGCGGATCCTTCAGGTCGTCGAGAACACATCTCCGGATTCACTTCATGTGGATGTCTCTGTGGCGATGCGTCTTCGGGAGAGCCTCTGGGGAGACGCGGAAGCGTTCCAGAACGCGCTCCGTGAGAAGATCGAATACATGACCGCGTTCAATGTCGTCCGGGTCAATGTGGAGATCCGGCAGGTGATCAGTTAGCGCATCATCCCTTCATAACGGGCGCCGGATGTCCCCCGCCTCTATAGGCGGCGGGTTCCATTTCCGACTTTCAGTGGTGGGTTATAATCCCCCACTGAAACCCGGAGGAGCTGAAGCTCCCGGCGCCCGTTGCAGTCGTTCGCTACGTCCTT
>JAFOML010000018.1 GCA_017425345.1 Eubacterium sp. | reverse complement strand
GGTTCATCCGGCATATGCCATGCCAGGTGATCTGTATGGAGCAGTTCTTCCGAAAGCTCGGACAGAGGTGCTCCCAGCATATCCTTATACAGCTTCTGCACGTCTTCGTTCTCATGACTGAAACGGATCGGCATCTTCTCGTCGATGTTCCGGAGGATCTGGCCGCGCGTCGCGCCGCGCTCCACGTCATCGATGTGGAAGGGCTGTCCGCCGCCGCCGGAACATCCGGTCGGGCAGGCCATGATCTCTACGAAGTCATATTTCGCCTGTCCCCGGAGCAGAGCCTGGCAGAGCTTATCTGCATTGCGCAGTCCGCTGGTGACAGCAACCTTGATCTTCTTTCCTGCCAGCGTATAGGTGGCTTCCTGCCAGGGGCGGTCTTCGCCGCTGTAGTCTTTGTCCGCGCGGACAAAACCAAATGCCCCCGTCGACGGATTCTTCCCCGTGACCAGAAATGCCGCGGAACGCAGAGCCGCTTCCATAACGCCGCCTGTGGTTCCGAAGATGACACCTGCGCCGGTGTAATCACCCATGATGCGGTCGAACGGCGCCTCTTCCACGTTCTCCGGACGCAGATCGCTCAGGCGCAGCATGTGCGTGATCTCTCTGGTCGTGAGCACGTAGTCCACGGACTTGATGCCGTACTGGTCTACCATGGTCGGGATGTCGCACTCGGCTTTCTTGGCGACACAAGGCATCACGGAGACACAGCAGATTTTTTCAGGCGGCACGCCGATCTTCTCGGCAAAGTAACTCTTGATTACTGCGCCGAACATCTGCTGCGGGCTCTTGGCCGAGGACAGCTGCGGGACGAGCTCCGGATAACGGCTCTTGACGAACCGTACCCAGGCCGGACAGCAGCTGGTGAACATGGGATATTTCTCCATGTCGCCTTTTTCCAGTCTGGCCAGGAACTCCGACCCCTCTTCCATGATGGTCAGGTCCGCCGAGAAGCTGGTATCGAATACGTAGTCGAATCCCATCTGCTTGAGCGCGCCGGCCAGCTGATTGACCGTCGCCACTTCCGGCGGGAGTCCCAGCGCTTCGCCCCAGGCGGTACGTACCGCCGGCGCGATCTGAACGACCGTGACCAGTTCCGGATCGTCGATGGCATCCATGACCTTTGTCGCGTCCTTGCGCTCGCGGAGAGCACCGACCGGGCAATGGGTGATGCACTGTCCACAAAGACTGCACTGCGCCGCGTCGATCGATCTGTGCTGCGACACATCTACACGGGTCCGTCCGCCGGTGGACATCAGTTCCCAGACGCCGAGCCGCTGGACCTTATCGCAGATCTGGATACAGCGCATGCACTTGATGCACTTGGCCGGGTCGCGGATCAGCGGGAAGTCTTTCACCCACATACGGTCTTTATCCGTAGGCAGATCGGTTACATACAGATTTTCAAAGAAGTCATAGTCGTTGGTCAGCTTCTGCAGCTGACAGGTACCGCTGCGGTCACAGAGAGAACAGCGGCCCTCGTGCTGACTCATGATCAGCATCAGGTTGGTGCGACATGCAGAACGCACTCTGGCAGAATTGGTGGTTACCTTCATGCCTTCCCGCACCTTGGTATTACAGGAAGGTACCAGCGAAAGCTCCCCTTCCACTTCTACGCTGCAGATCCTGCAGGCACCGATATCATTGATTCCTTTCAGGTAGCAGAGATGCGGGATCATGATCCCGGCTGCTTTCGCTGCTTCCATGATCGTAGTTCCATCCTCTACCACTACGGGGAGGCCATTGATCGTCAGTTTTACCATTGAATTTTCCTCCCTCCTCTGAATGAACCGAATCCGAAGTGATCGCAGCGCAGACAGCGTCCGCATTCCTGCTCCACTTCTTCCTGTGTCATGCCGATGGAGACCAGATCAAAGTTTCCTTCCAGGTCATCGTGGAATTCCATGGAAAGAGTTGCCCGGCCGCACGGCGGGTTATTGGTCATCTGTGGTTCCGGTACTTCTACGCCGGAGTGGACCTGGTGATCATACCCGAGGAAGTAGTCGATGTTATTCGCAGCAACCTTTCCGGCTGCGACAGCGCGGATAACGGTAGCCGGACCGGATACCGCATCGCCTCCTGCGAACAGGTTTCCGCTTCCGGGTACAAAGCTTGAGCTCTCCGCCTCGATCACACCGTTCTTCACCTTCAGTCCGCTGCTCTCGAAGGACTGATAGTGGATGGACTGTCCGATCGCTACAACGATGTAGTCACACGGGATCCGGACAGGCTCCTGCGCCGCTTTGCGGACAGACGTCTTGCCGTTCGCGCCGATCAGACTGATCAGCTGCGGCTGTACCCACAGAGCGATGGCATTGCCGCTCTCATCCAGCTCGATTTTCTGCGGCGCCATCAGGGTACGGAAACGTACGCCTTCGGCCATCGCCTCTTCGACCTCTTCCGGAAGAGCGGTCATGTCCTCGATACGGCGGCGGTAAATACAGGATACCTTAGCGGCACCCAGACGGAGACTGGTTCTGGTTGCGTCCATAGCCACGTTTCCGCCTCCGATGACGCAGACCTGCTTGCCCTTCAGGTTCGGGCTCTCTCCTTCACCGACGCTGCGAAGCATCTTGACTGCGCTGACCACGTTAGGAGCATCTTCTCCTTCCATGCCGAGCTTCTTGTCATCATGCGCGCCGATGGACATGTAGACCGCATCGTATTTCGCTTTCAGATCATCGATCGTAATATCTTCTCCAACGTTTACGCCAAGCTCCACGTTGACTCCGGTATCCAGAATGTACTGGATATCCTGATCCAGGATCTCATTTGGCAAACGGTAATCCGGAATGCCGTAACGGAGCATTCCGCCGAGGTGATGTCTCTGTTCATAGACCGTCACATCGTGTCCCATGAGGGTGAGGAAATATGCGGCGGTGAGTCCGCCGGGGCCGCCTCCGATAATGGCAACGGTCTTTCCGGTGGATTCCTCGCGCTGCGGAACCGGAATATCTCCGGCATGATCGACTGCATAGCGTTTAATGCCGCAGATGTTCACCGCATCGTCCACCATGGTGCGACGGCAGCGCTTCTCGCACGGATGCTCGCAGACGTAACCGCATACTGCGGGGAATGGATTATCCTTACGGATCAGACGAACCGCTTCTTTATAGCGTCCGGCTTTGACCAGAGCAATGTATCCCGGAACATCCACGTGGGCGGGACATACCGCCGTACAGGGGATAGCCTGTTCAATTCCATACAGGCAGCGTCCTCTCTGGATATGCTCTTCCATGTCCTTGCGGAAGCCATCCAGGCCTTCCAGAACCATGTTCGCAGCTTCATATCCGATGGCACAATCGGCAGTCTCATTGATCATCCTTGCTGTCTTCTCGATCAGATCGATGGTCTCCATGCTTCCCGTGCCATTGCGTATCGTTTCCAGCATCTCGCCCAGATGCCACAGTCCGATACGACAGGGGGAACACTTACCGCAGGACTGGGCATGACAGATCCGCAGATAATTCAGCAGCATATCAACCGGACATAGCCCGATGGGGCTCGCGTTGATGCGCTTCTTGAATTTCCTGCCGATCTCAGCCAGCACTTCCTGGCCGTGTTCGGGCGTTTCGATAACTAGTCTTTTCATAGGCTCTACTCCTTGGTACTTTATAGTATCTTTATCCCAGTTGTCCTACAATTATATGCGAAATATTCTGAAAAAACAAGGCAAACTATGCATATAATAGAAGATATTTGCTCCGCCCGTTCGATAGGAGACCTGTCTGTATAAAAAAACGACTGGCCACCAAGGGCCAACCGTTCAATTTACAGGCTTTCGAGCGATTTACGCTCTAATAAATAAGTCGCTTTAACTTATTAATTTACCACGTCACAGCCAGGTCCAGCTGCGTCGGATTCCGGCTCGCGAACCCACCGGTATCGCACACGAGTCCGACTCCTCTCGATGTCATGATGAAAGAGCCCCGCGGCCGGATCCCAAGATTTGCGGCAACCATCACGTAGCCGCCGAGGGTCTTGACTCCGTCCTCCCGGACTTCATAGGGGTAGATCTCCTCCGAGAATCCCATGCTGCGCATGATCCGCACAACACCCGACATGTTGAGGTTATAATAGGTCTCCTTCCCGGACGGACCGGTGATCGTTCCGCTGCCTCTTGACAGCACCGCACCGGACCAGGTACCGTGCCACGTGCGCGCGGTATTCTCCTTCGCCTCTTTCAGCGCCGCGTTATACCGCTCCTGGATCAGACGCTCCTCCTTGGCCTTCTCCACGCGGACATCCTGCGCGGCAAGCCAGGCCTCGCGTTCCTCCTCGATCTGCTCGATGCGGCGGTCGACCGCATCCTGGATCTCCTCCATCGGCGGCTGGCCTGCGAGGATATCCAGCATCATCAGGCCCGCAGACTGGTTGGATGTGAGGTTGGCCATGATCTCGCGGCAGCGCTCGGCGTTGACATCCATCACGTTGATCGTGATCACGAGGAACAAAACCGTCACGATCAGCCCCAGATCTGTCACCAGAATCCCGGAAATGCCGGAGGTCTTCCCTTTCTTATTCTGTTTCTGCTCTGCTTGCTGTTTCATAGAGGGACCCCGCTTTCCGCCTAACGGCGGCACTGCTAGAGCCTGATCGCCATCACGATCCGGTCTCTTCCTGCAAGGTCTCTAAATCCCATAATTCCCCTGAAATTGCCGTTCACGGCAAACATATCCTTTACGGCTTCCATCTGGTCATGCCCGATCTCGAACATGACGACTCCCTCTTTTTTCAGGAAGTCCGGCAGCATTGGAATGAGCTGCCTGTAGATATCTAATCCGTCTTCGCCTCCGTCCAGAGCGAGCATCGGCTCGTGATCCCAGATCTCTCTCTGAAGCGTCGGGATCACGCCGCTTGCGATGTACGGCGGATTGGACAGGATCATATCGAATCTCTTCTTCCGGAAACGTCCGGAGAATGGCTGCATCAAACTTCCGCAGCTGAAGTTTACACTGGTTCCGAGCGAGGCTGCATTCTCCTTGGCCAGAGACAGCGCCTCTTCACTGATGTCGGAACACGTCACCCGGCTGTTCGGCAACAGCTTGGCGATGGAAAGACCGATCGCGCCGGTGCCGCATCCCAGATCCAGCACATCGGCGTTCTTCTTCGGACTGATCGGAAGCTCTTTTCCATCCACCGTATTTTTCTCCAGGATCTCCAGCGCCTTCTCCACGAGGATCTCAGTCTCCTGCCTCGGGATCAAAGCCCGTGGGTCTGTCTTAAAAGTCAGGCCCATAAAATCCTGTGTCCCCACGATGTACTGCAGCGGCTCTTTATCACTGCGCCGGTCCAGCAGGCGGAAGTACTCATCGCACTGCGCATCCGGCAAAGTCTTCTGATACTCCAGAATCAGCTTATTCCGATCAATATGCATCATGTAGCAGTACAGTTCTTTGCTGTCTATGGCAGCGTCTGCAATTCCACATTCCCGGAGCTGGTTCTCGCCGATCGAAAGGATCTCCTTGACCCGCATACTCATACAGCTGCCTCCCCGGCTTTCTCTGCCGGCTCCGCGTCTGCGGTTTCCTCGGGTTCATCCACTTCTTCTGCAGCAGGTTCCGGCTGCGCAGTGCTGCCCTTGCCGGCAGCCTCCTGTTCCTCGCGCTCCTTGCGGAGCTTGTCCAGATCCATCGGCTCCAGAATGTTCGCGTCCAGATCGCAGATGCCCTCTACGAGTGGCGCGTCAGCCGGTACGAGGACCGCCTTCATGGAAACGATGGCGACCTCCAATTCTTCGTCATTCGGCTCGTTGGTCGTCAGCTTCTGCAGCAGAAGTCCCGGAATGCTGAGCATGCGGACGATAATGTTATCCGACCGTCCTGCCCACTTCAGAAGCTCGTAGGACAGGCCTGCCACGACTGGGATCAGGAGCAGACGGCTCAGAATCCGGAATGCCAGCGTCGGCCATCCCAGCAGCGAGAACAGGATCAGACTGATCACCATGACGAACATCAGGAAGCTGGTTCCGCAGCGCGGGTGCAGCGTGTAGAACTGCTGCGCGTTCGCCGGCGTCAGCTCCAGATTGTTCTCAAAGCAGTGGATCGCCTTATGCTCTGCTCCGTGGTATTCGAATACGCGCTTGATATCTTCCATCCGCGCGATGATCACGATGTAGGCGATGAACATGACGATACGGAGGATTCCCTCGATCAGGTTCAGCAGAATCGCGTTCTCCGTGAGTGGCTTCAAAAGGTCGATGACCGCTGTCGGCAGAAGTACGAAGATCCCGATGGAGAAGACTAATGCGATCAAGACCGTGACCGCGATCATGAGGTTCCAGATCTTCTGGCTCCCCAGCTTTTCGGTCAGCCAGGCCTCGAACTTTCCGGGTTCGTAGCTCTCGTCCTCATCCTCCATGAAATATTCCTGCACATCGGCAGACTTGGTCAGCATGCCCGTTCCTATCGCAAGTGAGGACACAAACGACACGACACCCCTGATGATCGGCATCTTCATCCACTTGCTGGAAGCCTTGTTCTTAGTTGTTTTCAGGTAGATTCTTCCGTCCGGAAGTCTGCAGGCCATCGCCGTCCGTTCGGGACCGCGCATCATGATGCCCTCCAGCAGCGCCTGGCCGCCGATCGAGGTGGGGCAGGCGTCCTTCAGGAAGATTTTGCTCATATCCATTTATATCAATTCCCCCTGGAATAGTAGTTTGCTATCTTTTAATCATAAAACACTTTGCGGATAATTTCAATAAAATCCCGGTTTCTTCTCGTATGCGCCAGGGTATCCACGATCTCCTCGGTGACCTCCTGCGGTGAACGGTTCGCCATCGCGCGGCGCATCGACCAGATCGCAGCCATCTCATCCTGCGTCATCAGCAGCTCTTCGCGGCGCGTGCCGGACCTTCCGATATCGATTGCCGGGAAGATGCGCTTCTCCTGCAGCTTGCGGTCGAGATGCAGCTCCATGTTGCCCGTGCCCTTGAATTCCTCAAAGATCACGTCGTCCATCCGGCTCCCGGTATCTACCAGCGCGGTCGCCAGGATCGTGATGCTGCCGCCCTCCTCCAGGTTTCTGGCCGCGCCAAAGAACCGCTTCGGCTTGTACAGCGCGCCAGGATCGAGTCCGCCGGAAAGGGTTCTGCCCGATGGTGGGATCGACAGGTTATATGCCCGCGTCAGGCGCGTGATGCTGTCCAGCAGGATCACCACGTCCTTGCCGTGCTCCGCCAGGCGCTTGGCCCGCTCGTGCACCATCTCCGCGACCTTGGCGTGATGCTGCGGTTGCTCGTCGAACGTGGAATAGATGACCTCCCCGGTCTTCAGGGAGCGCTTCATGTCCGTAACCTCCTCGGGGCGTTCGTCGATGAGCAGGACGATCATCTTGACCTCGGGATACTTCTGCTCGATGCTGTGGGCGATGCTTTTTAACAAAGTCGTTTTCCCCGCCTTCGGAGGCGCCACGATCAACCCTCTCTGGCCCTTTCCGATCGGCGCGATCAGATCGATCAGCCGCGTGGAAAGCTCCACCGGGCTGTCTTCCAACGTCAGTCTTTCGTTCGGAAAGATCGGCGTCAGGCTCTCAAAGTCGGGCCTGTGAATCGCCACGCCCGGCTCATCTCCATTGACCGTCTGCACGTAAAGCAGCGCTCCGAACCGTTCTCCGTCGTTCGGCAGTCTCGAAATGCCCTTAATTTCATCGCCGGTCTTCAGATTAAATCTCCGGATCTGCGTCGGTGACACATAGATATCCCGCTCACTGGTCAGAAAGTTATCAAAGCGCAAAAATCCAAACCCGCCGTCTGCGATCTCCAGAATACCCGTCACTTCGGGCCGTTCGCGCTGGGGGGATTTACTCTTTTTCTCTGATTTTCCGTCCGTCTTTTCTTCTTCCGACTTTTCCGCATCGGGGTTCTCTGGTTCAGGCTCAGCAGATGCCTCGGGAACCGGGCTGTCAGCGGCTTCCGCCTTTTCAGTCTGCCCCTCCGCCGGCTCTTCGGGCTTCATCTCTTCCGCCTTTTCTTCCGGCGTTTCTTCCTTAGCTGCCTTGGCTGTTTTCGTCTTCGAAGTAGAAGTCTTCCGTGTTCTGGCCTGCTTCTTCTCTTCCTTTTCGGCAGTCTTCGCAGCTTCTGCCTTGGGCTCTTCTG
>JAFOML010000017.1 GCA_017425345.1 Eubacterium sp. | reverse complement strand
CTGAAGGGCCGCCGCGGACCGGAGGATATGGTCTATGATTTTACACAGCTGAAGAGGCTGGTGAAGGAGAACATTCTCGAGGAGTTCGATCATCACTACATCAATGATTTCATTGAACAGCCGACAGCGGAGAATATTGCGGTATATATTTGGAACAAGCTTGCCCCGCTTGTCAAAACAGACTATGCGGAGCTTTATGAGATCGAGGTCTGGGAAACTGCGACTTCCGGTATTATTTACAACGGGGAGGAATGAATGAAGGACGTACAGAAGCAGATCGACACCAGAGGCGTCTATCTGGATCAGGTTGGGATCAAGGATTTTGTCTTTCCGATCGAGATTCGTAATCGCAATGGGGAGTGGATCAGCACTGCCGCGACGATGAGCCTGTTCGTCGGGCTGAGCGAAGAACAGAAGGGAACCCATATGTCCCGCTTCGTGGAAGTCGTGAACAGCCGGCGCCGGATCGACCTGAACGAGATGAAGGAGATCCTGCTGGAGATGTGCGATCGTCTTGAGGCAAAGAACAGCTTTATCAATCTGGATTTTGACTATTTTATCGAAAAGAAATCACCGGTCACGCACATCCCTTCCATGATCAACGTCAAGGTGGAGTACAGCGCGTCGCTGATCGATGGTGATTTTGAGTTTGATATGAAGGTCGTGACACCGGTCACGACGCTGTGTCCTTGTTCGAAGGAGATTTCAGATTACTCAGCGCACAACCAGCGCGCGGATGTGTCAATCAAGGTGCGCCGGAAAAAGTTCATCTGGATCGAGGAACTCGTTGAGATCGCGGAATCGGCAGCTTCTTCGCCGGTCTATTCTCTGCTGAAGAGGCCGGATGAGAAATTTGTGACCGAGTACGCCTACGATAACCCGCGGTTCGTCGAGGACGTCGCGAGAGAAGTCAAGCTGCGTGTCGACAAGCTGGAAGACATCCGCGGATTCTGCATTGAGGTCGAGAGCATGGAGAGCATCCACAATCACAGCGCATATGCGTGTGTTCGCGGATAACGAGAGGAACAGCGGTGAAGAGGATCAGACTCAGAAACGGAAAGTACAGGGAGTTCCGGAACACGGCGGTCATGGGGATCGTGAATGTGACACCGGACTCTTTCTATGCGGATTCCAGAGCGGACAGCGCAGACACAGCATTTCTCCGCGCTGAGCAGATGATACGGGATGGAGCCGCGATCATCGATGTGGGCGGGGAATCCACGCGCCCGGGCGCAGAGCCTGTCGAGCCTGCCGAGGAGTCCGCGCGCATCTGCCCGGTGATCCGGCGGCTGAAGGAAGCGTATCCGAAGGTTCTGGTATCCGCCGATACGTATCATGCGGAGACGGCCCGCGCGTCGGCAGAAGCCGGCGCGGATATCATCAACGACATATCCGGCATGACCTTCGACCCTGCGATGGCAGGGACTGTAGCAACGCTCGGCATACCGGTGATCCTGATGCATACCGGCGGCAGACCCGGTGACATGCAGAAGAATCCGTCCTATGAGGATGTGACCGCGGAAGTCCTGGCATTCCTGCAGGAGCGGATGGCAGCGGCTGTGGCCTCCGGAATCGCGGAGGACCGCATCATTCTGGATCCGGGGATCGGATTTGGAAAGACCTACGCGCATAATCTGCAGCTGATGCGGGATCTGCATGTGTTTACAGAGCTTAATGTACCGGTCCTGCTCGGCGCGTCCAGAAAGACGTTCATCGGCACGGCGCTGGATCTTCCGGATCCGGCAGACCGGCTGAACGGCACGATCGCCGTATCGCTCTTCGCACAGGAGAAGGGCGTGGATATCGTCCGGGTCCACGATGTGAGAGAAAACTATGAGGCGCTGAAGATGATGGAGTGTCTTCACGGTACGGATACGGTGCGCGCGGTGATCGCGCTGGGATCCAACATGGGAGACCGGCAGAACTACCTGGACAGAGCGGTGCAGGAGATCGAAAAGCGGGTAGGCCGGATCACAGCGGTCTCGGATATCCTTGAGACCAAGGCGTACGGCTATACCGAGCAGGGTGATTTTCTGAACATGGTGCTGATCTGTGAAACGGCGCTTACCCCGCATGTCCTGCTGGATGTTCTGCATGAGATCGAGGCAGAACTGGACCGGGTGCGGCTGATCCACTGGGGTCCGCGCACGGTCGATCTGGACATCCTGTATTATGGAGAGGAAATCATAAAAGACGAGGATCTGCAGATACCGCATGCGGATCTGGCGAACCGGGATTTCGTCCTTCGGCCGCTTGCGCAGATCGCAGAGACGATGCTGGACCCGGAGAAGAAGAAAACAATCGGACAGCTCCTTGCGGAGCTCGAGATGAGAAGAGGTGAATGAGATTATGCTGAATGGAGCACAGGCAATGGTGAAGTGTCTGGAAGCAGAGGGAATCACGACCGTATTCGGGTATCCGGGAGTTGCGATCGCGCCTTTTTATGATGGGCTGTACGACTCCTCGATCGAACACGTTCTGGTGCGTCAGGAGCAGGCGGCGGGACATGCAGCCAGCGGATGGGCCAGGATCAGCAGAAAGCCCGCGGTATGCGTCGTGACTTCCGGACCGGGAGCCACCAACCTGATCACTGCGCTGGCGACCGCTTATGCGGACAGTATTCCGGTCATCGCGATTTCGGGGCAGGTCGAAAGCGAGCTGCTGGGCAGAGACGTGTTCCAGGAGGCGGATATCACCGGTGCCACGGAATCATTCACCAAATACCGCTATCTGGTGAAGAAGGCGGATGACATTCCGCGCATCTTCAAAGAGGCCTTTTACATCGCTTCGACCGGCCGTATGGGACCGGTCCTGATCGATGTGCCGATGGACGTGCAGCTGGCCGAGCTGAAGAAGGACTTCGATTACGACTCGCTCGAGGTTTCGATCCGCGGCTATAAGCCGCCGAAGAGCGATGGCAATCCGGCGCAGATCCGGAAAGTCGTCTCGGCGATCAATCAGGCGAAGCATCCGCTGCTCTGCGCAGGCGGAGGCGTGATCCTCGGCAACGCGGAGAAGGAAGTGCAGGCTTTCTGTGAGAAGACCAACATTCCGCTCGTCCACACAATGATGGGAATCGGCTGTATGGCGAAGGCGCATCCGCTGTACTTCGGTATGCTTGGGAATAACGGGAAACCTTATGCGAACAAAGCCGTGGATCGCGCAGATCTTCTGATCATTGCGGGCGCCCGCGTGGCGGACCGCGCGATCTCGCGCCAGGCCAATCTTGAAAATAAGCTGAAGATCATCCATATCGATATCGATACGGCAGAGATCGGAAAGAACCTTGGTCCGACGATCCCGCTCGTCGGAGATGTCAAAGCTATTTTTAAACGTCTTGCCGAAGAGAAGATCTCGATCGACACGAGCGACTGGATCGGCGAACTCGAGAACATCAAGCACAGTACGATCGATCAGCGCGTGTTCAGCAAGAAGGGCGTCAACCCGAACACGTTCGTCCAGATGCTTTCGGAGAAGATGGACGAGGATGCGATCTATGTCGCTGACGTAGGACAGAACCAGCTCTGGTCTGCGGACAATTACGTGATGAAGAGCGGACGGTATCTGACGACCGGCGGAATGGGGACGATGGGATACGCGATCCCCGCATCCATCGGCGCTAAGATGTGTCAGCCGGATAAGCAGGTCGTCGCGGTCTGCGGAGACGGCGCGTTCCAGATGTCCTTCCCGGAGTTTGCGACCGCAAGAGTCAATGAGGTACCAATCAAGATCGTCGTGGTTCGGAACAAGGTGCTCGGACTGGTACGCGAATATCAGACAAACGCAAACCGCGGCCGCTATGAGGGAATCAAGCTGTATGAACTCCCGCATTACGAGCATATTGCGGCAGCCTATGATATGAAGTATATCCACGCCGGAACGAACGACGAGCTTCCTGACGCGATCGACCGTTTCCTGGAGGCAGACGCTGCCTGCCTGATGGTCGTGGACGTGGACGAAGAAGATAAGGTCAAATAGGAGGTGCAGGATGAAAGGTATTTTTTCAGTGCTGGTCGAGAACCAGAGCGGTGTCCTTTCCCAGATCTCCGGCCTGTTTGCGCGGAGAGGATTCAATATCGACAGCCTGGCTGTCGGTGAGACGGAGCATCATGATGTCTCCAGCATGACCATCGTTTCAACCGGAGACGAAAGAACGATCGATCAGATCGAAAAGCAGCTGAACAAGAAGCTGGACGTGATCAAGGTCCGCCGGCTTTCCGGTTCGCACAGCGTCATGCGCGAGATGATGTTGGTCAAGGTCGGCTATACGCTCCAGACCAGACCGCAGATCCTGGAGATCTGCATGATCTGCGGCGCCAAGATCGTACATATGTCTCCGAAAACCATGATCATAGAGATGCATGCGACACCAGAGGAGATCGAGAGCTTCATTGCGCTCATGAAGAACTACGGGATTCTGGAGATCCAGAGAACCGGTACGGTGGCGCTGCAGAAAGACTAGTTACAGAATAGGAGAGGGGAAACTATGCTGGCTAAACGGTATCGTCAGATGACGATTCTGGAGAAGACAGAAGCGGCTTATCGATATCTGTCCGCGGAGGAAGCGACTTCCGGGCAGGCTGCCCAGGTTCGGAATCTGCTGGACAAGCTGAAAGAGGAAGACGTGACCGTAGCGGTCATCGGACAGTTTAAGCGCGGAAAGAGCGCACTGTCCAACCGGATCCTCGGCGCTGAGGTGCTTCCGGTCGGGATCGTACCGATCACTTCCGCTGTCACGCGGGTCCGGTATGGCGCTCGCAGCGCCGAAGTGCGGTTTCGGAACGGGGTGACACAGCAGATTGATTTTTCAGATCTGCACACTTACATCAGCGAACAGGAAAACCGCAACAATGTATTAGATGTGGAAGAGGTTCTGATCCATACGGAATCCGATTTTCTGAAGAACGGGTTCACGTTTGTGGACACACCGGGGGTCGGGTCCTTCCATAAGAATAATACGGTCGTTGCGTACGACCACATGAAGGAGAGCGACGCAGTGATCTTTCTGCTCTCCGTCGACAGTCCGATCAACCAGATCGAGATCGACTTTCTGAAAAATACCCGTGCATTTGCGGCGAAGTTCTATTTCGCTGTAAATAAGGCGGATCTGGTCAGCGAGCAGGAGCTGCAAGCCTACGTGGAATACTGCCGCGGCATTCTGTCTCAGCTGATGGAGACGGAGGATATTCAGATGTTCCCGGTCAGCGCACGGACCGGCGAAGGGGTAGAGGCGCTGAAGGAGGCGATCCTTGCGGACCTTTCTGTAAGCTCACATGCGATCATGGAGGAGTCCACCGCCAAAAAACTATACGATGTGCTGCAGAACGCCGTGACCCAGCTGGATTTCTACTGGAGCGCGATGAACCTGGAATACAAGGAGCTCGACGCGCGGTTTGAAAAGATCCATGAGGCGCTCTCTGCGGTGCGTGAGAAGGCAGCCGCCTGTGAGAGCGGGTTTGCGGTACACCTGAACGATTACAAGCTTATGCTTGCCGACACGGTAAAAGACCTGTTCGGCATGGAGTATCACTATGATATTGATACGCTCCGCGCAGGAATGATGGATATGGATAAGCAGGAATTTCTGGCGCAGACGGAGGCGCTGTGCGAGGATCTTTCCGGGACTCTGAACCGGATCCTGCTGTACCGGGAAGAGAACGCGTACAAAGTCTGTCACAGGATCAACGCGATCAACCGGCTGCTTCGCGAGATGCGCCGGATCCAGGATACGGTGTTCCTTCCGGTCGAACCGATTCCGGCGAACTGAAGCCGTACACTCTATACTTGAGGAAAGGGGGGGCAGCGGTGTCGATACTGACTGAAAAAGCGCTGGCAGCTTCGCTGAAGAAGCTGTTGGAAAAGAAAACACTGAATAAGATCACGGTAAGAGATATTACAGATGACTGCGGCGTGAACCGTCAGACGTTCTACTACCATTTCCACGATGTGTACGACCTGGTGGAATGGATCTTTACGCAGGACGCCAAACAGTATGCCGCTGACTTCCAGACAAAGAAATGGAATGAGGTCATCTCTACGATCATGAATGACCTGATGCAGGAAAAGTCCTTTATGATGAACGCCTACTATTCACTGAACAGAAGGCAGCTGGAAGAGTTCCTGCGGAAACTCGCGGAGCCGGCAGTGCGGGATGTAACAGAGCTTCGCGCAGGCGGCCGGCTTACGGAAACAGATAAGGAACTGATCACAGATATCGCGACGCTCAGCCTGATCGGTATCATCACCGAGTGGATCGCGGACGGCATGCGTGAGGATTACAAGCTGAAGCTGGATCGTATGTTCCAGATGATGGACGGAACGATGGAACGGCTGGTCGATAATTTTGAAAAGGAATATCAGGGAGAGGAATCATGAGTATCGTAGGAAAAGAAATCAAGAGGCTTGGACTGATGAAAGCCTATGAATTTCTTGACAAAAATCCAGAGGAGAATCTGCCGAAGCTGATCGATTGGCTGGACACGTATACCAAGCCCGGAATACTGAAGATCCAGAGAGAATTTTTCCGCGACGTCATTACGAAAAAGGACGGAAACTGGTATAACCTTCTGGTGAGTCTCTGGGATGATATCGATGATGACGTGCGCAAGACTTTGTTCGAAAACCTGGTCATCAATTCCAATGCCCTCGCTGCCGTGACCGCGCAGGAGAGCCGGAAAAAATACAACTGTAATGTGCCCTGGGCCATCGCGCTGAATATTGCAGACAGCAATGAAAAGGAAGACGCGCTGGATTTTGACGAATGGGATAATGTGATCGAGCAGGCCAAGGCGCTCGGGACGTTCATGTTTATCTTCCAGGGAGGAGAACCTCTGGACTGCCAGCAGGAGATCATCGCGCTCTGCAACAAGCATGATGACTGCGAGTTCATGGTGTTCACCTATGGCGCCGGAATCACGGAAGCATTTGCGGATGAGGCGCTTCGCGTGAAGAATCTGATCGTATGCGTGAAGGTGACGGGAACGCCGGATGACCGGAAGCTGCTCCGGTCGGCTGCGATCCTGCACCGGAAGAAGCTGCCCTATGCGACCTACTGCACCTATGAGGAGTCCAATCAGGACCTGTTTGCGCGGGAGGAGTTCTTCGACAGCATGGTGGGAGCGCATGTGAAGATGACCTTTTTCTTCTCGTCTCTGCCGGATGGAGAGGACCGGGTCTATCAGAAGATCATGAAGTACCGCAGAAGCAAGCCGCTTTCGACGATCCACTTCTGCAAGGACAAGCAGATCATCGGCGGATGCGTGGCAGGCGGACGCTATTTCCTGAATATCGATTCTGTCGGAAACGTACAGCCGTGTTTCTTCGTGCGTGAGTCGGATACGAACCTGCGGGAAAAAACGCTGATCGAAGCACTACAGGCGCCGCTGATGATGAGCTATCATGATCAGGAGCAGCCGTGTAAAGCTGGGAAATAAGCCGGTAGGAGGAAACGGATATGGAAAGAAAAGAGCTGGCAGTTCACCTGCATCAGAACAATTTCAACTGCGCGCAGTCCGTGGTCTGCGCGTTTGCAAACACGATGGGATATGATCCGGTTATCGCGTTCCGCGCGGCGGAAGCGTTCGGATTCGGCATGGGATGCCAGTCCACCTGCGGCGTTGTCAGCGGCATGGCGATGGTCATCGGACTGATGCATTCGGATGGGGATCTGGACAATCCGACGACGAAGAAGGAGTGCTACGCGCTGATGGAGCTGGCGTATAAAGCTTTCGAGGAAAAGCATGGCACCGTGCAGTGCTTAGACCTCAAGGAACGCGGCGCGACAGAGGAGTATAATCCCTGCAACGACTACATCAAGGATGCGGTAGAAATTCTGGACAAACTGCTGCTTGGATTGTAATAGCAAGACGAAGAGGGGTTTTGGTCATGGAGTGTATTGTAAGAAAAGCGGAGGAATACCGGACTTCCAAGTGGACTGGCGGAACGACCCGCCAGATCGCGATCTATCCGGAAGACAGCAATTATCTGGCGAGAGATTTTATCTGGAGGCTGAGTTCTGCCACCTGCGAGCTCGATGAGTCTAAGTTTTCCAAACTCCCGGATTTTGACCGGACACTGGTGGTACTGAAGGGCAGCGTCGTGCTCGCCCATGAGGATCAGCGGGTCGCGAAGCTCGCCGAGCTGGAACAGGACAGTTTCGACGGAGCGTGGAAGACGACTTCGTTCGGACAGATCACAGATTATAATCTGATGGTTCGAAAGGGAAACCGCGGACTCACGGAGGTTCTGGCGCTGACAGAGACGGCGCAGGAGCTTGTGCTTACACAGGATGAGAACTACGGCCTTGCGACACAGGCGCTCTACGTCCGGGATGGATTTGCGGCCGTAACGGTAAATGGGAAAACGATGATGGTTTCCGCGGACCAGCAGCTCGTGATCAATTACAGCAGGAATGAACTTCCGAAGATCACAGTTATGGGAGAAGGCCATGCGGTATGGTGCCAGATCTTCTATAATTATCAGGAAGGAGAATTCGGTCCGACGAAGATCGAGGCCAAACCGGCGACCTTTGATGATTTTAAAGAGTGCGTCTTCATCTCGAACAACCAGTTCCGCTTCTCTAAATACATCAGCAAGCGGCTCAAGAGGGTCTGGTTTGACGAGGAACTGCAGGAGGGTATCAGCCGCATCAACCGCTTCTATCTCACAGAGATCGTTTTCATCATCGGGTTCGTCCTGGTCATCTGTCTGGGCGTCAACCATCTTCCGAACGCGGTGGTAGCGCTGCTGCTCGTTGCGTGGGTGATCATCGACATGGAGATCGTTTCCCCGCTGATCTTCCTCGCGAGTGTGCCGAAGCCCGTGGCAGCGCATATCAAGGATATCGACAAGCTGACGCCGTATGAGCAGAAAGTCCGTGAGCGGCAGCTCGGCATCAACGAGCGTACGGAACGGATCCTGAAACGGTATAAGTTCACCGGTACCATGAAGTACGACGAAGAGGGAAACCGCATCGACGACTACAGGGTCAGATGGCGGGATGAGTAAATATACTGCTATCGTGAGGATCTGTAGTCTAAAGCTGCAAGAGGAGGCTGTCTCTGTGGATGAGACGGCCTCCTCTTCATTACAATGCGTAGTTTCCTTACTCCGCCGGAACCTCTTCTACCTCCGGCAGATCCGATGTGCAGTGCAGGCACTTGATTGCCTTGATCGGAATCTCACCCTGGCAGTACGGGCAGATCTTGGTGGTCGGCTCTTCCGGTTCCTCTTCCTTCTTGATCGCTGCTTCCTTGGCGCGGTTTGCTGCGCGGATGATCAGGAACAGGACGAAAGCCACCAGGATGAAGTTGATGACCGCTGCTACGAATGCGCCCCAGCCGAAGGTGACAGGGCCGACTTCTGCCGTCATCTTGTCCAGATTTCCACCGGTAAACAGTCCGATGATCGGGTTCAGGATGTTCTGGACGAGCGCCGTTACGATAGCCGTGAACGCGCCGCCGATGATGATGCCTACTGCCATGTCAAGGACATTTCCCTTGACTGCAAATTCTTTAAACTCCTTTAAAAATGATCTCATGTAATAATCTCCTCCCTCATATAAAGATCGATAATTGCTTAAAAATCCTATTTTCATTATATATTGAAATGGTTGGAAAGAAAAGGGGGAAGTACTGAAAATCTACAGACGGCTTTCCCGGCATCTCTTGAAAACGAAGGGTAACTCATATATAATAGGTTCTGCGAGGCGAACTGCCTCGTATAGATACTATAGAGAAGGAGAAGCAGATGGCTGCAGAAGTAGGAATCGATCTGGGCACGGCCAATGTGCTCGTATATATTAAGAATAAAGGCATCGTTTTGAACGAGCCGTCCGTTGTCGCTGTGAACAAGGATACGGATGAGATCCTGGCGATCGGAGAGGAAGCGCGTCAGATGCTCGGGCGTACGCCGGCGAACATCATCGCTGCTAAACCTCTGAAGGACGGTGTTATCTCCGATTATGACATCACAGAGCGGATGCTGAAGTACTTCATCCGGAAGACGTGCGGACGGAGTCTGTTTTTCAAACCGAAAATCATGGTCTGCGTGCCGAGCGGCGTAACAGAAGTGGAGAAGCGCGCAGTAAGAGAAGCGGCCAGCCAGGCCGGCGGCAAGGAAGTGTATCTGATGGAAGAGCCGCTCGCGGCAGCGATCGGCGCGGGTCTTGACGTGACAGAACCGGACGGCAAGATGGTCATCGATATCGGAGGAGGCACCACCGATATCGCAGTCATCGCGCTGGGCGGACTGATCACCAGCAATTCCATCAAGGTGGCAGGTGATAAGTTTGATGAATCCATCGTCAAGTATATGCGCAGAGTGCATAAGCTGTATATCGGCGAGCGCACCGGTGAGGATATCAAGAAGAGTATCGGAACCGCCTATCCGAGAGAAGAGGAGGTTTCCATGGAATGCCGCGGCAGAGACCTGGTAACCGGTCTGCCCAAGACTGTGACGATCACATCCGAGGAGATCATGGAAGCGCTGGAAGAGCCGCTGAACCTGATTTGCGAGGCAGTCCACGGGGTGCTCGAGATCACTCCTCCGGAACTGGCTGCCGATATCGGAAACTCCGGCATCGTGCTGACCGGCGGCGGGGCGCTGCTCTACGGCCTCGACCGTAAGATTGCGGACCGCACCAATATGGAGGTCCGTGTTGCTGACGATCCGAAGTCCTGCGTTGCCATCGGAACCGGCAAGGCACTGGATGAGCTCGATGCCCTCCAGAACACCAGCCTGAACAGAAGGGATCCGTTCCTTTAAACGGTGATTTTGAATGCTCTCTGCAGTCCGCAGGGAGCATTTTGTTAATGAGAGAAAAGCGATGAATATACAATTAGACCGAAATCAGAAAACACCGATGTACCTCCAGCTCGCGAATCATATCAAGCGCGCGATCATTCTCGGCGAGCTTGCGGACGGATCGATCCTGCCGTCAGAGCGGAAGCTGGCAGATCGCCTTTCCGTGCATCGCAATACCGTGATCCGCGCGTATGAGGTGCTGAAGGATATCGAACTGATCGAATCCAGACAGGGAAAGGGGTATGTCGTCACCTGCCCGATGGCAGCGCAGCCTGCAGCTGACAAAAAGAGACCGAAAGCCGTCAACTGGAGTTCCCTTATCAAGGACGAGTATCTGGATTTTCACGACGCCTATGATGCGATCTACAGCCGCTTTTCCGAGGGGACCGGTATTTCTTTCTCGACCGGCATGCCGCCGAACGTCTATCCGGATGAGCGGGTTGGAGAACTGATCGCAGAGATCCTCAGTGAGGGAGATCTGATTCCTGCGTTTACCACCCCGTATCAGGGGGATCTGGAGCTCATCCGGCAGATACGCGAAAAGCTTCGGATGCACGGGATACTGGCGGAGGACAATCAGGTGCAGATTTTGTCCGAGACGAATCAGGCTCTGGACTTTCTGCTTACCCTCCTGATTGAGCCGGGCGACCTGGTCCTTATCGAGGAACCCTGCTCGCCGGACGTCTTTCGGATCATGGAGCTTTCCGGCTGCCGATTCTTTACGATTCCCGTAGATCTGGACGGAATGACCACAGAGCATCTGGAGGCCATCATCGAAAAGAAAAAACCGAAGTTCATCTATGTCAGCTCCAGCTATCAGGATCCGACGGGGATGATCCTGACGATGGAGCGCAGGCAGAAGCTGATCGATATCTCGAACCGGTACCGTATCCCGATCCTGGAGGATGATGCGGCTTCGGAGCTGCATTATGAGGACTTTAAACTCCCTTCGCTCAAGTCCATGGATCGGAACAACAACGTGATCTATATCTACTCTTTTTCTCTCACCTTCGTGCCCGGTATTTCCGTCGCCTGTGTGATTGCAGATGAGAAGATCGTGCGTGCGCTCCGCCATCTCGTTTCCGTCCGCGTCATCGGAATCAACTGGCTGCCGCAGCGGCTGATTGCGAAATGTCTGAAGAACGGCGACTACTGGAAATACGTAGAGGAGATCGTGGTGCACTGCCGCACGAACCGGGATATCATGTGCGCGTGGCTGGATAAGGTCGCGGACATCGGCGTGCAGTATATCAAACCCAGGGGCGGCGTGTACATCTGGGTGCAGCTGCCGAAGGGGATCAGCGGGACGGAGCTTGCGGAGAGGGCTTTAAAAAAAGGCGTCAGTATTGTCCCGGGGAACCTCTACTATCCGAATCAGAACGGTGGAGACCGCTGCGTCCGGCTGAATTATTCCTTTGAGTCGCCGGAGTGGCTCGTCGAGGGGATGAAGCGGCTGACGAGGCTGATCTGGGATATGTACAAAGCCTCTAAGCACTGAAACGATCATATTTTTAACTGGTACTTTATTTTGATGGACAACTGGTACTTTTAATGTTTGTGAACGTGTAGTATTATTAAGTTACTTAAAATTGTGACAATAAAAAACGTATTCTAAGATGATAAGAAAAAGGAGAAACATTATGGCTGTAAATCTGAAAGGAAGAGACTTCTTAACACTGATGGACTTCACACCGACTG
>JAFOML010000016.1 GCA_017425345.1 Eubacterium sp. | reverse complement strand
ATGAAGACGATCGAGATCAGCTGGAAACCGGACCGGACGAGCAAAGTCCCGATCTATTCACAGATCGTGGAGTACGTGACAGCCAAGATTCAGAAAGGTGACTGGGTCGAAGGGGAACGCCTCCCATCGCAAAGACGGCTTTCGGAACTCTTCGGGGTGAACCGCAGCACCATCGTGACAGCGATGGAAGAGCTTCTTTCCTATGGTATCGTAGAGAGCATGGGCGCAGCGGGCACCAGAATATCCGGAGGGAGCTGGTCTCTCAGACTGGCGCAGCCACCAGACTGGAATCAGTATATCAAAAGCGGCCCTTTTAAGGCCAACCGGCCGACCATCCAGATGATCAACCGGATGGAATTTGAGCAGGGATATATCCGGATCGGCACGGGAGAACTCTCACCGGATCTGTATCCGAAGGAGCTGGTGAGGGACATCCTGAACAAGCTGCCGGATCGGATCCATTCCCTGAACTATTTGGGGACGCTGGGTTTGCCGGAACTCCGGGAAGAACTCTGCACATATCTTGAAAGAGAGCAGGGCATCCGGACTTCCCCGGATAATATCCTGATCACCAGCGGTTCTCTGCAGGCCCTTCAGCTGATTTCGATCTGCATGCTGAAACGAGGAGCCACCGTCTACACGGAGGCGCCCACCTATCTCAAATCACTGCAGGTCTTTCAATCTGCCGGCATGAACATGGCCGGACTTCCCATGGATGAGGAGGGCATGCGGTACGGAAGTCTGCGGGGCAAGGATTTGAAAGACTCAATCGTATATACCATTCCGAGTTTTCATAATCCTACGGGTCAGGCGCTCCGGGAGTTCTTCGGAGACCTTAAGGAATCCGGCTCCGCTGCAACCTGGGACATCCCAGGCGGCGGCTTTTATATCTGGCTGCGGTTCGCAGGGAAGCTTCCGATGGACAAAATCTTTTACGAGGCTCTCCACCGCGGCGTCCTCTTCAACCCCGGAAATGTTTATGACTACGCGGAGAATAACGCGATCCGCGTCTCTTATGCCTGGGCAGCTCCGGAGGAACTTCGCCAGGCGATCCGGATTCTATCCGAAATCATACGGAAGTACATCTGACCGCAGTCTGCGGCATACAAAAACCGCCGGCCCCCGCCGGCGGTTTCCACTATGCTAGATCTCTTCTTTTTCAGCCTCATCCAGCTCCATATATGCCGCGCACAGAATGATTGCCGCAACAGCGCAGATACTGAAAATCGTCCACTTTTTACTTGCCTTCATAGGGTTTACCTCCTGTCATATCCTGCGGCATCGTAAAGCCGCTGTATTTCTTCCTCCGTAAGGGGCATCTTCTCGCAGATCAGCCGCAGCGCATCTTCACTGATCACGTATTCCGGATCGATGCAAAGTCTTGTAAAATCGTTGCGGTTAATGCCACTCCTGGAGAATGTGATCTCTCCGGATGCGATCTTCCGATCGTAGATCCTCAGTAATTCATGACTAAATACCATAGCATACCTCGTTTCTGATATCATACGGATTATATCATATGCGGCAGTCTGTTTCAACGCAATTCACAAATTTTCGTTTCATTCATTATGGAAATTGCACAACTGTTGTGGTACCATAAACGGTATGAGGATACAACCGGATAAGACATCGAAAAAGAAAACATCACGAAGTACGGCCTCCGGAAAAACACGCGCGTCCGGAAGCAGAAACACCAGGCGTTCTGCGGGGAAGAGCACTTCCGGAAGGAAGAGCGGAGGCAAGTCGGCAGCTGCGAAAAAGAAAAAGCCGGTTACCGATGCCGGTAAGCGAAGAGAAGCCCGGAAAAAGAAGAAGGGCAGAAAGAAAAAGGCCGGGATCCCCGCGCGGCTTCTGGCTTTTGCCAGAGTCATTCTGACGGAGCACCGCGCGGCGCTCTACGTGTTCTGCGTAGCAGCAGCGGTAGCGGGAATCTTTCTGTTCTGCATCACGCATGTCGTTCTGGGACAGTACGCTGGCCTCGGCGAGAAGCAGGAGCTGCTCGGCAATACATACACGGAAGATGCTTTCTATAAAGAAGATGGTCGCATCTATTACGAGGATAATGCATTCACATCCCGCGCAGGCATCGATGTCTCCGTATTTCAGGGCGACATCGACTGGGAAGCCGTCGCTGCAGATGGCATCGAGTTCGCCATGATCCGCGTCGGTTACCGAAGCATAACCGACGGTGAGATCCGCATGGATGATCAGTTTAAGAAGAACCTTAACGGAGCTAAGGAGGCCGGGCTGGACGTGGGCGTCTACTTCTTCTCTCAGGCCAGGAACGTCGATGAGGCCGTAGAAGAGGCCAAGTACGTGATCCGGCACGTCAGAGGAAAGGGCATTTCCCTGCCGATCGCTTATGATATGGAGTATCTGGAAGGCGACCGCATCAGCGACCTTTCCGCGCACCAGCGGACCAGGGCTGCAGACGCATTCTGCTCCATCGTCGAGCAGAACGGCTATCCGGCGATGATCTATGGTAATCCGACCTGGTTCTCGGAGAGCATTGAAAAAGAATACCTGGAACAGTACCCGACCTGGCTGGCTCATTATACCGATCACTCGGACTACGCAGGCAGCTACACCATGTGGCAGTACAGTGAAAAGGGAAAGGTCAAAGGAATCCGGAAGAAGGTCGACCTGAACATCCAGTTTTCAGAAAAGAATTGAGGTGACACGTGAGTAAGATTAAAGATCTGTTTACCGCAGAGCATACGGTTTTTTCATTCGAGATCTTTCCGCCCAAGCGGAACGATGACATCGATACGATCTACGATACCATCGAGGAGCTGCATAATCTGGAACCGGACTTTATCAGCGTCACGTACGGAGCGAGCGGGAGCCTCGCTGACAACAAGACGTGTGAGATCGCTTCTACTATCAAAAGCCGGTGGGGTCTGGAGTCCGCGGCGCATCTGACGTGCGTGAACTCCTCCTTCGAAGAAATCGATATCATGCTGAAACGGCTCGAAGACAACGGCATAGAGAATATTCTGGCCCTGCGGGGGGATGTCGTTCCGGATGTGCCGCGAAAGTACGATTTTGCCCATGCGAGTGACCTGATCACATACATCCGGTCGAAGGGCTACGACTTTGGCCTCTCCGCGGCCTGTTATCCGGAGGCTCATCCGGCCAGCGTCACGGTGGTCGAGGACATCCTGAACCTGAAGAAGAAGGTGGACGCCGGCGCGGAGCATCTGGTGTCGCAGCTGTTCTTTGACAACGCGATGTTTTATGACTTTTTGGACAAAGCCCGCATCGCCGGAATCACCGTCCCGATCGAAGCCGGAATCATGCCGGTCGTCAACAAAAAGCAGATCGAACGCATGGTGTCGCTCTGCGGCGCAAGCCTGCCTCCCAAGTTCACCAAGATGATGCAGCGCTATGAACGAAGACCGGAAGCGATGCGCGATGCCGGGATCGCCTATGCCACCAACCAGATCGTGGACCTCCTGTCGCATGAGGTCGACGGGATCCATCTCTATACGATGAATAATCCGCTGATCGCCAAGAGGATCAGCTTGAATGTAAAGACTTTGTTCTAAAGAAAAAAGGAGAAAAGCAATTGAAACTGCATGAACTGTTTACAGATGGTTTCGTATTTCTTGACGGGGGTTTCGGAACCATGCTGCAGAAAAGCGGGGTAGAGCCCGGGCGATGGCCCGAGCTTCTGAACCTAACGCACCCGGAGGTGGTACAGGGCATTCAGCGCCAGTATATTGAGGCTGGCTCCGATGTGATCTATACCTGCACCTTCAGTACCAACCGGTATAAGTTTGAGGGCAGCGGCTCCTCTGTGCAGGAGGTCATCGAGGCAGCAGTCTCGAACGCGCGCGCGGCGGCAGAAGGCACTTCTGTCCGGATCGCGCAGGATATCGGTCCCATCGGCAGACTGGTAGAACCCAACGGAGATCTGCCGTTTGAAGAAGCCTATGACATGTTTAAAGAACAGATCCTGGCCGGAGAAGGGACGGATCTGATCGTGATCGAGACGATGACAGATCTCTATGAGATGCGGGCTGCGCTGCTCGCGGCGAAGGAGAATTCTTCCCGTCCGGTGCTCTGCACGATGACGTTTGAAGAGAATCACCGCACCTTCACGGGTACCTGCATTCCCTCCATGGCGCTGACCCTGGAGGGCCTTGGAGCGGATGCGATCGGCATCAACTGCAGTCTCGGACCGGCAGAGTTTCCGCCGCTGATCGAGGAGCTGTCCCGCTGGACAACGCTGCCGATCGTCGTTAAGCCGAATGCCGGCCTTCCGGATCCGGCAACGGGCGAGTATACGATAAGTGCGGAGGAATTCGGGGAGATCATGACGACCATGATCCCTTACGGAGCGAGGTTCGTCGGCGGATGCTGCGGCACCACGCCGGAGTTTATCAAAAGTCTCCGGAAGCACTTCCGGGATGCCGTTTTCTGTCCGCAGAACCCGGAGATTCCGCTTGCTGTCTGCTCGCCGGAGCAGGTCGTGATCGTCGATCAGCCGAGGATCATCGGAGAGCGGATCAATCCGACCGGAAAGAAGAAGCTGAAAGCTGCGATCGCCGCTGGAGATCTGGACTATGTTCTGGATATGGCCGTCAAGGAGATCGATGAAGGCGCGGAGATACTGGATGTAAATGCCGGTGTTCCGGGAATAGACGAGAAAGAAGTTATTGTAAACATAATAAAGAGGCTGCAGGGAAGTGTTACCGCGCCGCTGCAGATCGATTCCGGAAGCCCGGAGGTCCTTGCGGCAGCGCTTCGGATCTACTGCGGACGTCCGATCATCAACTCCGCGAACGGGGAAGAGCGTTCGATGAGCAGCATTCTGCCGCTTGCGGCGAAATATGGAGCGAACGTGATCGGTCTGACACTTGACGAGGATGGGATTCCTAAAACGACAGAGAAGCGGATCGAGATCGCAAAGCGCATCGTGGGCAGGGCAGAGGCTCTCGGAATCCCGCGCAACCGTATGATCATCGACTGCCTGACCCTGACGGTTTCTGCCGAGCAGGAGAATGCTTCGAATACACTTGCGGCGATCCGCCGCGTTAAGAGTGAGATGGGTCTTGCCACGACGCTCGGTGTTTCCAACATCTCGTTCGGTCTTCCGGCAAGACCGGTCATCAATCAGAACTTCCTGCAGATGGCGCTGACCTGCGGTCTTGATCTTCCGATCATCAATCCGGGAGCTCCGGGCATGGTCCAGGCGATCGACGTGTATAAGCTGATCATGGGGATCGACCGGGATGCGCGCGTTTTCGTGCCCCGGTATCAGGATTGGGCGCCGGAAACACAGACTGCGGCTGCGGCGCCGGTCAGGAAAACGGAAGAGGGGCCAAAGAGCGCTCTGGCATACAGTATCGTAAACGGCCTGAAGACCCAGTGCCGGGAAGCGGTGCTGGAGGAGCTCAAGACCCGGGAACCGCTTGCGATCGTCAATGAGGAGCTGATCCCGGTTCTGGATCAGACCGGAAAGGATTTTGAGAAAGGAAAGATCTTTATTCCGCAGCTGGTCCTCAGCGCAAGCACGGCGCAGATCGCCTTTGAGGAGATCAAGAACAGCCTTGCCGGTTCGTCCTCAGGAACTGCATCCAAGGGAAAGATCGTGATCGCGACCGTAAAAGGCGACATTCACGATATCGGAAAGAATATCGTGCGCGTGATCCTGGATAACTACGGCTACGAGATTATCGATCTCGGGAAAGACGTGGAACACGAGCGGATCGTCAATGCCGTGCGGCAGGAGAATATCCAGCTGGTTGGTCTTTCCGCCCTGATGACCACGACATTAAAAAACATGGAGGAAACGATCCGTCTCCTCCATGAGTATGCGCCTGCCTGCCGGATCATGACCGGCGGAGCCGTTCTGACCGAAGAGTTCTCCCGGTCGATCGGCGCGGACTATTATGTGAAAGATGCGATGGCATCTGTGGCTGCAGCAAAGGATGTGCTTGACTGAACCGTCATTCGGCGTCCGTTTCTGCCGGAGCCTTGTTGTCCATCATGTAGCGGACAACGGCCTTGGTGCAGTCACTCAGGACATTATCATTCAGCGTGATGTTGATGATATTTGCCTTCGGGTTTTTCTCCTGCACGAAAGTGGCCTGTGTCGGCGCTACGGAATCGAGGTAGGTCAGATTCTTGTCTGTGCCTGCGATAAAAGCGTTTATAAACGCGCTGGAAAAACCATGATTTTCTTCACCGCTGTTCCAGGCGGGAATCGACGAAGTCTTCTTATACTTGACGTTTGAGAGACTGCAGAGCGTTTTCTCGTCGGTATCGATCTCCTTCAGCACAGTCTCGTCCAGACTTGCTGCGCAGGATTCGATGACAGCGGTATTGTTATCGGTTCTGATGGACGATACGTTGACAAAAGCGAGCGGAGTCCCGTCTTCGGCTTCCTGATAGATGCCGTGAAGAAGCGTGTAGACAAAGCCGACCAGCTGTCCGGTATCGTTCTTCTGAATGACATTCTTAGGGGTGTCGATCTTCTTGAACGTCAGCGCGGCGTCCGGATAGTCCTTACCATAGTTTTCCTGAAAGCTCTCGGAAAGCGACGTCATATATTCGATGAAGGCTGCTTCCTTGTTCGGATCGATCACGATCTTCAGGGTCGCGGAGGTCGCATACAGAACATCGCTGGTTCCGCCGCGGAAGGATGCTACTTCGTAAGCAATATTCTTGTTCTTAAGGGTTGCCAGAAGGGTATTCAGACGCGTTACCGGATTGATCTGCTCTTCCAGCTTGCTGTCCGGCTGACCGGACGGAAGATTCTTATAACGGATCTTATAGGCTGTGGTATAGCTCGGTTTGGTCCTGGAGATTTTCTGTGTGAAACGGTATGTGGAGCCTGCGCCGCTGGCGAGGGAGATCATGCCTTTCTTCGATGCGTTCAGCGTAAAGACCTTGGCATGACCCTTGAACCAGGAATCGCTCAGATCGTGGATCCCTTCGAAATGGTGCCTTGTTTCCGGTGTGAAAACGATACGGAGCTTTCCGGATCCTTCGTTATTTTTGATGATGTAAAGAGCCATCGCTGCCGGATATACGTATGCCTGGAACTGTTCGGCATCGTACGGACAGACGATGATGACCGGGTCGGCATCCTCATATCCCTTGGAAGCTTTTCTTCCCATAATGACATTTCCACTGTCATCCGTCCGGTAAGAGACGCTCTTGGTCTTGGCCCAGTTGATCAGATAATCTCTCACATCATCGTTGTTCTTCATGGACTCTGCGGAATCTATAAGATCGGTCTTGTAGGCCTCCAGTTTGGAATCGATCTCCTGGTTGATATCGTCCTGTGTCTTGACCGGTTCTTCCTCCTTTTTCGTGCAGGCGGAGAGAAGAAATGTGGAAAGGAGTAAGGTGATCATCAGTATGAATGCCGTTACTTTTTTAGAATTCATCGGTAATTCTCCTTTAAATATGCGCAAAAATACTATATAATAATATCACATTGATGGTTAGGTATGTAATGGTTTTGTGAAATTTCCCGATTTCAGAGTCAGTCCGACGTCCATGTACCGCGTCAGAGATGAGTTGTTTTGAGAGGTCAGTTATTATGAAGCAGAGGATCGAATCCAAACATTTGATATTGCGCAACACTGTCTTTGCAGATTGCGCTATATTCGCGGACTGGGAGTCACAGCCCAGCGTAAGTGAGTTCTTCACCATGAACAGCGACCGGGATTATGAGGAGATCGTCCGCGATTTCATCCTGTTCTCGGAAGACCCGACCAAGGAACTGTTTACCATCCTTCTTAAACCGGAAGACAAGCCGATCGGCAGGATCATCCTGAGCAGGATCGACCGGGAGGAGGATTCCCTTGACCTGACCCGGATCTACATTGCGGATCCGGAGAACCGCAATAAGGGTTATGGGGAAGAGGCGATCCGCATGATCCTGGAATACGCGTTTATCAATCTGCACATGGAGCGCGTGACGATCGATCACTTCTCGCGTAATGAGACCGCGAGATACCTGTATCATAAGATCGGATTCCGTGATGAGGGCGTTATGAGACATGCCGGCAAGAAGAACGGGAAGTACGTGGATCTGTGCCTGCTTTCCATGCTTCGCGCAGAGTATTATGACCGGATTCATACCAGATAAACAATATTTAAAAAAAGACTTGCTAATAACGGATTCACTGTGCTATAATGTCAAACGTGCGATGTTTCGGCACACAATCATTTGAATGTAAATTCATAATTTAATGCAGAGCGATCTGTATTTCGATACATACAGGGATAGGAGGTGCGGCAGATGTCTAGAAAGTGTGAAATTTGCGGAAAAGGTCAGGTTTCCGGTAATAAGGTTTCCCATTCCATGAGACACACCAGAAGAAAGTGGAATGCAAACATCCAGACTGTCAGAATCAATGACAATGGAACGGTCAGAAAGGCCAAGGTTTGCACGCAGTGCATGCGTTCTGGTAAGGTCGACCGTGCGATCTAATCTACTGGGAATACATAATGGACATTGAAAACTGCCATGCTGAGTGATCAGTGTGACAGTTTTTTCGTGCCTTTCTGACCGATTGACAGATGTTCGAGATTGCCGTAAACTTGAATCGTAGAACACATCGGAGGGATTATGTACAGTCTTATTGAAACCATAACCGAACTGGTCCGGATCCCCAGTATCGCAGGGGACCGTTACAACTGTGAGCTTGCGCTCGGATATCTTTTGGAGAAAGGCAGGGATTTTGGCCTGTCAGCCAAGACCGCCTGCGGCGGAAAAGTCGGCATCATCGAGGCAGGAGAGGGCGATGAGGTCCTCGGTATCATCACGCATGTGGATGTAGCCGGAACCGGGAATCCGAAGGACTGGAGATATCCTCCGTTCCATGCGACCGTCGAAGAGGGAAGACTCTACGGACGCGGTGTCGTGGATAATAAGGGAGCCTGCGTGACGGCTTTGTTCGCCATGCGGGATATCCATAAGACCAGCTACCGCCGCAACATCCCGATGCATAAGAAGGTCCGCATGATCATCGGTACAGAAAAGCTTACCGGCGGGAGAGATCTCAGAACCTATCTCGCGCTGAATCCGGCTCCGAATTACAGCTTTGCGCCGGACGGCGTCTTTCCGGTCGGCAATCAGATCCACGGATCCATGAACATTCTGGTGTCGTTTCCGCTCAGCGAGGACGGCAGAGTCCTGAAGGATATCAAGGCGGGACAGAATCATGAGACGATTCCGCCGATCTGCCGCGTTACGCTGGCAAACGGAAGAAAGTTCGCGGCGAGAGGAACCGCTGCGCATACCGTTGAGTACTGCAAGGGGAGCAATGCGATCCTGAACATGGCGGCGGCTTTGGAGAGCCTTAGGAGCCGGGAGCGCGCGCAGCTGAAGGATGATAGTATTTACCGGATCCTGCGCAGGATCCACTATGGATTTGAAGACGCGGAGGGGCTCCGCGCCGGAATGCCGCATCCGCGCACGCCGTACCGTTTTGAGGATCCGGGCGCTAACCGTTTCGTACCAACCGCTCTGTTCATCAGTGAAGGCCGCCTGTTCCTGAATCTGAATGCGCATTTCAACATTCAGACCTCCGAACAGGAGATCATATCTGCGGTGGAGAACTACTTCCGCGATTACCAGATGCGTGTGGAGAAGATCTCGTCCAAGCCGGCATCCTTTATCAACAGAGGTGAGGAGTTCGTCCGGGAGTTCCAGGAAGCGTATGAGCACGTTTCCGGTGAGCCGATGGAATACCGGATCTGCAGTTATGATACTTACGCGCAGATCGTGCCGAATACGATCACGTTCGGACCGGTCATGCCGGGAAGCCTGGATACGCGCAATCAGGTTAACGAGTCGATCAGCGTGCGGGATCTGATGTTTATGCAGACGCTGTTTGAACGCGCCATGAGCAATATCGTGTTCCTCAAACAGAATTTCCAGGAAGCGGAGGAATGATCCGGGACCTGTCTTAGGAGTATCCCATGGCAATAACCAGAGAAACAGAACTCGGTACGATCCAGATCGTGAATGCGATTTTCGCGCAGATCATCTTTGACGGGATGATGCAGGAGGACTGTCTCGATCAGATCTGGCCTTCCACGCCCCGCGGGCGGCAGGTCGGTATCATCGAGCGGTTCACCGATACCGAGTTTTCCATGTATATTGATGTGAAGCGCGGAGAAGATGGACGGATCGTGCTGGAGTTCAGCGTGATCGTCCGTTTTGGTGTGAGCATTCGTGCTGTGACAAGAGCGCTTGCCGATTATGTCGCAGAACAGATCCGCGCGCTCGACGGAGCTTATCCTTCCGTGATCACCATTAACATTGCAGGTGTCAGATCCAGGCACAAGGTGAGAAGAAATACGAAGGTCGTTTACCGATATGAAGCTGACTGATGATATCACACAACTGAAAGGGATCGGACCGAAAAAGGCGGAGGCATTCTACAGCAGAGGGATCCATACGCTGGAAGATCTGATCTGGCTGTTTCCCAGGAGCTATGAGGACCGGAGGAAAGTCATTCCGGTCGAATCACTTACTCCCGGAAAAGCCGCGCTTGTCGAGGCGCAGATCCTGTCCAGGCGGTACAGTGGAAATCCTTATAAAAAGCATACTCCGGTCTCGTTTCTTGCAGCGGATGATTCCGGCACGATCGAGATCGTTTACTTTAGCGGCCGCTATATGGCAAATGCGCTGACGATCAATCAGAGATATACGTTCTATGGAAAAGTGAGTCTGAATAACGGCAGGCTGCAGATGATCCATCCGGAGTCGGTCCGGACCGGCAGTCCGGAGGATATCCGCGCTGTGCTGCCGATCTATCCGCAGGTTCCCGGCGTATCGCAGAAAGAACTTCGGCGGCTGCAGCAGAGCGTCTCCGGGCTTATCCGCGAGATTCCGGAATGGCTTCCGGAGAACATCGTAACGAAGTATCGTCTCGCAGGTCCTGCGTTTGCGCTGCAGAACATTCACTTCCCGAAGGATCGGAATCATGTTTTGATGAGCCGGTTTCGGCTGATCTTCGATGAACTGCTCACCCTGGAGACCGGACTTCTTTATATGAAACGGGATACTGTCCGGGAAGGAGAGGGGGTTTCCATCGATCCTGCTCCGGCGCAGACGTTTATCGAGGGGCTTCCGTTCCCGCTTACGTCCGGTCAGAAACGCGTGTGGTCCGAGATGGCTTTTGATCTCGCTTCAGACCGCGCCATGAACCGTCTTGTGCAGGGAGACGTCGGATCCGGCAAGACTGCCGTCGCTGAGATCGCGATGTTTGCCGCAGCCCGGTCCGGTTATCAATCTGTTATGATGGTACCGACTGAGATCCTCGCAGCGCAGCACTATAAATCGCTTACCGCTGATTTCAGTCCGTACGGAATACGCGTGGGACTTCTTTCCGCGGGGCTGAAGGCTGCGGAGAAGCGGCAGGTCCTGTCGGAACTTGCGGATGGCAGCATCGATATCCTTGTGGGGACCCATGCGGTCATTCAACCCGGCGTGGAGTTCAGCCGGCTCGGGCTTGTCATCACGGATGAGCAGCATCGGTTTGGGGTTGAACAGCGGCATCGTCTTTCCGAGAAGGGATCTAATCCGAACATCTGTGTTATGACCGCGACGCCGATTCCGCGAACGCTTGCCGTGATCCTGTACGGAGAGCTGGATATTTCGGTGATCGATACGATGCCGAAGGACCGGAAACCGATCCTTACCGCTTCAGCGGACGGAGAACACCGGGATGAGGTTTACGACCGCGTGCGGGAGGAAATGGAGAAGGGCCATCAGGCCTATATCGTCGCACCTTTGATCGAAGATTCCGAGAAGATCGATGCCAGGTCGGCAGAGGACCTCTATAAGGAGTGTCAGAAACGGTTTTCCGGATACTCTGTCGCGCTGATCCATGGCGCGATGAAGCAGGAGGAGAAGGACCGCATCATGCGCGCCTTTTCCGAAGGCAGTATCGACTGCCTGGTCTCCACGGTCGTCATTGAAGTCGGGATCAATGTAGCGAATGCGACCGTCATGGTGATCGAGAACTGCGAGAGATTCGGCCTTGCGCAGCTCCATCAGCTTCGTGGAAGGGTCGGCCGGGGAGCGGACCAGTCCTGGTGCTGGCTGATCCTTGAGAGTGAGAACGAGATCGCGAAGGAACGTGTCCGTATCCTTTGTGAGACTAATGACGGGTTCCGGATCGCGGAAGAGGACATGCGTCTTCGAGGTCCGGGAGAAATATTCGGAACCAGACAGCATGGACTTCCGGAAATGCATATCAGTGACATCATCCGGCACGGAGATGTGCTGGAAAAAGCGAAGGATGCCGCTTCTGAGATCCTCGCAGAGGATCCATCGATGAAATCGCCTGCGCTTTCTGAGCTCAGGCGGCGCGTGGAGCGCATGTTCGGAGAAGATATCAGACTGGAATTATAAGGAGAACACGAATGAGGGTTATTACCGGAAAATATAAGGGAAGAAAGCTGGAGACGCCTTCCGGGAAGGAGATCCGGCCCACGTCAGATAAGGTGAAGGAATCGATCTTCAATCTTTTGATGAATGACTGCTATGACGCGGTCTTCTGTGATTTGTTCTGCGGGACGGGCAGCCTTGGGATCGAAGCGCTGTCCAGAGGCGCGAGGAAATGCTATTTCTGCGATAGTGCAAGAGAGAGCATCCGTTTGACCAGAGACAATCTCGCGCACTGCGGCGCGGAAGATGAGGCGGTCGTCCTGCAGGGAGAATACGGCAGGGCGCTTGGCAGGATCCGTGAGAAAGTGGATGTATTTCTGCTGGATCCCCCGTACCGCGCAGGGCTTTATGAAAGTTGCCTCGCGAAGATTTGTGAACTTGATTTATTACAGCCGGACGGTATAATAATAGCAGAGCATGATTCTCGCGGCGAACTTCCTTCCGAAGTGAATGATCTGGTTTTGACCCGGGAAAGACGCTATGGAAAAACGACGATCAGCATCTACCGTCACAGGGATTTTGTTTCCCGTACGGAGAATGAGGAGGAAGAATGAAACGCAGAGCGCTATATACCGGATCATTTGATCCGATGACGAACGGTCATCTGGATATCATCACCAGAGCGGCCGGTATGTTTGATGAGGTCGTCATCGGCGTGATCGGGAATCCGTCCAAAAAGGCTTTGTTCACGCAGGAAGAGCGGATGGAGATGATCCGTCAGGTCACCGCGCATCTTCCCGGCGTTTCCGTCGACTGCTTCGACGGGCTGCTGGCGGATTATGTGAACCGTAATGATTTTGTAGCGGTGGTCAGAGGGCTGCGGAATGCTTCCGACTTTGACTACGAGCTCATCATGGCGCAGATCAACGCCCGCCTGTTCCGGAACGGCGTGGAGTCCGTATTTCTCATGACGAGCCCGGAGTATTCTTTTATCAGTTCAAGCGCAATTAAAGAGATCGTATCCCTGAACGGTTCGGTGGATGGCATGGTGCCGGATCTGATCCGGGAGAAGATAATGGAGAAGTATCAGAAATAGGAGGATCATATGACTGTACTGGATCTGTTGGAAGAAATTGAAGATATCGTCGAAACTGCTTCGACCGTTCCCCTTACGAATAAGATCATGATCGAGGGTGACGAACTCCTGGACATCGTAAAGGAGATCCGGGAGAGCCTGCCGGATGACGTGCAGCAGGCCAAATGGGTGAGAGACGAGAAGGATCGTATTCTCGCTGAAGCGAAGAGTGAATACGAGAAGATCATCGTGGAGGCAAACAAGCAGGCAGATTATCTGGTTGAGGAGCATGACATCACGAGAAGAGCCAAACAGAGAGCGGTCGATATTGAGACACAGGCAGAGGACTATGCCAAGGTCCTCAAACTGAAGACCTATGATTATCTCGATAAGATCCTGTATGATATGCAGGGACGTTTTGATGAGCTGAATGGAAAGTACCTGAACGAGCTCTTCAACTACATGTCCAAGACATTCGAGAACATGGGCGGTGTCCTGCAGAATAACAGAGATGAGCTGAAGCAGATGGCTTATCAGACGAAGAATGGTGAAGATCAATGATGAAAAGCGTCGGTATTATCGGCGAATATAATCCTTTTCATCAGGGGCATGCATACCTGATCTCGGAGACGCGCAGGATGACAGATGCGGAAGTAGTCGTTTCGGTCATGAGCGGTGATTTTACGCAGCGCGGAGAACCTGCGGTCCGGGATAAATGGGAACGGGCGGAATCTGCCGTGAAGAACGGCATCAATCTTGTGATTGAGCTTCCGACCGTTTTTGCCTGTAACAGCGCAGAATTCTTTGCCGGAGGCGCTGTCCGGATCCTGGAGGAGATGGGCGGTATCGATTGTCTCGCTTTCGGTTCTGAGTGCGGCGATATCGAACAGCTGACCGGCGCCGCGGCGTTTCTCGCAGAGCATGATGCAGAGATCCAGAAGGCCGCGGCTGACCTTCTGAAGCACGGGTATTCCTATCCCAGAGCAAGAGAAGCTGCCGTGCTGCAGCTTGCGCCCTGGTTTGACGTGAGTCTGATCCGCGAGCCGAATAATATCCTGGCGCTGGAATACCTCGGGAGTCTTCAGACGATGAGACCGGTCACCGTGAAGAGAAGGGGAGAACAGTATCATGCGTCTGCCACGTCTCTTCGGGAAGAGCTTTACCGGGAAGACCCGCATTTCTTTGATCAGATGGAGCAGAGATACTTTTCTCATGTGAGCGCCCGGATCCTGCAGTCGGACCGGGAGGAGCTTGAGCGCATTTTCAGCTCAGGAGAAGGCCTCGGGAATAAATTGAAAAAAGAGATACGATATGCGGACTCGGTAACGGATCTGATCGAACGGGTCAAGTCCAAGGCATACACCCGCACCAGGATCGCCAGGCTTCTCACCCAGGTCCTCCTTGGGATCGATGAGGCATGCGTCCGGAACGCCAGACCTTATGTCCGCCTTCTCGCGATGGACGCGGCCGGCGGCAGGTTTATCCGGGAGATCAAGAAGGCGGGATGCTGCCGGCTTCCGATCATCACCAATATCAATCGGGAGAAGGATGCCTGCGAAGAAGTCCGGGAGACGCTTGCAATTGATATTCTCGCATCGGATATGTATAATCTTATTTCAGGGCAGAGTCTGTATGAGTATTCCGATTACGTCAAATCTCCGTACATTGGAATATGAAAAATCATCTTGACACTCTGCTGTAAAAATATTATACTTTAGAAGTTGACGAAAAAAATCGAGCTTAGATGCGCCCTGCGCAGATTGAAATACTAACGAGGAGGTGTAGATCATGGCAGTTCCAAAGAGGAAAACTTCTAAGGCTAGAAGAGACAAGAGAAAATCCGCTAATATGAAGATGACCGCTCCGGGGCTTTCGATTTGTCCGCAGTGTCATCAGCCCAAGCTTCCGCATAGAGTATGCCCTAATTGCAACTACTACGACGGGAAGAGTGTTCTCAGAGAAAGCTCTGAAAACTAAAGGCAGAAGATTTAGGCAGGCGCTTCGGTGTCTGCTTTTTTCGTTAGTTGAAATAGTAGCAGCTGGGTGATATAATAATTATGTATGCTGTGATTTCAGCGGAAGAATAATCAGACTGCCCAAGGGGCGGTTAACAGGAGGAAACGATGAGAAGATTGGATAAGAAGCTCCAGGTTGGAATTCTGGGCGGAACCGGTATGGTTGGACAGAGATTTATCTCTCTGCTTGAGGATCATCCGTGGTTTGAGGTGACGACGATCGCGGCAAGTGCCCGGAGCAAGGGGAAGACATATGAGGAAGCAGTAGACGGAAGATGGAAGATGACGACACCGATTCCGGAAGCGGTCAAAAACATCGAGGTCATGGACGTCTCCGATATTAATGCGGTTTCCGGCAAGGTAGATTTTGTATTCAGCGCCGTAGACATGTCTAAAGACGAGATCCGTGCGATCGAAGAAGCGTATGCCAGAACCGAGACACCTGTCGTTTCCAATAACAGCGCGCACCGCTGGACACCGGACGTGCCGATGGTCATTCCGGAGATCAATGACGGTCACTATGACGTGATCGAATATCAGAAGCGCAGACTCGGAACGAACCGCGGTTTTATCGCGGTCAAGCCCAACTGCTCGATCCAGGGATACGTGCCTGCGCTGGCAGCGTGGGAAGAGTTCAGACCGACCAAGGTGAACGTCTGCACCTATCAGGCGATCTCCGGCGCAGGAAAGACCTTTGAGGACTGGCCGGAAATGGTCGGCAATATCATTCCGTATATCGGCGGAGAAGAAGAGAAGAGCGAGAAGGAACCGCTCAAGATCTTCGGACATATTGAGAACGGAGAGATCGTGAACGCAGAAGGTCCGATCATTTCCGCGCAGTGCGTACGCGTTCCGGTCTTGGACGGCCACACGGCTGCCGTGTCGGTAAGCTTTGCTGAGAAGCCATCCAGAGATGAGCTGATCGAGCGCCTCAGATCCTTCCGCGGATTCCCGCAGATCGCGGATCTGCCCAGCGCGCCGAAGCACTTTATCCGTTATTTTGAAGAAGATGACCGTCCGCAGGTCGCTCTGGACGTCGACTATGAGCGTGGCTTCGGCGTGACGATCGGAAGACTGAGGCCGGACTGCATCTTTGATTACAAGTTTATCGGCCTTGCGCATAACACCGTTCGCGGCGCGGCAGGCGGCGCAGTTCTGTCTGCAGAAGCACTCGTCGAGAAGGGGTATATCGATAAGCGCTAATACACCGTAAAGAATCACAGGGGGTATGATTTGTCTTATATTGAAGCGATTTTATTGGGATTAGTGCAGGGGCTGGCAGAGTTTCTCCCGATCAGCAGTTCGGGACATCTTGCGCTTCTGCAGCATTTCTTTCACGTAGAACCTGACCGCGTGCTGATGTTCACCGTCATGCTGCACATCGGCACGCTGGCATCTGTTTTTATCATGTACTGGAGTGATATCTGGGCTCTGATCAAGGAGTTCTTTATCACGATCGCAGACCTTGTCACCGGGAAGGGACTTCGCCTGGCAGAGCGGCCTATGCGGAAGCTGGGGCTCATGATCATCTGGGCGACGGTTCCTACCGCTCTCATGGGATTACTGTTCAACGATTTCTTTGAAGGCCTGAATTCCAAGCTCTGGGCAATCGGGATCGGATGGCTGTTTACAGGATTCCTTCTGTACTTTTCCGAACGTATCGGCAGAGCCGTCAACGATATCGAGAAGATGAATTTCCGGAACGGCTTTTTCATCGGCGTTCTGCAGGGCATCGCGATCTGCCCGGGCGTTTCCCGCTCCGGCTCCACGATGGTCGGCGGACTTCTCACCGGTCTGAAACGGGACTTTGCCGTTCGCTTCGCATTCCTGATCTCGATTCCGTCGATCCTCGGCGCTGCTGTTCTGGAGCTGCCGGATGCGATCGAGGCGACTTCGGAAGGAATGGCTGTTGGACCGATGGCAGTCGGCGTGCTCGTCGCGACGGTCAGCGGTATTGTGGCAATTAAGGCCATGATTCGCGTCGTCGTCGATCAGAAGCTGAAATGGTTTGCGTATTACGTATGGGTACTGGGAGCCGCAATCATTCTTTACAGTGTATTTTTCATGAAATAGAAAGGGAAGGGGACCTTTTTGGCAAACAGTAAGAAAGCTGCTTCCAAGTCGTCCGGCAGTAAAAAGACGACGGGGAACAGCAACAGTAAAAAGGGAAAAAAGAAAACCGTGGAGGAAACACCGGAGCAGATCGCCGCTAGAGAAGAGATCCGGCAGATGCAGGAGAAACGGCGGCAGAATCATCTGCTCTACGATATGATCTGGGGACTCGTCTGCATCGCTGTCGGCGCATTTATCTTCATCGCCGTCAAGTTTCAGGCCGCCGGAGAGTTCGGCAATGCCCTGGGCGAGGTTTTGCGCGGCATTTTTGGCCTGATCGGGCTGGTCGTCCCGTGGTATCTGATCCTCGTGGGAATTCTGCTTGTTATACACAAAGTCTCGCATTTCAACGCCAAAAAGATTGTGGTCTGCATTCTGCTCCTGCTCATGGTCTGCATTCTGAATTCCGCCCGTTTTATCGATGAAGCGAACCTGGTATATGCCTTCAAGGCCTTTTATCAGGATGGAACCAGCCTGATCGGCGGCGGACTGTTCGGCATGACGCTCGGAGTATTCCTGATCACACTCTTCGGCAGATCCGGGCTGTATATCTTTACGATCGCCGCGATTCTGATCTGTCTGCTTCTGCTGTTCAATACACCGCTGACGACAGCGTATGAAAACTTTGTAAACAAGAGAGAAGAAAAGCGCCTCATGAAGGAAAAGACCTTCCAGGAGGTGCAGCAGCTGCAGGACCCGTCGCAGCCGATCTATAACGAGCAGCTTTCCGTAGAGGATGTATATACACCGCCTTCCAAGGCGGCCGGAAGCAGACCGGCGGACAAGATCCGCTCTTACAAGAGAGCATCGAAACGCACGCATCCGGAGGGAGAACTCGATCTCTCTCTGCCTTCGGACGAGATTCAGATCATCACGCCGTTTACCCAGATGGGACTTGGCGGAAGCTCCGGAGCTGCTGAGACCGGAAAGAGCAATGTCCTTGATTTTATGAGCGCAGATGATCCGTTCCAGGGAAAGCGCGGAGGCAGCACTTCCGTCGGCCTGGAGGAATCCAGCGCGCCGCGCAGCGGTTTCGGCCTGGACGGCGCACCGGAAGAGGTGAAGAAGCCCGCGAAGAAAAAGAAGGCAGCGTCCAAGAATCTCGATACCTCTGCGTACGAGCCGGAGAAGATCTCAAAGCATGAGATCGCGCAGGGCGCCGCAGAGATCGGAGCTGACCTCGGACTTGTGGGCGGCGCAGCTGCTCTGACCAAATCCGTGGATCAGTCGGTCGTACACCGGTATGAGAAACCGCCGATCGACCTTCTGAACATGCCGGTCGCACCGGACGGAAACGGTGTAAGCGATGATCTGAAAAAGCGCGCGCGTCTCCTGGAGGATACGCTGCAGAGTTTCAATGTCGATGCCAAGGTCATCGCGGTCACGCAGGGACCGGCTGTCACGCGCTATGAGATCCAGCCGAATGTCGGCGTGAAGGTCAGCAAGATCTCGAGTCTTGCCAACGATATCGCGCTGAATCTGCGCGCGCGGAGCATCCGTATCGAAGCGCCGATCCCGGGAAAAGCCGCGGTCGGTATCGAAGTGGAGAACGATAAGATCAACATGGTCACCATCCGGGAGATCATCGATTCGAAGGAATTCCGGAATGCCAAGTCCAAGATCGAGTTCGCGGTCGGCAAGGATATCGCGGGCAAACCGATCGTTGCGGATCTGAAGAGCATGCCGCACATGCTGATCGCCGGTTCCACGGGTTCCGGAAAGAGCGTGTGCATCAACAGTATCATCACCAGTATTCTGTATAAAGCCGATCCGGATGAGGTCAAACTGGTCCTGATCGACCCGAAGGTCGTAGAGCTCGGCAACTATAACGGGATCCCGCATCTGCTGATCCCGGTCGTCACGGAGCCTTCCAAGGCGGCCGCGGCGCTGAGCTGGGCAGTCGTGGAGATGACGAACCGTTACAAGATGTTTGCGGAGGCAAATGTCCGCGACCTTTCGTCTTATAATAAAAAGATGCGTTCCGAGCGAAAGGCGGACATGGTCATTCCGCAGGTCGTGATCATCATCGACGAGCTGGCGGATCTGATGATGGCCGCGCCGAGCCAGGTCGAGGAATCGATCTGCAGACTGGCGCAGATGGCAAGAGCTGCCGGCATGCACCTGATCGTAGCGACACAGCGTCCTTCCGTCGATGTTATCACCGGCGTGATCAAGGCGAATATCCCGTCCCGTATCGCATTTGCGGTATCTTCGCAGTTCGATTCCAGGACGATCCTGGATATGTCCGGCGCCGAGAAGCTGATGGGTAAGGGCGATATGCTGTTTAATCCGCTCGGCATGGGCAAACCGGTCCGTGTACAGGGCACCTTCATTTCGGATGAAGAAGTGGAGCGCGTGATCGACTACGTCAAGTCGCAGGTTGCGGAAGCGGAGTACTCGAACGATGTCATGGAAAGCATCGAGAAGGGTGGAAACGCGGATACGGCCGGAGGCGACGACGCGGACGAGCTTCTGCCGGACGCGATCGAATGTGTCGTCATGCAGGGCCAGGCATCGGTCTCCATGCTGCAGAGAAGATTCCGTATCGGCTATAACCGCGCGGCCCGCATCGTGGACCAGATGGAAGCGAGAGGGATCGTCGGCCCGCAGGACGGAAGCCGTCCAAGGCAGGTGCTGATGACGGAAGAAGAACTCGAACAGCTGAAACAAGACACACAGGGAATGTAATAGCATGAAAGTATATTTTGATACACTTGGTTGTCCTAAAAACTTTACGGATTCCGACATCGCGATGGGCCTTCTGGAACAGCGCGGGCATGTGATCGTGGACTCCCCGGAGTCCGCGGATGTCATCGTCGTGAACACCTGCGGGTTTATCGGAGACGCCAAGAAAGAGTCCATCGACGAGATCTTCTCGATGGCAGAATACAAGGAACAGGGAAAGAAGCTGATCGCAACCGGCTGTCTCGTGCAGCGCTATTCGGAAGAGCTGTTTCAGGAGATGCCGGAGGTCGACGGATTTCTCGGCGTGAACAACTATCAGGATCTTCCGGATCTTCTGGAATCCCTGAAGAAGCAGGACCGCTTCCTGAAGAGCGATCCGTGCATGATGGCGCAGATGAAGGATGATGCGAGAAGGATCCCGGAGAATCCGTATTCCGCCTATCTGAAGATCTCAGAAGGGTGCAATAATGTCTGCGCGTACTGTGTGATCCCGCAGATCCGCGGGAGATACCGCAGCCGTCCTGAGGAGGAGATCCTGGTTGAGGCAAAGCGTCTCGCAGATGTGGGCTGCAAAGAGCTGATCCTGATCGCGCAGGACGTGACCTGCTACGGCATGGATCTGAAGGACGGATCAAATCTCGCCGGACTTCTCAGAAAGCTCTGCCGGATCGACGGAATCGAATGGATCCGCCTGATGTACTGCTATGAGGATCGGATCACAGACGAGCTGATCCGGACGATCGCGGAAGAGGAGAAGATCTGCAACTATATCGACATTCCTCTTCAGCACTGCAGCGACAGCGTGCTGCGCGGAATGCGCAGAAGATCGACCGGGCAGAGTATCCGGAATACGCTTCAGAAGCTGCGCAGCGCGATCCCGGATATTCATATCCGCACGACTCTGATCGTCGGATTTCCGGGAGAGACCGAGGAGGATTATGAGCAGCTTGTAGATTTTGTCGAAGAGCAGTCGTTCGCAAGACTGGGCGTCTTCACATACTCCAGAGAAGAAGGAACCGAAGCCGGAGAACGGGAAGACCAGATCCCGGAAGAGATCAAGGAGGAACGGCAGGAAGGAATCATGCTGCGGCAGATCGATATCTCTCTTGCGCAGAATCAGGCCAAGATCGGACAGGTTATGGAAGTGATCATCGACGGGTTCGATCCGGATGGTTCCTGTATTGGAAGAACGCGTTACGACGCGCCGCAGATCGACAATGCTGTCGTCTTCATCCCGGCTGCGCCACATAAGATCGGAGATATTACACACGTAGAGATTCAGGATGCCTTTGATTATGATCTGGAAGGCAGGGAGGTACTCATATGAATTTGCCAAACAAACTGACTGTCGGAAGAATGATCGCCGTGCCGTTTTTCATCGCGGCCTATATGCTCGGCAGCTTTGCTGTCGCTCTGATCATCTTTATCCTGGCTTCGCTGACCGATCTGCTGGACGGCAAGATCGCGCGCGCCAGAAACCTGGTGACGAATTTCGGAAAGATCATGGACCCGCTTGCGGATAAGATCCTCGTTTACTCTGCGTTCTGTCTGATGGTCGCAGACGGCACCGTTCCGGGCTGGATGTTCATCATCATCCTCGCCAGAGAATTCCTGGTCGCAGGAGTCCGTACCGTTGCTGCCAGCGAAGGAATCGTCATTGCAGCTGCTATGAGCGGTAAGATCAAGACGGTTCTGCAGATGATCGCAGTGCCGCTTCTGATCCTCTCCCACGCGGTTCCGGAAGACGGGATCTGGATGTACGTGGACGTCCTGGCACAGCTGTTCCTGTGGGCATCCCTTGTCATGACGATCTATTCCGGTATTGAGTATGTTATCAAAAATAAGCAGGTTTTCAGCATGTAGCGGAGGCTTCTATGAAGTGTGCGATCCTGAGTGTCGGAACAGAGCTTCTGTTCGGCCAGATCACCAATACGAATACGGTATATCTATCCCAGCAGATGAATCTGCTGGGTATTGACGTTCTTTATCATTATACCGTCGGGGATAACGACGGCAGGCTTGAGGAGATCCTGAACCTTGCGCTGTCGGACTGCGATCTGATCCTGACGACCGGCGGGCTTGGACCCACCGAAGACGACATGACCAAGGAGACGGTCTGCCGCGTGATGGGAGATACGCTCGTGCGGCATGAGCCTTCTATGCAGGCTTTGCTCGACCATGCGAAAAAGCGCGGCCGCGTCATGACGGAGAACAACTATAAGCAGGCGATGATGCCGTCCCGCGCTGTCGTATTCGATAACGACAAGGGGACTGCGCCCGGATTTGCGCTGGAAAAGGACGGGAAGTATATTTTGTGCATGCCGGGACCTCCCAGAGAGATGACGCGCATGTTTCAGCGCCGTGCGCTGCCGTTCCTGAAGCAGTTCCAGAAAGACGTCATCTACTACCGCACACTCCGGCTCTTCGGCAAGGGCGAATCGTCGCTGGAGACCGACCTTCTGGACCTGATCGACGAACAGACCGATCCGACGATCGCGACGTATGCCAAGGAGGGCGAATGCCAGGTCCGCATCGCGTCCAAGGCGCCTACAAGGGCGCAGGCGGAGGCTGCGGTCGATGCGATGGCGGAAAAGATACGGGAACGCGTCGGAGAATTCATCTATAGCGAGAATGATGAGGAGCTCGCGGATGTCGTCGGGAAGTATCTGATCGAAAAAGGCGTGACGATCTCCTGCGCGGAGTCCTGCACGGGCGGTATGTTTGCCTCTGATCTGATCTCTGTGCCCGGCATTTCAGACGTGTTCGAGAGAGGTCTGGTGACCTATACGTGGCGAGCGAAGGAAGAGGAACTGGGTGTTCGTCATGAGACGCTGGAGAACTATACCGCTTTCAGTCCGGAAGTCGCGCGGGAAATGGCAGAAGGACTCTGGAAGAAGACCGGAAGCAGGATCTGCATATCGGTAACGGGAATCGCGGGTCCCGGAGGAGGGGACGCGGATAACCCGCCGGGGAGCGCCTATATCGGGCTCTCTGTGGATGGAGAATGTACGGTCCATTTTCAGCGCGGACGCGATATCAACCGGCACTGGAACCGGCACTATCTGGTCCTGACAATGCTGGATCTGGTACGCCGCGCTGTCATCAGAATGCCATAAAAATGCACCAAAAAGAACGGGTGCAGGAATTGATGTAAAATGGTAATTGTGGTATGATGCAATTACCATTTATTTACAAAGGAAAGTGCTTGACATCACAGGATTTTGATGTAGAATAAAAGAGAACAGATGTTCTTTATGGAGGTATTTGGAATGGCAAGAATGAAGGTAAAGGAAGCCGACGTGAACCAGGCGCGCGAGAAGGCGCTGGATGACGCGCTGGCCAGAATACAGAAGCAGTTCGGACAGGGCTCGATCATGAAGCTCGGGGATGCGACCAACCGCACGTTCGACACGATCTCGACCGGTTCGCTCAGCATCGATGTGGCGACCGGGATCGGCGGTGTTCCTCGCGGAAGGATCGTAGAGATCTACGGACCGGAATCATCCGGTAAGACGACGCTGACGCTGCACATCGTTGCGGAGGCGCAGAAGGCCGGCGGCAAGGCAGCATTTATCGATGCGGAGCACGCGCTGGATCCATACTACGCGAGGAATCTCGGCGTACAGATCGACGATCTTCTGGTCTCGCAGCCGGACAGCGGCGAACAGGCGCTGGAGATCTGCGATATGCTGGCGAGCAGCGGCGCAATCGACGTGATCGTTATCGACTCCGTGGCTGCGCTGGTTCCGAGAGCAGAACTGCAGGGTGAGATGGGAGACTCTCACGTAGGTCTGCAGGCCAGACTGATGTCGCAGGCGCTTCGTAAGCTCACCGGTACCGTCAACCGGACCAATACCTGCGTGATCTTCATCAATCAGCTGCGTGAGAAGGTCGGCGTCATGTACGGCAATCCGGAAGTAACGACCGGCGGAAGAGCGCTGAAGTTCTACTCCAGCATGCGCATCGACGTCAGACGGGTCGAGACGATCAAGCAGGGAGACCAGATGCTGGGCAACCGTACCCGTGTCAAGATCGTAAAGAACAAGATGGCGCCTCCGTTCAAGAAGGCGGAGTTTGATATCATGTACGGCAAGGGGATCTCGATCTCCGGAGATGTCCTGGACTGCGCGGTGAATGAGGGTATCGTGAACAAGGCGGGATCCTGGTTCAGCTACAATGGCGAACGCATCGGACAGGGCCGTGAGAACGTGAAGGCCTTCCTGGAGGCAAACCCGGACGTGCTGGATGAGATCCGGACCAAGGTGCTTGCGAGACTGGCTCCGGAAGAGGAGGCGGAGAAGGCGGAACCGGCCGGCAAGGCAGACGCCATGCAGGCGCCGGACGGAATGATCGTCGATTCCGACGGCGTGATCCTGGAATAGAAAATAATAATTGACATTAGAGCGCATATATGTTACTATATCCGAGTTGGACCGCTCGGAAAGGGTCTGTTAAAGTGCGTTTGCACTACCCGAAAAGGCGAGACTGGTAAGAGGAGGATATTAATATGTATGCAGTAATTGAGACTGGCGGAAAGCAGTACAGAGTACAGGCCGGCGATGTCGTGACCGTTGAGAAGCTGGGTGCTGAAGTCGGAGAATCCGTGGAATTCGATAAGGTCCTCGTACTGAGTGACGATGAAGGTCTGAAGGTAGGCGCTCCTTACGTTGAGGGAGCTAAGGTTACCGCTGAGGTCGTAGAGACCGGTAAGGCTAAGAAGGTCGTCATCTTCAAGTATAAGAGCAAGAAGGACTACAGAAAGAAGCAGGGTCACAGACAGCCGTTCACAACCGTAGAGATCAAGGATCTTGGCGGCGTGAGCAAGCAGTCTGAAGAAGTAGTTGAGAACACAGAAGAGTAATTGATTGTCATTCAGTAAGGAGGTGTCTGGTCTATGGCAAGTAAGAAGGGTGTAGGAAGCTCTAAGAACGGTCGTGAGTCCGAGTCCAAACGTTTAGGCGTCAAGACTGGTGACGGTCAGTTTGTAACAGCAGGAAGCATTCTGGTCAGACAGAGAGGAACTAAGCTTCATCCTGGTAACAATGTAGGCATCGGCGGAGATGATACACTGTTCGCTAAGATTGATGGAGCAGTGAAGTTCGAGAGAAAAGGCAAAACCAGAAAACAGGTAAGTGTCTATCCGAAGGAAGCTTAAGTCTGACTCAGGGTCCCTATTTTGTAGGGACCCTGTTTTGTAGTTAAGAGTCTGTTTATTCTTTTTGACAGGCTCCGGAGGGAATCATGTTTGTAGACAGAGCGAAAATAGAGATCGTCTCCGGAAAAGGCGGGAACGGATGCGTATCCTTCCGCAGAGAGCCTTTCGTTCCGGAAGGCGGACCGGACGGCGGAGACGGCGGAAAGGGCGGCGACGTCATATTTCAGGCGGACCGCAGCCTGCGTACGCTGATGGACTTTCGCTACAAGCGGAAATATAAGGCGGAGAACGGCCAGGACGGCATGAAGAAAAAGTGCTACGGAAAAGCCGGGAAAGACCTGATCATCAAGGTTCCAATGGGTACCGTCGTAATCGATGAAGCCACGGGAAGAATCATGAAGGATCTGGTGGAAGACGGGCAGTCTTTCGTTGCGGCCAAGGGAGGCCGCGGCGGAAAGGGCAACGTGCACTTTAAGAATTCCGTCCGTCAGGCTCCAAATTTTGCGGAGGCAGGAGATTTTGCCAAACAGCGCACCGTCATCCTCGAGCTGAAGATGATCGCTGACGTGGGACTCGTAGGATTTCCGAACGTAGGAAAATCCAGTCTTCTGGCGGTCTGCACCAGCGCCCGTCCGCGGATCGAGAACTATCATTTTACGACGATCGATCCGAATCTTGGCGTCGTGCAGCTCCATGACACGTCGTTCGTCATGGCGGATATCGCCGGCATCATCGAGGGCGCGCACAAGGGACTCGGTCTCGGATTGAAGTTCCTCAAGCATATCGAGCGCACCAGAGTCCTGATTCACGTCGTTGACGTGGCAGGAAGCGAAGGCAGGGATCCGATCGAGGATTTCGATAAGATCAACCTGGAGCTCGCCAGCTACAGCGAGGCGGTAGCGCGCAAGCCGATGATCGTTGCCGCGAATAAGATCGACCTGATCGATGAGGACGATCCGAAATACATCGAGTTCAAGGAATACGTAGAAGGGAAGGGCTATCAGGTCTTTCCGATCTCCGCTCCGATCCACTACGGCGTGGAGGAACTCATGAACGCAGCGCTTCAGAAACTGCAGGAGGCGCTTGCGCAGCCGGAAGAAGAACCGGATGTCGAATACTTCGACTTTGATACCGATGATTATGATCCGGATTACCGGACGGTCACGGTGACCAGAGAGAACGACGCGTTCGTTCTGAGTGGAAAACAATTGCAGAAGATCTTTGATTCCACCAATTTCAATGATTTTGGCTCCCTGCGCTATCTGTACAAGTACATCGAGAAGCGCGGTGCAATCGAAAAGATGAAGGAAATGGGAATCGAGGAAGGTGACATCATCCGTATTCAGGACTATGAGTTCGAGTACTGGGATGAGTATTGATGACAGAGAAAACAGATAACATGAAACGTCTTGACAGAGAACAATGCTATAGGTATTTCCGGGAGCTCGGCACGCCGCCCCATGTGATCCTGCACTGTATGGCAGTCAGCAATACAGCAGCCAGGATCGCTGAGGAGCTGAACCGCAACGGGCTTCACCTTGACGTGGAGCTGATCCGGTACGCAGGGCTCGCCCATGATATGGCGAGGCTCAGCGAGGATCATGAGAAGGCGGCCGCAGAACGGCTGCGGGCTGACGGGTATGAGGAAGAGGCGGATATCGTCGGCTGTCATATGCGGCATCCGTTCAATCCGATCGAGGAGATCTGCGAGACGGATCTGGTGTGCCTCGGGGACCGCGTCGTGGAAGAGCACGAGTATGTGGGCATCATCCGGCGGCTGGAGGGTCTGGTCCGGAAGAGAAAGGATTCCTCGAAGCACGTGAAGGATCTGGAACGGGCCAAACAGGTATCTCTGGAATATGTTCAGCAGATCGAAGCGCTGATGGGATGTTCCATGGACAGCCTTTTTCCGAAAACACCGGAGCAGCTTCTCCGGCAGGTCGAGAAACCGGCCCGCTATACCGGAGGCGAGTGCAATATGGTCCGGAAGGATCCTGCGGATGTGCAGGTCCGTTTCGCGTTCGCTTTTCCGGATATGTATGAGATCGGTATGTCCTATATGGGTCTGCAGATCATCTATCACATCCTGAACCAGCAGGAGGATATTTACTGCGAACGTGTTTTTGCTCCTGCTCCGGATATGGAAGACCTCATGCGGCTGCATGGACATCCGCTGTTCACGCTGGAGACCGGATCGCCTCTTACGGAGATGGATGCGGTCGGGTTTACGCTGCAGTATGAGATGTCTTTCACGAACGTCCTGAATATGCTGGAGCTTGCGGGAATGCCGCTTCTGGCCCGGGAACGCGCAGATGACATGCCGCTCATCATGGCAGGCGGACCCTGCGCCTATAATCCGGAACCTCTGGCAGATTTTATCGATGTCTTCCTGGTCGGAGACGGAGAGGAAGTCCTTCCTGCTGTGCTCCGGAAGGTCGGAGAAGGACGCCGCGGCGGACTTACCCACAAGGAGATCCTGCGTTCCATCGCGGGAATGGAGGGGGTCTACGTGCCTTCCTTCTATGAACCGGTCTATTGCGAGGATGGAACGATCGCCGAGTACCGCATTCTGGAGGAATGCGCGCCGGAAAGAGTGCCGCGCGCGCTCGTGCATGATATCGAGGCAGTTCCGTATCCGACAGAGAACCTTGTTCCGCTGATCGAGACGGTTCACGACAGAGCAGTCGTGGAGACGTTCCGCGGGTGTACCAGGGGGTGCAGATTTTGTCAGGCAGGCATGATCTACCGGCCGGTCCGTGAACGCAGCAAGGACACGATCCTCAGGCTCGCCGCAGAGCAGATCGCAAACACGGGACACGATGAGCTCTCCATTCTTTCGCTGTCCACGAGCGACTACTCTCGGTTCGAAGACCTGACCATGGAGCTGATGCAGTACTGCCAGAAGCACAATGTGGCGCTTTCGCTGCCGTCGCTCAGATTGGATACTTTCTCGTTCCGCGTTCTGGAGGAGATCCAGAAGTACAAGAAGTCCGGGCTTACTTTTGCACCGGAGGCCGGCACGCAGCGGCTCAGAGATATCATCAACAAGGGGATTACAGAAGAGGATATATACAGCGCCTGTGAGCAGGCGATCGAGCTCGGCTGGAGACATGTGAAGCTCTATTTCATGATCGGACTCCCGGGTGAGACCGACGAGGATCTGGACGGCATCGCGGAGATCGCCCGGAACATCATCCGGATCCACAAGCGTTCCGGCAAGGGCGGGCGTTTTAACGTGACGGTGAGCGTTTCCAATTTCGTTCCCAAGGCGCATACGCCGTTCCAGTGGGCGCCGCAGGATTCCACCGAGGAGTTCCACCGGAAGCACGAGTATCTGACGGAGCGCCTGAAGATCAAGAACGTGTCCTTCCAGTACCATCAGAGTTCCGTCAGCACCTGCGAGGCCATTCTGGCGCGCGGTGACAGACGGCTCGGAGACCTTCTGCTGAAAGCGCATGAGGCTGGCTGCAAGTTCGACGCATGGAGTGAATACTACGATCATGAGAAGTGGGATCAGCTCCTTGCCGACTGGCCGATCGACTACCATTTCTATACGGAGCGGGCGCGTTCCTACGAGGAGATCCTGCCGTGGCATGTGATCGACAGCGGCATCACGGATCAGTTCCTCATGCGTGAGAACGAGAAAGCAAAGCAGGGCGTCGTGACGCCGGACTGCCGCAGAGGATGCGCGGGCTGTGGCATGAACCGCAGGACCACGTGCGCCATGGGAGGCATCTATGTATAAATACGCAGTGACATTCGCCAAGAGCGGACAGGTAAGATATACGTCGCATCTCGATATGCTCCGCCTCTTCAAGCGCGCATTCCGGAGAAGCGGGATCGAGATCAAATACAGTCAGGGCTTTAATCCGCATCCGAAGATGGGATTTGCGCAGCCGCTTTCGCTGGGATACGGCGCAGAGGGCGAGATCCTGGAGATCGAGACGGAGGAGCCTGTCAGCGGAAGGCGGATCCGGGAAGATCTGTCCAGACACCTGCCGGAGGGCGTGACCATCATCTCCGCAGGCAGGATCGGTGACGGGCAGAAGTCGATGGCTGCTTCGGTCCACGGAGCCGTCTATACGATCGACTATCCGATCCCGTATGACGCGGTCAATATGGACGCGGTCATCGCGGCTTACCTGATGCAGCCGCAGATCCTGGCGATGAAAAAACAGAAGAAGAGCAAGGAACTGAAGGAGACGGATATCAAAGAGAAGATCCGTGATCTGAAGGCGGAAAAGAACGCGGACGGGAACATCCGGATCATCCTGACGGCAGACTGCGGAAGTCCGTCCAATCTCAGTCCGGAGCTGTTTCTGCAGACCTTCAACGAGTTTGCTTCGATCAACTGCAGACGCCATGAGATCGACGTCTGCCGGGTCAAGCTGCTCCTTCCGCTTGACTATCGCGTGAAAGAGTTATAAGATGTAACAAGATACATACAGATCCTTTTTACAGGGAGGAGCCATGGAGCGATTATACGGTTTACTCCGTCTATGGAAAGAACATGGTAATTGGATAAGAAGCGCAGCGGTGATAATGATCATTATCGCCGCCGTTTTATTTTACGGACTGAAAGGGAATAATCAGTCAATTACCATAGAGAACGGAGAGGGGCATCCGGAGACCTCTGAGAGCGCGGAGTCGGAGGATGCAGATGCAGACGTCATCTATATCGATATCGGCGGAGCGGTCAAAAAGCCCGGTGTCTACGAGATGAAGCCGGGAGACCGCGTCTTCCAGGTCATTGAGAAGGCCGGCGGCCTGACCCGGAAGGCGGACACCGCTATGATCAATCAGGCAGAGGAAGTGAAGGATGGACAGAAGCTCACGATCCCCAAAAGGGGCGATGCCGGGTCTGACGCGCGGACTGCCCCGGAGAGCGCGGCTTCCGGTGGGTCTTCTGCCGGATCCGCCGGTGGAAAAATCAACATCAATACCGCGGATGCCGGGACGCTGGAGCAGATTACCGGCGTCGGCCCGGTGACCGCGCAGAAGATCATTGAGTACCGAGAGGCAAACGGCAGCTTTGGGAGTATCGAGGAGATCCGGAATGTCAGCGGGATCGGGGAGAAGACCTTTGAGAAGATGAAGGGGGAGATCACGGTCTGACGGAAGGGCCGGGGCTTGTACCTTTGAACAAAATCTTCGTCGTTGTAATCGAACACACAAGTAAGGGAGGTATCGTTATGAATCAGGAAAAGAAACTGTTCGGACAGATCGGCAGGTATGTCAAGGCGCTCGGTGTGCCGATCCATATCGCAGGGTACATGTATCTGTGTGATGCGGTCCAGGTGGTGCTGGAAGACTTCAGCTCCGTCTATTCCGTTACCAAGAGGGTATATCCGGTCGTGGCCAAGCAACATGGCGTTTCCTCCTATAATGTGCAGAAATGCATCGGAAAAGCCATTCGGGATGCCGTCAGCGCGCAGACAGAACTGATGCAGGAGATGTTCGGGGACTATTTCAGCGGAAGGCCTGCCAAACCCGTCTCTCCGGTGATCTTTATTGCGAGAGTATCGTGGAGAATCCGGGTTGAAAATGACCAGTAGAACTGATATAATTTGGTCCTGAGATACTGAGAGAAGGCAGGGAGGAAGTATGATCACAGAAGAACAGATCAGCAGGATCAATGAACTGGCGAGAAAATCCAAGCAGGAAGGCCTGACCGAGGAAGAAAAACAGGAGCAGGCCATTCTCCGCAGAGCATATATCGACTCGTTCAAGGCGAACCTGAAGGCGCAGCTGGATCAGATCGAGATCAGGGATAAAAAGTCATGATGATCTTCAAACCTGCTGTTTAAAAACATACCAGGATGGTATATAAATGGTAGTCAATACAGAAAGGAAACGAATTACAATGACGGACCACAGAAGCGTATATATGGACTACTCAGCCACCACTCCGGTCAAAGAAGAAGTTCTTCAGGCCATGCTTCCATATTTTACACAGAATTTCGGCAACCCATCCAGCTTATACACGATCGGACTGGAATCCAAGGAAGCGATCGATCACGCCAGAGAGCAGGTAGCCTCTCTGATCGGCGCCAAACCGCAGGAGATCTTCTTTACAGGAGGCGGAAGCGAGTCGGACAACTGGGTGCTCAAGAGCATTGCCAATGATATGAAGCGCAAGGGAAAGGGCAGCCATATCATCACCAGCAAGATCGAACATCATGCCATCCTGCACACCTGCGAGTTCCTGGAGAAGAACGGGTATGAGGTAACCTATCTGGACGTGGACAGCGAGGGATTTGTCTCTCCGGAAGACCTGGAAAAGGCGATCCGTCCGGATACTGTGCTGATCAGCATCATGTTTATCAATAATGAGATCGGAACCATTGAACCGATTCGCGAGCTCGCAGAGGTAGCGCATAAGCATCAGATTTTGTTCCACACTGACGCCGTGCAGGCTATCGGTAATACCCCGATCGATGTACATGCCATGGGCATCGATCTCCTGTCGATGTCTTCGCATAAGATCTACGGACCGAAGGGAGAAGGCGCGCTGTTCTGCCGGAAGGGGATCCGGATCCCGAGTTTTATCCACGGGGGAGAGCAGGAGAACGGAAGACGCGCCGGAACAGAGAATCTGGCGGGCATCATCGGCTTCGGAAAGGCCGCAGAGCTGGCGAAACAGAATCTGGACGCGCACATCGCGCACTGCAGCAAGCTGCGTGACTACCTGATCGAGCAGGTTGAGGAGAAGATCCCTGACGTGGTCGTCAACGGCAGCCGCGAACACCGTCATCCGGGCAACGCGAATATCACGTTCCGTTATATCGAGGGGGAAGCGATCCTTCTGCTTCTGGACAGCTTCGGCATCTACGTTTCGACCGGATCCGCATGTTCTTCCAAGTCGCTTGCGCCGTCGCACGTGCTGAGCGCGATCGGCCTGCCGCATGAGATCATTCACGGAACGATCCGGTTTACGATCGGTGATATGACGACGAAAGAAGATATAGACTACGTGTTAGAAAAACTGGTTTTGGTGGTAGAAAGACTCAGAGAGATTTCTTCAGTCAATGCCGAGAAAGGATGGTAAAGGGAATGGGACTGTATAATGACAAGGTCATGGATCACTTCATGAATCCCAGAAACGTCGGCGAGATCGAGAATGCGGACGGTACAGGCGTATATGGAAGCCCTGTATGCGGAGATATGATGCAGGTCCAGATCGTCGTGGAAGATGATGTGATCAAGGATGCTAAATTCAAGACGTTCGGATGCGGAAGCGCAATCGCTTCTTCCAGCATGGCAACCGAGATGATCATCGGAAAGACCATCGACGAGGCTCTTGCGATCAGCAATAAGACCATCGTGGATGAGCTCGGAGGACTTCCGGCAGTCAAGCTGCACTGCTCCGTCCTGGCAGATCATGCGATCAAGTCCGCGATCTATGATTACGCACAGAAGACCGGAAAGACTTATGCGGGTCTGGAAGGCTTTGACCCGAATGCAGACGATGATGAGGAGTAAACCGTATCATAGGATTCTGCGCTGCGCATAGAAGACATACCGGGAGGTTCCCTGATGAAGGAGCTTCCCGGTTTTTGTTTTGGACGAAGGTCCCGGAGTTCATGGGAATTCCAGTTGCCACAGGTCTCAGTCTGTGCTAAAATAAGCTTTGTATGTACTGAAATAACAATACTATGAACATATAAAAACAGGAGTTTGACACATGGAAAAACTTGGATTAAATGAGCTTAGAAAAATGTTTCTTGATTTTTATGAGAGCAAGGGTCATTACCGTGGAAAGAGCGCTTCTCTGATTCCGAAGAATGACAATTCCCTGCTGATCATCAACTCCGGAATGGCTCCTCTGAAGCCGTATTTCTCCGGAGTGGAAACACCGCCGTCCAAACGAATGACGACCTGTCAGAAGTGCATCCGCACAGGCGATATCGATAATGTCGGCATCACGTCCAGACACGGAACATTCTTTGAAATGCTCGGAAACTTTTCCTTCGGCGACTACTTTAAGAAGGAGTCTCTGACCTGGGGATGGGAGTTTATCACACAGTACCTGAAGCTGCCGGAGGACCGCATCTGGGCAACGATCTACCATGATGATGATCAGGCCTATGAGATCTGGCGCGGCCTCGGACTGCCGGACGAGCGCATCGTCCGCCTTGGAAAGGAAGACAACTTCTGGGAGATCGGACTCGGCCCGTGCGGACCGGACTCGGAGATCTTCTTTGACCGCGGACCGGAGTACGGCGAGCCGGACGATGACTTCCTCGCCGGCTGCGAGCACGACCGCTATATCGAGTTCTGGAACCACGTATTTACGCAGTTCTCCAAGGAAGAGGACGGAAGCTACAGTGATCTCGCGCATCCGAACATCGATACCGGCATGGGTCTCGAGCGTCTTGCCTGCATCATGCAGGGCGTGGACTCGATTTTTGATATTGATACGATCCGCTACATCCTGGATGCGATCGTAGAGCTCTGCGGAATCCCATATGAGTCCGGTAATGACAAGGCAGACATTTCGATCCGCATTATCACGGACCATCTGCGTTCTACCGTTTTCATGATCGCGGATAATATCACACCGTCCAACGAGGGCAGGGGATACGTCCTTCGCCGGCTGATCCGCCGCGCAGCGCGTCATGGCCGCATGCTCGGTATTCCGACCAATGCACAGGGCGGATTCCTGGCTGATCTGGCGGACCGCGTGATCGAGGTCTCCGGAGAAGCCTATCCGGAACTCGTGGAAAAGCAGGATTATATCAAGAATATCATCCGCGCCGAAGAGAAACAGTTTGCGCAGACGCTGGATCAGGGAGAATCCATCATCCAGAGCTATATCGAAGAGATGAAGAAGGCTGGAAGCACGATGCTCTCCGGAGAGAATTCCTTCAAGCTGTACGACACCTTCGGATTCCCGCTGGAGTTGACCGAGGAGATCCTCGCAGACGAGGGATTCACCTGTGATGTGGATGGCTTCAACGCTTGCATGCAGAAGCAGAAGGATACTTCGAGAAAGGGCCGTAAGAATACGGAGGAGCTCGGCTGGGAAGAGGCCGAGGAAGAAGTAGATGTTCCAGAGACTGTGTTTACGGGATATGATCACTATGAAGATTTTGGCCGTGTTCTCGCGCTCTATGTCGATGGAAAGCCCTGTGACAAGGCAGAAGCCGGCAGCAATGCCGTGGTCTATCTCGACCGCACGCCATTCTATGCGGAGAGCGGCGGGCAGATATACGATATTGGTTTTATGTCTACCGATAGTGATACGCTGATGAAGGTGACCGGTGTGGAGAAGTCGAAGGGCATCTTCGGACACCAGGTCTACCTGGAATCCGGTTCCGTCAGCGTAGGCGACTCCGTGAACTGCCATATCAACCGGGTCCGCAGAAACAAGATCGCCCGGAACCATACCGCGACACATCTGCTGCAGAAAGCGCTGCAGAAGGTCCTCGGCAATCATGTCGAGCAGGCGGGTTCTTCGGTTACGGACAAGGAGCTCCGGTTTGACTTCAACCACTTTGAGGCCGTTTCCAAGGAAGATCTGGAAAAGATCGAGCAGCTCGTCAACGAGAAGATCTGCGAGTTCCTGCCGGTCAGCACGATCGAGACAAGCGTGGATGAGGCCCGTAAGATGGGCGCTATGGCGCTGTTTGGAGAGAAGTACGGTGAGGTTGTCCGTGTCGTAAACTGCGGTGACTGGAGTATTGAGCTCTGCGGAGGTACGCATGTATCCAACACAGGCCAGATCGGCGCGATGAAGATCACGAGCGAGAGCGGCGTCGCATCCGGCGTGCGCAGAATCACCGCTGTGACCGGCACCGGTGTTCTGGAAGCAGCGCAGAAGGCAGAAGATACGATCGCGGAAGTGGCATCCAGCCTCAAGTCTAAGCCGAATCAGGTAGAGAACCGCGCGGCTTCCCTGATGGATGAGCTGAAAGCTGTCAAAAAGGAACTGGAAGAGTTCAAGAAAGCAGCGATGGGATCGGAGACCGATGACATTATCGCCTCTGCAAAGCAGATCGGCGATCTCCGCCTGATCACGAAGGAGTTTGCAGATTACAACATCGGCGATCTCCGCAATCTTTCCGATGAGATCCGGAAGCAGGAAAAGGGCGTCGTGATGGTATTCGCGGCGGTAACCGGCGGCAAGGTCACGCTGCTCTGCTCCGTGACGGATGATCTTCTGGATAAGGGCATCCATGCCGGCAAGCTGATCAAGCAGATTGCTGCAAAAGTCGGCGGCGGCGGCGGCGGAAAAGCCGATATGGCACAGGCCGGCGGCAAAAATCCGGCTGGCATTTCGGATGCATTTAGCCTTGCAGAACAACTGCTCGCATAGTATAATATGAGCAGAGCATCCGTGCTTTTCGGAGGATGAAATAATAGATAGGAGGTCGCACAGTTATGGATAAGAAAACAATTATGTTCGATGCATCTAAATCGCAGCAGAGAACCACAAGAGAAGTCCTTGAGATCGTTTATGATGCGCTGGAGGAACGAGGCTATAATGGCATCGATCAGATGGTGGGTTATATTCTTTCCGGCGATCCTTCCTATATCACCAGCCATAACAATGCACGGCTCATGATCAGCCGAATTGACCGTGATGACCTGCTGGAGGAGATTCTGAAGGATTATCTTCGGAAATAATCGATAATTTAGTGGGGCAGGCTTTGACCTGCCTCTTTTTCGTAAAGGGGAACGTATGCGCAGAAAGATCGGACTGGATGTAGGAGATAAGACGATAGGGATCGCGGTGAGCGATCCGCTCGGGATCACAGCTCAGGGTGTTACGACGCTGGAGCGTATCGGGATCCGGAAGGATGCCGGAAAGGTGCTGGATCTCGTGAAAGAATACGATTGCGACACCATCGTCGTGGGGCTGCCGCTGAGTATGAACGGACAGGACAGCGAACAGACGGAGAAGGTCAGGGCATTCCGGACGATGCTGGAGAATAAGATGCGCAGTACCGGTATGAAAGACATCACAGTAGAATGGCAGGACGAGCGTCTGACGAGCGTACAGGCGGAGCGTGTTATGATCGATGCGGATCTGTCCCGTGGAAAACGGAAGCAGATCATCGACCGGCAGGCTGCCGTCCTGATCCTGCAGACCTGGATGGATTCACATAGCAGAACGATATAATCACCAGAACAGAGGAGAGACAATGAAAAAAGTTGGAATCATCATGGGAAGCGACAGCGATCTTCCCGTACTGGAGAAAGCAATTGACGTACTGAAGGAGCTGGCAGTTCCGTTTGAAGTGCACGTATATTCCGCGCACAGAACGCCGGCAGAAGCACGGGAGTTTGCCGTCAGCGCACGTGAGAACGGGTTTGGCGTGATCATCGCGGCAGCCGGCATGGCAGCACATCTGGCAGGAGCCATGGCGGCGGGAACGACACTTCCGGTCATCGGTATTCCGGTCAAGTCCTCTGTGCTGGACGGCATGGACGCGCTGCTTTCGACCGTACAGATGCCGCCGGGCATTCCGGTCGCGACGGTTGGGATCAATGCCGGAAAGAACGCCGGCCTGCTTGCCGCGGAGATGATCGCATTATCTGACGATGCGCTTTACGAGAGATTAGCGGCAAACCGCGCGGCACAGAGCGTAAACGTTCTGAAGAAGAACGCTGCAATCGAAGAGAAGTTTAACAAGTAACCGGGAGGGAGAACATGAGTAAGAGTTTCAGCGAGAGTTATAAGGCAGCAGGCGTGGACATCACTGCCGGATATAAATCAGTAGAGCTGATGAAACAGCATATCGCCAGAACTTCCGTATTCGGGGACACGTCGGACCTCGGCGGATTCGGAGGGCTGTTCCATCTGGATATGGAAGGAATGACAGAGCCGGTTCTGGTCAGCGGCACGGATGGTGTCGGGACCAAACTGAAGCTGGCATTCCTGATGGATAAACACGACACAGTAGGAATCGACTGTGTCGCGATGTGTGTCAATGACATCCTCTGTGTCGGCGCGAAACCGCTGTTCTTCCTGGACTATATTGCTTGCGGCAAGAACGTGCCGGAGAAGATCGCGGAAATCGTCAGCGGTGTAGCAGAAGGCTGCGTGCAGTCCAGATCCGCACTGATCGGCGGAGAGACGGCAGAGATGCCGGGATTCTATCCGGAAGATGAATACGACCTTGCAGGTTTTGCCGTAGGCGTCGTGGACCAGTCGAAAGTGCTGGACAAGACCGCGATCAAACCCGGTGATGTCGTGATCGGCCTTCCTTCGTCCGGCGTGCATTCCAACGGATTCTCACTTGTGAGAAAGGTATTTGACGTGGAGAATCAGGACCTGACCAGTCCGGTTCCGGAACTCGGAGGCGCTTCCCTTGGTGAGACGCTTCTGACCCCGACGAAGATCTACGTGAAGCCGGTCCTGCACCTCTTCAGCAAGGTCACGGTCAAGTCCATCGCGCATATCACGGGCGGCGGCTTCTATGAGAACATTCCGCGGAGCCTGCCGGCGGGCATCAGTGTCCGCATCCCGAAGGAGAACGTGCGCGTCCTTCCGATCTTTGATCTGATCGCGAAGACCGGTAATATTCCGGAAAGAGATATGTTCAATACGTACAACATGGGTGTCGGCATGACCTGCATCGTGGCGCCGGAAGACGCAGAGGATGCGCTCGCGGCTCTGAAGGAAGCCGGAGAAGATGCCTATATCCTGGGTGAGACAGTCGCTTCTGATGAAGGAGTGATCTTATGCTAAAGGAGAAGACGAAGATCTGCGTCATGGTCTCGGGCGGCGGCACCAATCTGCAGGCCCTGATCAATGCGCAGAAGAACGAGATCCTCCGAAGCGGGGAGATCGTGCTGGTGGTGGCCAGCAATCCGAATGCCTATGCGCTGGAGCGCGCGGCTAAGAACGGGATCGAATCCTTAGTCATGAAGGATGAGGACAGTCTCGCTTTAGAACTGAAGCGCCGTGGCATCGAGCTGATCGTGCTTGCCGGATTCCTGAAGATCCTGAGCGCTTCCTTCCTGAAGCAGATCGATGCTCCGATCATCAACATTCATCCGGCGCTGATTCCATCCTTCTGCGGAAAAGGCTGCTACGGGCTGCATGTGCATGAAAAGGCGCTTGCTTACGGCGTCAAGGTCACCGGCGCGACGGTCCATTATGTTAATGAGATTCCGGATGGGGGCCAGATCATCGCGCAGAAGGCGGTAGAGGTCCAGGATGGGGATACGCCGGAGATCCTGCAGCGCCGCGTCATGGAACAGGCGGAATGGATCCTGCTTCCGCAGGCAGCGGAAGATATCAGTCGAAAGATCATGGAGGAGAAAGCATGAACGTATATGAAACCAGAACGATCGCAGAACGCATCTCCGGGAATCCCTATGTAGGCCGCGGCATCATCCTCGGCGAGACGCCGGACGGTTCTAAGGCGGTCAGCGCATACTTTATCATGGGGCGTTCCGCAAACAGCAGGAACCGCACTTTCGTGGAAGTGGGCGACGACCTGATGATCAAACCGTACGATGAATCGAAAGTGGAGGATCCCTCCCTGATCATTTATTATCCGATCCGCAGGACGGAAGGACAGCTGATCGTGACAAACGGCGATCAGACCGATACGATCTATGAATATGTGCTGGAAGGCAGATCGTTTGAGGATGCTCTTCGGACGCGCTGCTTCGAACCGGATCCGCCGAACTGGACGCCCAGAATCAGCGGGATCCTGAATCTGCGGAACGAGCTCAGCTATAAGATGAGCATTCTGAAGAGCGCAGATCCGGACGGAACCTTCTGCAGCCGTTATTTCTACGAGTACGATGCCCAGCCGGGTCTCGGCCATTTTCTGCACACCTATGTGACGGACGGGAATCCGATCCCGACCTTTATGGGAGAACCAGAGAGAGTCCAGATCCCGGATGATATCGACGCATTTACCGCTTCGATCTGGGAGAACCTGGATGAGCAGAATAAGATTTCGCTTTATGTCCGGTACACCGATCGGAAGACCGGTGAAGCGACAAGCCGCATGATCAATAAATACGAGTAAAGAGGAGACATCATGAAAGACTTTGCACTGAAGTACGGATGCAACCCGAATCAGAAACCCGCGCGCATCTACATGGAAGACGGAAGCGACCTGCCGATTCAGATTCTGAACGGCCGGCCGGGATATATCAACTTTCTGGATGCGCTGAACAGCTATCAGCTCGTCCGCGAGATCAAAGAGAGCCTCGGCATGCCGGCTGCGACCTCTTTTAAACACGTTTCACCAACTTCGGCTGCTGTCGGCGTCCCGATGAGTGATACGCTGAAGAAGGCATGCTTTGTAGACGATATCGAAGGACTCGATGCGTCGCCGGTCGCGACCGCTTATGCGCGCGCCAGAGGAACGGACCGCATGTCCTCCTTCGGTGACTGGGTCGCGCTGAGCGACACCTGTGATGTGACGACTGCCACGATCCTGAAGAGAGAGGTATCGGACGGCATTATCGCGCCGGGCTATACGCCGGAAGCGCTGGAGATCCTGAAGGGAAAGAAGAAGGGGAACTATAACATCGTACAGATCGATACCGCTTATCGCCCTGCGCCGCAGGAGCACAAGCAGGTCTACGGAATCACGTTTGAACAGGGAAGGAATGATTATACGGTTCACATGGACGACTTTACGAATATCGTCACGAAGAACCGCGAGCTTCCGGAAGAGGCCAGACGTGATCTGGTCATCGCGCTGATCACGTTGAAGTATACGCAGTCCAACTCCGTCGTCTATACGAAGGACGGACAGGCGATCGGTGTCGGCGCCGGACAGCAGTCCCGCATCCACTGCACCAGACTGGCTGGATCCAAGGCGGACTTCTGGCACCTCAGACAGTCCGATCCGGTCATCCATCTGCCGTTCCGCGATGACGTAGGAAGAGCAGTCCGTGACAATACGATCGACGTCTATCTGGGCGAGGAATACGAGGATGTGCTGAGAGACGGCGTGTGGCAGACTTTGTTCACCGAGAAGCCGGAGCCGTTCACCCGCGCGGAGCAGAAGGCCTATCTCGCCGGCATTTCCGGCGTATCGCTGGGCAGCGACGCGTTCTTCCCGTTCGGGGATAATATCGAGCGCGCGCATAAGAGCGGCGTCAGCTACGTGGCGCAGCCGGGCGGCTCGATCCGCGATCAGAACGTGATCGACACCTGCGACAGCTATAACATGGTCATGGCCTTTACGGGCATGAGACTGTTCCATCACTGATACAGAAAAGGAGAATCAATATGAACGTAATGGTCATTGGCGGAGGCGGACGTGAACATGCGATCATTCGCAAGATCAAGGAAAGCCCGAAGGTTGATCATATCTATGCGCTGCCGGGAAACGGCGGCTTTGCCGGGGATGCTGAGTGTGTACCGATCGGCGCGGAGGATCTTCCGGCGATCGTGGAGTTCGCGAAGACGCATCCGGTGGATTTTGCTGTTGTCGCCCCGGACGATCCGCTCGTGATGGGTCTCGTCGACCTGCTGGAAGCAGAGGGGATCCCGTGCTTCGGTCCGAACGCGGATGCGGCGATCATCGAGGGAAGCAAGGCTTTCTCCAAACAGCTGATGAAGGCTTACGGCATCCCGACCGCAGAGTATGAGATATTTACCGAGGAAGAAGACGCGCTGGCATATGTGGAGAACTGTAAGATCCCTGTCGTCGTCAAGGCGGACGGTCTCGCAAAGGGAAAGGGTGTCCTGATCTGCGAGACGAGAGAGGATGCCAAGGCGGCAGTCGTCTCCATGATGGAAGACCGGATCTTCGGAGAAAGCGGCAGCTGTGTAGTCATTGAAGAATTCCTGACCGGCCCGGAAGTCTCTGTTTTGAGCTTTACGGACGGAAACGTGCTGATCCCGATGATCAGCTCGATGGATCATAAACGCGCGGGAGACGGCGATACAGGCCTGAATACGGGCGGCATGGGAACCGTTGCTCCGAATCCGTATTATACGCCGGAGATCGAAGAACGCTGCAAAGAAGAGATCTTTCTTCCGACCATGATCGCGATGAACCGGGAAGGCCGCACCTTTAAGGGCTGCCTGTACTTCGGCCTTATGATCACGGAAGACGGTCCCAAGGTCATCGAGTATAACTGCCGGTTCGGCGATCCGGAGACACAGGTCGTGCTCCCGCTTCTGGACAGTGACCTGTTTGACATCATGCTGCACGTGTCAGAAGGAACGCTTGCGGATGCCGATGTCCGTTTCTCGGACGATGCCGCCTGCTGTGTCGTGATGGCATCGAAGGGCTATCCGGGCTCCTATCAGAAAGGCTGCCTGCTTGAGATCCCGGAAGACATGAAGAACGTCTATGTGGCAGGCGCTAAACTGGAGGACGGCAAGCTGCTCTCGAACGGCGGACGGGTCCTCGGTGTCACCTGCAGAGGGAAAGACATCAGAGAGGCAATCGATCTGGCCTATAAGGATGTGGCGCGGATCGGATTTGAAGACGGCTTCTACAGACATGATATCGGAGCCAGAGCATTACAGGCATTGGAGGACTAACATGGTTTACAGGATCTACGTAGAAAAGAAAGCGCAGTTTGCCAGTGAGGCAGAATCTCTGCGGAAAGAACTGACAGGACTGTTTGGACTGGACAATCTGGAAAGCCTCCGGATCGTGAACCGCTATGATGCGGAGAATCTTTCGGAAGAGCTGTTCCAGAACGCTGTACGTACCGTATTCTCTGAGCCCCAGGTGGACCTCACTTATAGTGAGCTTCCGGCAGGGGAGGGCGATATCGTTTTCGCCGTGGAATATCTGCCCGGTCAGTTTGATCAGCGTGCGAACTCCGCTGCAGAGTGTATCCAGCTGATCTCCAAGGGAGACCGTCCGGAGATCCACAGCGCGCGCGTATATATCCTGCGCGGAGCGCTGACCGACGAGGATATGGCGGTCATCAAGAAATATGTTATCAACCCGGTCGAGGCGAGAGAGGCCTCTCTGGAGCCGTTTGAGACCTTAAAGACCGTGTATGATATTCCGACACAGGTTGAGACGATCGACGGATTTCTGGACCTGGATGAGGAGGGCCTGAACGACTTTCTGAATGCGCGCGGTCTTGCTATGGACCTGGCGGATCTGAAATTCTGCCAGGAGTATTTCAGATCGGAGGACCGTGATCCGACGATCACCGAGATCCGTGTGATCGATACGTACTGGTCGGATCACTGCCGTCATACGACCTTCAATACGACGATCGACCACGTCACATTCGCTGACGCGGAGATTCAGGCGACCTATGAGGATTACCTGAAGACGCGCACAGAGCTCGGCCGCACCAAGCCGGTCAACCTGATGGATATCGGCACGCTGGCTGCGAAATACCTCAAGAAGCAGGGACTGCTGGACAAGCTGGATGAGTCCGAAGAGATCAACGCCTGCACGGTCAAGTGCGATGTTGAAGTTGAAGGAAAGACGGAGAAATGGCTGCTCCTCTTCAAAAATGAGACACACAATCACCCGACGGAGATCGAGCCGTTCGGAGGCGCCGCGACCTGTATCGGCGGCGCGATCCGCGACCCGCTTTCGGGCAGAAGTTATGTATATGGCGCCATGCGTCTGACGGGCGCGGCAGACCCGCTGACCCCGGTATCCGAGACCCTTCAGGGCAAGCTCCCGCAGAGAAAGATCGTGACCACCGCTGCAGATGGTTACAGCTCTTACGGAAACCAGATCGGTCTGGCGACCGGTCAGGTGGATGAGGTCTATCATCCGGGCTATGTGGCCAAGCGCATGGAGGTTGGCGCTGTGATCGCGGCAGCTCCGGCCGAAAATGTCCGGCGTGAGCGTCCGGTCGATTCGGATATTGTGATCCTGCTCGGCGGACGGACCGGGAGAGACGGCTGCGGCGGCGCGACCGGATCTTCCAAAAAGCATACGCTGGAGTCTCTGGAATCCTGCGGCGCAGAAGTACAGAAGGGTAATGCTCCGGAGGAACGTAAACTGCAGAGACTGTTCCGTGATCCGGAAGCTTCCCGCATGATCAAGCGCTGCAACGACTTTGGCGCAGGCGGTGTTTCCGTCGCGATCGGTGAGCTGGCCGATGGTCTCTCCATCGATCTGAATGCGGTTCCCAAGAAGTATGAGGGTCTGGATGGCACAGAGCTGGCCATTTCCGAGTCCCAGGAGCGTATGGCCGTCGTCGTTTCCGCAGAAGACGCAGACCGCTTCTGTGAGCTCGCAGGCGCAGAGAATCTGGAGGCTACCAGAGTTGCTGTCGTCAAGGAAGAGCCATATCTCAGAGAGTACTGGAACGGGGAAGCGATCGTGAATATTTCCCGCGCGTTCCTGGATACGAACGGCGCGGAGAAGCATATTGACGTAGAGATCGCGGCTCCTGCAAAGATCGGGAAGACGTACGCAGAAGATTTTGTCAAAGCCTATCAGGACACGGCCGCGGACCTCAACGTCTGCTCCAAGAGAGGACTCTCCGAGGAGTTCGACTCCACGATCGGCGCAGGCTCCGTCATGATGCCGTTCGGCGGCAAATTCCAGCGCACGCCGGTACAGGCGATGGTGAACCTGATCTCGGTAGAAAAGAAGCATACGGACACCTGTTCCTTCATGGCATGGGGATTTAACCCGTTTGTTTCCGCGGCGAGCCCGTATCACGGCGCTTACCTTGCGGTGGTGGAATCGGTATCCAAGCTGATCGCAAGCGGCGCGACCTTCCGCGATGTGTATCTGTCGTTCCAGGAATACTTTGAGAAACCGGGAACGGAAGGCAGCCGCTGGGGCAAGCCGATGGCCGCTGTGCTCGGCGCGTTCCGCGCGCAGAAGGAGCTCGGCGTCGCTGCAATCGGAGGCAAGGACTCCATGAGCGGCACTTTCGAGAACATCGATGTACCGCCGACCCTGATCTCGTTTGCCGTGACGACGGATAAGGCGGACCGCGTGATCTCACCGGAATTCAAAGGCGTTGATGATAAACTTATTATGTTAACTCCTGAATATACAGAGTCCGGACTCCCGACCGGCGAGTCCCTGAAGGAAATCTACCGTCTTGCTGCGCAGCTGAACGAGAGCGGACTGATCAAGGCTGCTTATACGCCGGGATTTGGCGGTATTGCCGAAGCGGTCCTCAAGATGGGACTTGGAAACGGCATCGGATTCCGGTTCGAGGATTCGCTCACGATGGAGGATATCTTCGGATATCACTACGGCGGACTCCTTCTGGAAGTGGACGGAGAGGATATCGAGATCGAGGCGGACTGCGCTGTTCTGATCGGACGCACGACCGCTGCGAAGGAGATCGTCTGGAAGAATTCCTGCGTTTCGATGGAAGCGCTTTCTAAGGCCTATGAGGATAAGCTGGAGCCAGTCTATAAGTGCAATATCACGCCGGCTCCGAATAAGATCGAGACCTTTACGTATAAGGCAGACAGCCATGCGCATGCAGCTGTTTCCGTCGCCTCGCCGAAGGTTCTGATTCCGGTCTTCCCGGGAACGAACTGCGAGTATGACTCGGCGAAGGCCTTCCGGGATGCGGGCGCGGATCCGGATATCTTCGTGATCAACAATCTGACGGCAGACGCGGTCAGCCGCTCTGTAGAGGAGTTTGCGGCGCGGATCCGGGAATCCCAGATCATCATGATCCCGGGCGGATTCTCCGGCGGAGATGAACCGGACGGTTCCGGAAAGTT
>JAFOML010000015.1 GCA_017425345.1 Eubacterium sp. | reverse complement strand
TCCTGCAGCTCCTCCTCCGTCATATCCGAAAGCCGGAAGTACAGATCCAGATAGGTGATGCCGTCCGTCCGCAAAGGCTGGTGCAGAACGGTGCAGCCTTCTTCCTCACGCACTTCCTGCTTCAGCTTCCAGCCCCCATCCTCGGGAATCGCAGACAGTGGAAGGGTCGGCAGCGCCTGCAGGGCCTCCTCCGTATCCTTCTGGCCCTGCCGCTCGCGCAGCGCCTTGAACTGTTCGATCACAGTATCTACCGTGGCGGCGTCCCAGGACGCCTTCACACGCGCGAGGCGGGCGGCTTCCGCGGCGCGCCTCTCCTCCCCCAGCATCTTGCTCGGCAGCATCAGAAGACTTGCCGTATGCGGATTGTCAAGCAGCGTCTCCTGCAGGAACTGATCGAACCAGCCCGCATCGACTTTCGCGTGCAGGTCGCGGAAGATCTCTTCAAACCGGAAGTTCTGGGCGGGATCTCCGCCATATAACCAGCTTTCCAGAGAGTCCATCGCGTACACGAGACCTCTCGGATAGCCTCCAAAGTCCTTTTCTCTCGTCGAGAACTCCAGATGATTCAGCGCGCTGTGCAGCTGCGCGCGGTCGACACCATTCGACGCCTGCTCAGAAAGCGTGCGGCGGATGACCTCCCGCACCTCATCCTCGCGATCCGGATCAATATTCTTGACGACGAGGAACGCATACAGCTGCTGGATCCCATCCTCCTTCTGGAAGTACAGATCCTCGGCAAGCTCCGCGTCCAGAACCGCCTTGGTCAGCGGCGACTCATTGCTGGTGGTCAGGACATTGCTGAGCGCGGTGAACGCGATGTTCTTCGCCAGCTCATCGAAGCGTCCGAACACCCAGCCGGTCGCGGCGATGGCCTTCTTCTGCGCATCCTCTTCTTCGCCGATCTCATAGGAGCAGACGGCGTGCGGCGGGCAGACCGGCTTCTGGAACGGAATATCCGAATCCGGCTCCAGGCGGTCGTATTCACAGAGGAAGCTGTCGATCTTTCCGAGCACCGCATCGAGATCGATCCGACCGTCCAGAATGATCCTCGCGTTGGACGGATGATAGTAACGGCGGTGACTTTCCAGATAGTTCTCATAGGTCAGCTCCGGAATGTGATCCGGGTGTCCGCCGGACTCAAACCCGTAGCAGGTATCCGGGAACAGCAGCGCGTTCAGCCGGCTGATCAGCACGGAATCCGGCGACGCAAACGCGCCCTTCATCTCGTTATATACCACACCGTTGCAGATGAGCTCTCCGGAAGGCTCTTCCAGCTCATAGTGCCAGCCTTCCTGACGGAACGCGTGCAGATCCTGCAGGCTAAGCGGGTGCAGCACCGCGTCCAGATAGACGTCGATCAGATTGAGAAAGTCCTGGTCGTATCTCGAGCAGACCGGGTACATGGTTTTGTCCGGAAAGGTAAACGCATTTAAAAAAGTCGCCATCGAACTCTTGATCAGCTCCACAAACGGCTCCTTCACCGGATACTTATCCGATCCGTTGAGTACGGAATGCTCCAGGATATGAAAGACGCCCGTGTCGTCCCGCGGGATGGTTTTGAAAGCGATGGCAAAGGTCTGGTTCTCATCGTCCCGGTCCAACCAGATCAGCTCCGCTCCGTTCTTTTCATATACCATGCGGACCATCTCTCCGCCGATCTCCGGCAGCGCCTCCCGGTAGAGGACCCGGAAACCGCGGATCCGGTCACCCTTCTGCAATTTCTCTGTCATTCGTTTATCGTTCCTTTCGATAGATTCTATTTCTATATACCCGGCCGGCGCCGGTTTACGCGTGCGCGCCATAACAAAAGGGCTGCCCGAAGGCAGCCCCGCATCGCGTCTTGATTACTTCAGCGCAGCTGTGATGATTGCCATCGTATAGACCTCATCGGCATTGCAGCCTCTGGACAGGTCATTGATCGGCGCATTCAGACCCTGCAGAACCGGGCCGTAAGCATCGAATCCACCCAGTCTCTGAGCGATCTTGTAGCCGATGTTTCCTGCGTTGATGTTCGGGAACAGGAATACGTTTGCCTTACCAGCAACCGGGGAATCCGGGCACTTGGTCTTAGCAACGACCGGAGATACTGCAGCGTCGAACTGGAACTCGCCGTCGATTGCCAGATCCGGGCAAGCTGCCTTGACCTTCTCGGTAGCATTTCTCATCTTGTCAACGGTGTCGCCCTTTCCGGAGCCCTTGGTGGAGTAGGACAGCATAGCGACCTTCGGATCCATTCCGAATACCTTAGCGGTCTTAGCGGTCTCGATCGCGCACTCTACCAGCTCGTCCTCGCTCGGATCGATGATGATCGCGCAGTCAGCCATGATGCACATTTCCGGTTCAGCATCTTCTTTTTCTCTGACCATAATAAAGCAGGAAGACACGCTCTTGTTACCCGGCTTGGTCTTGATCAGCTGCAGTGCCGGACGAACGGTGTCTGCTGTGGAATAGGTAGCGCCGCCGAGCAGTGCGTCAGCCTTACCCATCTTAACCAGCATGGTTCCAAAGTAGTTGCCCTTAGCCAGAGCAGCTCTGCACTGAGCCTCGTCCATCTTACCTTTTCTCAGCTCAACCATCTTAGCGACCATCTCGTCCATTTCCGGATAAGTGGTCGGATCTATGATTTCCAGCCCCTCGATGTCGAATCCGCCAGCCTTAGCAGCTGCCTGAACTTCTTCCACGTTTCCGATCAGGATCGGTGTCAGGAATCCGCCCTTTTTCAGGCGGTCAGAAGCTTCCAGGATACGAGCGTCCGGGCCCTCTGTAAACACGATTTTTCTTGGGTTTTCTTTCAGTACATCAATCAGATTCTCAAACATTTTCTATCCTCCCTATTTATACGAGCCGCACTCTCTGCGGCAATGCTCTACAAGCTCCTATTATAGCACGTTTTTTCAGCATTTGCAACACTTCCGGGCTAGAGGAGACCCATCTCTTTCGCCGCTTTCGTAAGCTCCGGGCGGTAGTCCGGATGGGCCAGACTGATGATCGCGCCGGCGCGCTCTTTCATCGTCAGTTTTTTGAGGTCGATGCAGCCGTATTCCGTCACGATGTACTGCACCTCGCTGCGCGGTGTCGTGACGGCGGTTCCGGGTTTGAAGTACGGGACGATGGTGCTCCCACGGCCTGTCCGCTTGTTCTCAAAGGTGGATTTCAGGCAGAGGTAGGAGCGGCCGCCCTTCGACATCTGGGCTCCGCGGACAAAATCTATCTGCCCGCCTACTCCGCTGTACTGTCTTCCCTCGATATTATCCGCGACAACCTGTCCGTACAGGTCGACGGACAGCACGTTATTGATCGAGACCATGTTATCGTTCTTCGCGATGTTCGCCGGATTGTTCACGTACGGCATCGGCTGATACCAGATATCCTCGTTCCGGTCCAGGAACCGGTACAGCTCGCTGCTGCCGAGCGCGAACGAAACGACCGTCTTCCCCGGGAAATACCCCTTCCGCTTATTCGTGATATTCCCGTTCTTCATCAGGTACATGATCGAGTCGCCGATCAGCTCCGTATAGCTGCCCAGATCGTTCTTCTCCGTCAGGCCGAATCCGACCGCGTTGGCCAGACCGCCAATCCCGAACTGCAGCACGTCGCCATCCTTAATCTCGTCGATCAGGAAATGCGAAATCGTCTCCAGCTCCGGAGAGACCGGAAGGTCGCCGATTGCAAAGGGTTCCTCGTCGTGCTCGGTGATCAGGTCCGCTTCAGAGATGTGGATCTTCGTACAGTCGCCGAAGACATACGGCGCCTTCGGATTGACCTCGAGGATGATCCGGCAGTTTCCGGCACGCTTCTCCTCCAGGAAATAGGTATGACAGCAGACGCCGGTCGCGCCGAAGCTGAAATAGCCGTCCTCATCCGGAGGGCTGACCTCCAGTACGGCAGTATCTACGCGCGCGGTCTCATGCACCCAGCGGTCGACCTGGCTCAGGTGAACGCTGGTGTAATCGGTCATCCCGCTTTTCAGTCCGGCGCGCTCCACACCGCCCATAAAGTAGGTGCACAGCTTGACCCCCGGATGCGTTCCATCCAGGATCTCCAGCGGTTTATTGATATTGGATCCGAACAGGTACAGCGAATCGAACCGGTCTTTCTGTCTGCCGAGCTCACGGGTGAATCCGTGCGCGATGCTCGTGCAGGTGCCGATGTAGATACGTTCTCCGGAACGGATCGTTTTAACAGCGTCCTCGGTGGACACCAGCTTACTCTGATATTCTTCCTTAAAAATGTCCTTCATGATAGCCCCTTTCTGTTACACGCCAACATTTCTATTATACTGGTTTTCGGGAGGCGTGCAACAGACTTTGTCAAAAACTTACTCCACGCGCAGCGCCGTGACCGGATCGCTCTTCGCCGCAGCCCTGGACGGGATGATGCCGCCGATGAGCGTCAGGATGATGCTCAGGAGGATCAGGGCAAGTCCGGCAAGAGGCGGCAGCGCTGCCACGACATTCGCCGTCGTCACGTGGTCGATGACCGCGTTGATCGGGAATAGCAGGAGCAGGGAGATCCCGACGCCGAACAGTCCCGCAAGCGCGCCGATGATGAAGGTCTCTGCGTTGAAAACTTCCGAAATATTGCGCTTGGAGGCGCCGATCGCGCGCAGGATGCCGATTTCCTTCCGGCGTTCCAGCACGCTGATGTACGTGATGACGCCGATCATGATCGAGGAGACGACCAGGGAGATTGAGACGAACGCGATCAATACGTAGCTGATTGCATCGATGATATCCGTGACGGAGCTCATCAGCGTCGCGACGAGATCGGTGTAGACGATGACCTTTTCCTCGTCCTCCTTCTTCATCCGGTCGTTGTACGCTTCCAGAATCGCCTTGACCTGCTCTTTGCTCTCAAAATCCTTCGGATAGATATCGATCTCCATCGGTTTCCGGAAATCCACGTATCCGAACTCCTTGAGGTTGTTTTCATACGTGGCCGCGCCGGTATTCATCATGGCGGAGAGCAGCTCCATCATATCCTCTTCCGTCATGTTCAGACCGAGGGCGGTCGCAAACTTGTCGGAGTCAAAGCTGAATGCGCTTCCGAGATCCATGCCGACACCGCCCAGATTTTTGGTGAGCTCTTTGCTGATGGACTTGAACACCTGACCGACAATGGCTGCGCCCGCCTTGGAGATGGAACCGGAGTACTTGCCCATGACGCGGGTGAGTTCCTTGTTCAGCTGCTTCTGGTTGATCGAGGATGTGACCATCCGGCGCAGGAGCTTCTGTGTGCTCTTCTTGTTGAGGTACTTCTGGAAGGAATCCACCATCTTGGTCGGATCCGGGACCGCGCCACTTGCCTTCGCGTAGGTCAGATAGCCCTGCGCAAGCTGTCCCGCGATCTTATTCGCCTGTTCAGAGGTGATCGTCAGGTTTGCCAGCTTGCCGTAAATCGCGGAAAGCTGCTCGCTCAGGATCGCCTGCGCCGCATCGCTTGCGAGATAGTCCTGAATATGACTCATGTCCGTCGGATCATCGAATCCCTGTTCCTTCGCATAATCCGAATATCCTGCCATAACCGCGGCTACGACCTGCGTGAGATCGGCCTGCGTGATCATGGCATCCGCGTTCGCCGCGATGATCTCCTGCAGATTCGCGGTGATGATCGCCCTGCCTTCTTCACTTTCCAGATAGGCGCTGAATGCCTCTCCGAGCTTTGAATAGTCCGTAGTCGGGTCCTTGGCTGCTTCTTTCATATAGCCGTTCAGCAGCTTCCGGAACATCTTCTCCGTCTTTTTCTGAGAGAAGCCGGAAGTCGCGGCGCGCAGCACCCGCTCGATATCCTTCTGTGACACGTTCGGCATCACGGAGGCAAAGTCCGACGGATCGATCTTGCTGAAATCCATCTTGCTCAGATCCATGCCGGAGAACATGTTCGCCATGTTCTTGAAGGCGCTGTCGTCGAACTGGAATGCCTCGGCAAGTCCCTCTTCATCCACCTGGAACATATCGCCCATTTCCATGCCGTCCGAACCCTTCCCGAACTTCTTTCCGGTGATGACGTTCGTCTTCGGATTGGCGAGCTGCATGCGCACGATCTCGCTGTCCTTCGCCGCTTCCACGGTATGCGTGAGCAGCGACGGCATATAGTAGATGTCCTCCTGCAGCGCGGTGATCTTGACGTCCTTCCTCGGCTTCACGACGCCGACGACCGTCAGCTTCTCGCTCTTTCTGGCGAGCTTCCGCATGAACTTCTTATTATCCTTCTTGGAGACCCAGACCTCCTGCTTCTCGTTGTATACATAAGCATCGCTGGGATTCACGATCCGGAAATCGATGCCGAGCAGATCCTCGTATTCGAAGCTCAGCTCCTCTTCGTCGTCATCTACGTCGATCGACTCGCCCTTGGCAAACGCTTCCGTGCGCTCCTCGAGCTCCGCATTGTCCTTCAGCCGCAGTGCATACAGGGCGAGATCCGAGATCCTGCCGAACCGCGATGTGACGACCACGCACTCGTTATAGTTCTCAGGCCATTTCCCGGCCTTCAGGTCATACTGCTCCTTGTACAGCTTCTCGTTTTCCGGCAGCTGATGGAACACGTTGTAATTGCTCATCTGCGAGAAGATGCTGCTCGTTCCGGTGTAGCCGATGCCCATCGCCTGGCTCGTCTGATCCGGGTGCACCTGACGGGTCTTCTTTCCGTCCAGCGAATAGATCACTGGCTCTACGCCATACCGGTACTCGATCGCCTTACAGTAGTCGTAGATGTTAGTCTCGCCGCTCTCAAAGTACGCCTTCAGCGACTGCAGATCGTTCTGGTCCAGCATGGAGAACATACTGCTCATGATGCGGAACTCCTTGACGCGGCCCTCGTCCTTGGCCTTGTCCTGCGTCTCCTCGTCCGCCGCATACACGGTATCCGTTCCGGGCAAAGCCGACTCCGGCGCCCCTTCACTATCCTCATCGGTCCCCATCATATCTCCGCTCATCAAGGACGTCAGATCGAATCCGGTCTCCGTGATCTGCAGCGGGTACTCGTTCAGCGTATCGGACTCGATTTCGTCGATGTACCCGTTGACACCGGTCGAGAGCGAAAGGATCAGCGCGATCCCTATGATCCCGATCGATCCGGCAAAAGCAACGAGAAGCGTCCTCGTCAGCTTGGTCTTCAGGTTATTAAAGCTCAGCGCGAGAGCCGTCAGCAGCGACATAGACGCCCTGCCGAGGTTCCGGTGCTCAGTCTCACCCTCCTCCAGCACGAACGGATCCGTATCGGAGATGATCTTTCCGTCCTTCAGGTTGACGATGCGCGTCGCGTACTGCTCCGCGAGCTCCGGGTTGTGCGTAACCATGATGACGAGGCGGTCGCGCGCGATCTCCCGAATCAGATCCATGACCTGAATGCTCGTCTCACTGTCCAGCGCGCCGGTCGGTTCGTCCGCAAGCAGAATATCCGGATCCGTCACCAGCGCTCTGGCAATCGCCACACGCTGCATCTGTCCGCCGGACATCTGCGTCGGCGTCTTGTGCATCTGGTCGCCGAGACCGACTTTCCGCAGGGCTTCCTCTGCCCTGGCACGACGCTCCTCACGGGAAATACCGCCGATCGTCAGCGCGAGTTCGACGTTCTGCAGCACGGTCTGGTGCGGGATCAGGTTGTAGCTCTGGAATACAAAACCTATCGTGTGATTTCTATACGAATCCCAGTCCCGATCCGAATACTTCCTGGTCGAGATTCCATTGATGATCAGGTCTCCGCTGTCGTACCGGTCAAGTCCGCCGATGATGTTCAGAAGCGTCGTCTTTCCGGAGCCGGATGGCCCCAGGATCGCCACGAACTCGTTGTCCCGGAAGTTCAGCGAGACATCGTCCAGCGCCTTCTGCACGAGGTTCCCCGTATGATACTCTTTCTTTATATTTCTGATCTGCAGCATGTACAGTATCCTTTCCTATTTCAGCACATGTTAAACCAGTCTAATTATACCCCAAAATGACGGCTCGTCACCACCTTTTTGCGGTGGCTGCGTAAAATAGGAGCAGCTCTTAAGCATGCCTTCTTTCGAGACCCCCTAGTATTCCATGGCCCGGTCAAGGAACTGGGCTTCATACCAGCTAGGGATTCCGATCCCATAACGAAAAGCGGTGCCTCAAAGGACGAAGGTTTCGTCTTCTGAGGCACCGCGCAGTGCTTCGGTGATCAGGTTCCGATAATCGACTGCCTGTGATCAGTCGATATCACGCTCGTACTTGTAGTGCATGATCTTTCCGGTCTTGCGGTTGATGTCATAGTCGAAATCGTACCACTTACCGTTGATCTTGCCTTCAAAATCCACGTCCCAGGACTTCTTCCCCCGGTAAGTATCCTTTTCGGCTTCTTTGTCCCGGATCTTGGTAGCGTGAAGCTTATTCTTGGCGTGTTTAACCGCGATGCGGATCGCCTTGGCGCGGGTGATCCCGGCAGCCGGCGTCTGCGTGTTATCCGCGGCGATAGTGAGTTCTGTGACGGTCGTTGCCTTCTCCGCTGCCGGCGCTGCCGCAAATACAGCTGCTGCCGATGTGAGAATCAGCGCAAGCGCCAGTACTGCTGCGACGGACAGGCGGATCCATTTTGATTTATTCATGCAATACCTCCTTAATGATGTCCCGCACGGTGAGCAGACTGCGCGCGGCGGGCCTTCGGTGCTCTCTGTGTTTATAGAATAACAGCCGGATATTAAGTGCGTATTAAATCAGTCTTAAAAAACCTTAATTCGTATCAGTCATCGGTCTCCCAGTCGAGGACGTTGCCGTTCTGCGCATCGATCTCAAACTCATACTCCACACCCTTGTGGACGAGTTCTCCCTCATACTGCCAGCGCCCGTCGTCGTACTCCAGCTCGAAGGATTTGATCTCCTTCGCGGAGGATCCCGGCACGCGATTGGTCACGATCTCGATAGCCTCGTCTTCGGAGATCAGATCGTCCTCCTCTGCAGAGCTCTTGTCGATTTTTGCTGCAGCTGCGACGGAAGTCTCCTGTGGCTGCGCTTCCGCCTGCGAAGTCGGATTGCTGCCTCCGCACGCAGTAAAGACCACTGCCAGCGCTGCGCATAACAGAAGCGCTAAGGTTTTCTTTTTCATGCGATTTCCCCTCCTGTGATCATATCGTATCATGAAGCGGCAACCTTATGGTAAATGCCGCGCCGTGCCCCTCTTCGCTCTTAAGACTGACCGTGCCGCCGGACGCTTTCGTCAGTGCCTGCACCATGGCAAGGCCAAGTCCCGCGGAAGGCTCCGCGCTGCTGCGCGTGCGGTCGATCTGATAGAGGCGGTCCCATATCTTTTCCTGCTCTGCTTCCGGTATGCCGGGACCGCTGTCGGCAACCGTGCAAACGGCCATGCCGTTTTCAGAGGCGAGCGTCAGGCGGATCGTCCCTGCGGGACTCACGGAGGAAGAGTCCTCCGGAACCGGTGTCCTGCCGTATCTCACCGCATTCGATATCAGGTTCAGGATGATCCGGATCAGCGCGTCACGGTCACAGCTCACATGGACGCCTTCCTCGATATCTGCGGTGATCGCAATATTCTCCTCTTCCAGCGCGATCTGCTGCTGTTCCGCTATGTCGGTGAGCAGTTCACTGAAATTGATGTCCTCCGGCGAGAGGGGAAGCGTCCCCGCGTCACTTCTGGAGAGCGTCAGCAGCCGGCTCACGAGGCTGTTCATGTGTCTTGCCTGCCGGCTGATGGTCTCGAGAGCCTGTTCGCTGTAATCCGGATTCTCCAGCGCGTAATCGCTCTGCGACTGGATCACCGCGATCGGTGTCCTGAGCTCGTGCGAAACATCTGAAGAAAACTGCTTCTCCCGTTTGAGCACGCTCTCGACCCGGTCAAACATTCCGTTGATCGAACGGGTCAGCGCATACAGCTCGTCGCGGTTTTCTCCTTCCGGGACGCGCCTGGAGACGTCCGCGTCCGCCCGGATGTCATCGGTTGTGCGGATGATATCCCGCAGCGGCCGGAATGCTCTGCGTGTGATCCACCATCCACCGAGCATGGCAAACAGGATGAGTCCCGGTACCGCGATCAGCAGGAAGCGGAGAAGAAAAGTGCGCGTATCCGTGTGCGCCGCATGCTTCATCATGCCCCGGACCCAGAGCCGGTTCGCCTCCGACTGATAGAAGGTATCGTATACGTACCATTCCGTGCCGCGGGTGTCGTGGACGGTGATGGCGGTTTTGTCCAAAAAGCCCGGAAACTCCGCGAAGCTTGCCGGCCTTCTGCCGACGAGCAGCTCCCCGGACGTATCGTAGACGCTGATGTAGACGCCTTTCTGATAGGAGTCGATGTCCATCCGGTCCACCGGCATCTCGTCCTCGATCCGCTCGCAGACATCCGTCAGGATCTCCGCCAGCTCCTGCTCCGCGAGCGCTCTCTCCTGCGAATTCTGCACCTGCAGGAGCATCACACTGAGAAGCGCGGCGATCACCACGAGAAAGACCGTATACCATATCATGATTCTGGCTGTGATCGAAAGTTTTTTCATCGAAAGCCCTCACTTAATGATATATCCGACGCCCTTGACGGTGGTGATGAGCTTCTCCTCATGTCCCGTGTCGAGCTTCTTCCGGAGGTGGTGCATGTAGACGTCGATCACATTCGAACCGCCGTCGTAATCGTAATTCCAGACATGCGTCGAAAGCCTGTCCCGGGACATTGCGCGCCCGATATTCTGCATCAGATATTCGAGAATGCTGTATTCCTTGGCGGTCAGCTGAATTTCCTTTCCATCGCGCTTCACCGTCCGCGCCGTCATGTTCAGCTCGACCCCCTTGTGCGAGATGATGCTTGTGACCTGCGTTCCCCGGCGCCTCGTCATCGCCCGGATCCGCGCGAGCAGCTCATCAAAATCGAACGGCTTGACCAGATAGTCGTCCGCGCCGGCATCGAGTCCCGCGACCCTGTCATCCACGCTGCTGAGCGCCGTCAGCAGGAGGACCGGCGTGTGATTGCCGGAGCTGCGCATCTCCCGGAGGATATCAAGTCCCGTGATCCCGGGCAGCATGATGTCCAGCACAATCCCGTCGTACTCTGTCAGCCGGATGTGGTCGAGCGCGTCACGGCCATCTTCGCATGCGTCGACCGCATGGCCCTCGCCCGCGAGCTTCCGCGCGATAATATCTCTCAAATTCTGTTGATCCTCTACAACCAGCAGTCTCATGGGTTCCTCCTTGTGTCGGGGGTGATAATCCATTACTTTATTATAGCATGGTGAAATTAAAGCGCGGTTAACTTTTCCACAAAATCTCCACCGCCAAGAACAAAAAATTAATTTACGAACATATGTTTACTTTTTGCGAACAAGGTAGTATAATGAGACCACAGAACCGGAACAGAGAAAGGAGGGATCGCCGTGAGACTGATCACATGGCCGGTCGATATGCTGGCTGTTCATCTGCAGGGAAAGGCGCCGCGGCCGGTCCGCTTCCGCTACCGGACAGAGGAGAACGAGGAGCAGGTCGTGAAGGTGGAGAAGATCCTCCGCGTCGAGGAGCGGAACCTCTGCGGGGACCGGGTCATCCACTACTGCTGCGAGAACGGAAAAGGCAGAGACCGGAAGACCTACCGCCTGCAGTACATACTGAACGACGACAAGTGGGAGATGTACATGGAGAAGCTATGACCATTGATTGCGAGGGATTCACGATCTGCCAGGAGGAGAGCACAGGAGAGGTCTGCATTACCAGGAACGGAGAGGAGATCCTGAATGTGAGCGTCTCCTCGCTCCTTACGGCAAGAGAACTGGAGCGTCTGTTCCGCACCTGTTTGAGTATATTAAGAGAATCGCCCAGAAGACTGGGCGATACTACATACTGTGATTATTTATATGATGGGGAAGAACCCTGCTAGATGCGCAGGACTATTTTCCGAAGTGAATGAGGACATACTCGTAGTTCGGGCTGTAGCAGGCCTGTTCACCGGCATCCGTAAGGAGCTTCTTTGCCTTCCGGCCGCTCAGGAACGTCACGCGGTACTTGCCGGTCTTCTTCTCCTCCAGCTTGGTGTAGCCGGTGCCAAAGGACTGGTATCCGGCAGGCTTCAGCGCTGCAGCGGCATCCTTCATCGCCTGGAGCGCGTATTCATCGAGCACCTCGGACTCGCCGATCAGGATGTCTGCGGACTTGTTGGTTCCCTTTGCGAACATGCAGATCCTGCCGACCTCGGTAGAGTATGCCATCGCATCTGCCACGAACGGATCGAACCGGTTCAGATCGTAGGCGAGAGCCATCTGATCCAGTTCCGTCATCTCATACGGGCCGCCGACATAGAGGCGGTACTGCATATCCTGCGTGCCTTCCTCTTCTGTGAGACTGTAGTACTGGTTCTCCTGCCCCAGCAGATCCATGCCCCGGATGTAACCCCGGAACAGGAGCGGATCCATGCCGAGATAGTCACAGGCCGCATCCGAGACGAGGTCGAAGAAGGTGGACGCAGAATAATCTTCCTCCGGCACGGTAAATATGAGATAGCTGTCGGACACCTTGAATTCCCGGACGCCTTCGATATCTCCGGACGCGGTGATCGTAAGCGTGTCACCGTCCAGTTCTTCCAGGAGCCCTGCATCCTCATGCACATCCTTGTACTGCATATAGGCAGAGCCGTCCTGCAGAAGATAATCGTAGATGTGCTGCATAATCTGTGCAGAATCGTCCGGTTCTTCTGCTTCCGTTTCCTCCGGATCCGGTGTCTCCACCGTCTCTACCGGAACGCTGATTTCCGTGCTCGCCGCAATGTCGGTCCGGCCCTGCTCGCCGCAGCCCGCTGCAGCCATCATCAGAACGCAGATCATCAGAATGATTATAGTACAGAAGGTTCTTCGTTTCATACCCATTCTCCTCTTCGTAATCAGTATACACGTCTATTATACATGATAATGCGCTGAGATAGAAGAGAAAGGTGCATATGTTGTGCTTTGCATGGCAAGTGGGTATAATGATAGTGTACCGACAGGAAGGAGGACGGCGCATGAACACGGAATGGATCAGACAGCGGATCAGCGCACTGAAAGGCCGGATCGGCGTATACCGGGAGGACCTTGCGAGCGGAGAGAGCTCCCTGATACTGCACGGAACAGAACAGGACTCGTTTGAGGCAGCGAGCATGATCAAGCTCTGGATCATGTCCTGCGCATTTAAGCAGGCGGCTTCCGGGAACCTTTCCATGGAAGAGCACATCACACTCCGGGAGGAGGATCAGGTGCCGGCAGGAGGACTTCTCGACTACCGGAGAGACCAGCTTGCAGGCTGCCTGACGACAGACATGTTTCCAGAGAGCGGTGTTCTGAATCTGCTGCATAAGGGATTAGAACTGACCGTCCGCGACCTGATCCGGCTGATGATCGTGATCAGCGACAATACGGCGACAAACATGCTGATCGACCGACTTGGGATTCGTGCGATCAACGAGCATATACAATGCGCGCTCAAGGAACCGCAGCCCTCTACGAGACTTGTCCGCAGGCTGTTTGACGCGGATCCTGCAGGGCTCGGAAGAGAGAACACAATTGGCCTCAGAGAGACTGCCGCATATTTCCGGCTGCTGCATGAGGGAAGACTGGTCTCAGAAGACGCGAGCCTGGAGATGCTCGCGATCCTGCAGAATCAGCAGACGACCTGGAAGATCCCATTCTACATCCAGCACCTGCCGATTGCGCATAAGACGGGAGAGGATATCGGCATCTGTAACGATGCGGGGATCGTCTACGCGGAGCATCCATTCATCCTCTGTTTCGCCGCGAATCAGGCAGATACGGCCGAGGCTGCACGAGCGTGCCAGGAGATCGCAAGGACGCTTGCGCGGTAACACAAACATGAGAACACAAGAAAAACGCAGGAGTAACCTCCTGCGTTTTTCTGGTATATTGAGACTTAAGTAATGCGAATCGGTCCGAGCAGGACTGCACGATCTCATTCGATCCTGCAACCCCGCGGATCCTTTATATACGCGTCTCGCCTCAGGTAACCCTGCATATCTCAGCAGGGGCCGCGAGCGGCTATTTATGCTGCCGCCTCTTCCTCTTCCTCCGTGTTCTTCTTTTTGAAGGAGAAGAGATTGCTGTGGTTGGACAGCTGGATGGTCAGGTAGAGGATGACCATGAGGATGATTCCTTCTGCAAGTTCTGTTACAGAGGAGCTCGCTCCGCTGATGGTCAGGCCGTTTACGATTACGGTGATAGAGAGTGCACCGAAGATCAGCTTGTAGATCTTGGAACGCATACCGCCGCTGACCAGAACGCCTCCCAGGAAGATACCCATCTGGACCTTCATTTCCATGAAGTTTCCGAGGGTACTGCTGGAACCGCCCGTGCTAGCGATCAGGAGAATACCCATGATCGCAGCCATAACGCCGGATACGATGAAGGCACAGTGACGAACCTTAGCGGTATCGACACCGATACTGCGCATGGTGTTCTCATTTTCACCCATGCCCTTGCAGTAGTATCCGAAGCTTGTCTTTTCAAAGATATATCCGATGACCACGACCGCGATAACGGTGATGATCAGAGCTGGGCCGAACTTGTTGATGAACAGCAGGCTCTCCGGCAGGTAAACCTGTTCCCAGGTTACGTTACAAACATTCAGGAAGCCGCGGAGTCCCATCAGGAGCGC
>JAFOML010000014.1 GCA_017425345.1 Eubacterium sp. | reverse complement strand
TCCGCATCCTACGTGCTGGAACTCACGGAGCGGGTCGTACCGGAAGAGGTACCGCAGCCTCAGATCTTCCAGCTGCTGGTCACGTTTATGGAGGAGCTTTCGGAGCGTCCGAAGAAACCGGAGACCCTCGTTCTGGCCTACGAGGTCAAGCTTCTCAGGGCTCTTGGCGTGCTTCCGGCATTTCACGGATGTGAGCGAGGTGGGGCGCAGGAAGAGCTGACCTCTTTCAGCATTCCGGACGCCGGAATGCTCTGCCGGTCATGCAGGAAAAAAATCCCTCCCGGCCAGCAAGATGCGTTGATTTATGACGTGAATTTTGGTATAGTAGATATCATCCAGTACTTTGCGGATAAACCGCTTTCTGGCTTCCGGGGAATCGCTCTGGAGCCGCAGACGGCGCAGCAGCTGCAGAAGATTTTGAGGGATTATTTCTCCTATCATCTCGACGTCGGAGAACTGAAGAGTGAACAATTGCTGCTTGGACAGTACTGAATAGATAATGATCACTTAAGCTGAATATGAGTAAGGAGGTTCATGATGGAAATTACATTGGAAAAGATTGAACTCGTCAAGGACAGAACAGGTGTGACTTATAAGGAGGCTAAGGATGCGCTCGAGAAGACGGAAGGAAACGTCGTAGAAGCGATCATCCTGATCGAGGACAATGTGGATGAGCAGAGCCAGGCTAAGAAGATTGGCGCTAAGAGCGAGGCTCTCATCGATAAGATGAAGGAGATCGTAAAGCGCGGAAACGTTGCCCGCATCGTCGTAAAGAGAGGGGACGATACCCTGCTGAACATGCCGCTGAACGCAGGCGTTCTGGGCGCAGTCGTCGCTCCTTGGGGCGTTGTGATCGGCGTTCTGGCCGCTTTCAGCTTCAAGTGCACGATCGAGTTCGTCAAGGATGACGGAGAGGTCATCAGCCTGACCGAGAAGGCCGGCCAGTATTATGAAGAGGTCGTGAGCAGAGGCTCGGATGTTTTTGAAGATTTTAAGACCAAAGCGCCGGATCTGTATGAGGCTGTTAAGGAAAAGAGCGAGGATGCCATGAACATCGCCAAGGACGTTGCATCTAACGTGAAGAGCACTGCGGATGAGGCGGCAGAGGATATGTCCGCTCGCGTAGAGGAACTGCGCAGCAAGGCAGATGAGGCGCTCAAGAGAGCACAGGAGAAGGCAGAGGAAGCTGCGGAAGCAGCAGAAGAACCTTGCGATGATATCTGTGAAAAGGCAGAGGATGCAGCAGAAGCTGTCTGCGAGAAGGCAGAAGAGGCTTGTGAGGCTGCAGAAGAGGCCGCAGCAGACGTCGCAGAAGAGGTAAAAGACGCAGTAGAAGAATAAGCTTAGAAAGTTGGTAAAGATACACATGGGAAATGCAGTAACAATGGAGAAGATCGTCGCGCTCGCTAAGGGAAGAGGATTCGTTTATCCCGGTTCCGAGATTTACGGCGGTCTGGCCAACACATGGGATTACGGTCCCCTGGGAGTAGAATTTAAGAATAACGTCAAGAAGGCATGGTGGAAGAAGTTCGTACAGGAATCCAAGTACAACGTAGGATTGGACGCTGCCATTCTGATGAATCCGAGAACATGGGAAGCATCCGGTCACGTCGGCGGTTTTTCGGATCCGCTGATTGACTGCAAGAGCTGCCATGAGCGTTTCAGAGCAGATAAACTGATCGAGGATCATATCGCAGAGAGCGGCGGCGAACAGGTCGTAGTTGACGGATGGACGAACGAGCAGATGGAGGACTACATCCGCGAGCATCAGGTCAAGTGCCCGAGCTGTGGAAAGAGCGAGTTCACATCGATCCGCCAGTTCAACCTGATGTTTAAGACGTTCCAGGGAGTCACCGAGGATTCCAAGGCGCAGATCTATCTGCGTCCGGAGACTGCCCAGGGCATCTTTGTCAACTTTAAGAATGTTGCCAGAACTTCCAGAAAGAAGATCCCGTTCGGAATCGCCCAGATCGGCAAGTCGTTCCGTAACGAGATCACGCCGGGCAACTTTACGTTCCGTACCCGTGAGTTCGAGCAGATGGAACTGGAATTCTTCTGCAAGCCGGGAACGGACCTCGAGTGGTTCAACTACTGGAAGGACTATTGCGAGAATTTCCTCAAGTCATTGAATATGAATATGGATCATGTCCGCCTGCGCGATCATGATCCGGAAGAGCTGTCTCACTACAGCAATGCCACAACAGATATCGAGTATCTGTTCCCGTTCGGATGGGGTGAGCTCTGGGGCATCGCGGACCGGACTGATTTTGACCTGGCCCGTCACAGCGAGTACTCCGGAACAGACCTGACCTTCACCGAAGGAGAGGGCGCTGACAGAGAGACATACATCCCTTATTGTATCGAACCGTCGCTCGGAGCTGACCGCGTAGCGTTGGCATTCCTGATCGACGCTTACGATGAGGAGACTGTAACAGACGCGAAGGGTAAGGAGGATACCAGAGTCGTGATGCGTTTCCATCCTGCTCTCGCGCCGTTTAAGGCTGCTGTCCTGCCGCTGGCTAAGAAGCTGGGGCCGGTCGCAGAGCCTATATATGACCAGTTGTCCAAACATTTTAATGTGGACTACGATGTTACAGGGTCAATTGGGAAAAGATACCGTAGAGAAGATGAGATAGGTACTCCCTACTGCATCTGTGTTGACTTCCAGACGGAAGAGGACGGATGCGTGACTATTCGTGACCGCGATACGATGGAGCAGGTACGTGTTCCGGTATCTGAGGTCAAATCTTACATCGAGGAGCGTCTGGAGTTCTAAGAATGGACAGAAATAGGCTCTCCTCAGACATACTTACTAAATTACTGGAGGTAGTACCAATGGACAAACAATTTGTTTATCTGTTCAACGAGGGATCTAAGGACATGCGTGATCTTCTGGGCGGGAAAGGCGCCAATCTGGCAGAGATGACCAGAATCGGCCTTCCTGTGCCATTCGGCTTTACCGTCACGACAGAAGCATGCAAGCAGTATTACAGGGACGGCAAGAAAATCGACGACGGGATTGTCGAAGAGATAAAAGAAAAGCTTGTTGACCTGGAAAACGTCATGGGAAAGAAGCTGGGGGATCCGCAGGATCCATTACTGGTTTCTGTCCGTTCCGGAGCACCGATTTCGATGCCGGGCATGATGGATACTGTACTGAATCTCGGATTGAACGATGAAACAGTCGTAGCGCTGGGCAGACTGACCGATAACGAGCGGTTTGCTTATGACAGCTACAGAAGATTTCTGCAGATGTTCGGCGATGTCGTCATGGAAGTTCCGATGAAGCGGTTCAACGCAATCTTTGATGGCCGCAAGGCAGAAGTAGGCGCGGAATTTGACGTGGACCTGACGACAGAAGATCTGAAAGAGATCATTAAGGGCTATAAAGCTCTGTACAGGGAAGTACTCGGAAGAGATTTCCCGCAGGATCCAACTGAGCAGTTAATGGAAGCCATTCAGGCGGTATTCCGCTCCTGGGGCAATGACAGAGCGATCCTGTACCGTAAGCTGAACGACATTTCGGAGGATCTCGGAACGGCTGTCAACGTACAGTCCATGGTCTTCGGAAACAAGGGAAGCGATTCCGGTACCGGCGTTGCTTTCACCAGAAACCCGGCGACGGGCGAGAACGTCCTGTATGGTGAGTTCCTGGTCAATGCGCAGGGTGAGGACGTCGTAGCCGGCATCCGCACTCCTAAGAAGATCGCAGAGATGAAGGAGTCCTTCCCGGAGGCTTATGCGAAGTTTGAGAACATCGCAGATCTCCTGGAGAAACATTACAAGGATATGCAGGACATGGAGTTCACCGTTGAGAACGGAAAGCTCTACATGCTGCAGACCAGAAACGGCAAGAGAACCGCTGAAGCAGCAGTTAACATTGCTGTTGACATGGTAAATGAGGGCCTGATCGATAAGAAAACAGCTCTTCTCCGAATCGAACCGGATTCGATCGATCAGCTGCTGCACCCGCGCTTTGACAGCGAGGCGCTGAAGGATGCTGAGCCGATCGCACACGGCCTGAACGCTTCCCCGGGAGCTGGCTGCGGAAAGATTTGCTTCTCCGCAGAGCACGCTGCTGAGGTAGCTGCAAACGGAGAGAAGGCTGTTCTGGTTAGAACAGAGACTTCTCCGGAAGATCTGGCAGGTATGGTCGCTGCGCAGGGCATCCTGACAGAGCATGGCGGAGCTACATCCCACGCAGCGGTTGTCGCTCGTGGCATGGGAAAATGCTGTGTTACCGGATGCGCTGACCTGAGGATCGATGAGGAAGCGAAGACACTCGAAGTAGGCGGAAAGGTCTACACCGAGAACGACTATATCTCGATTGACGGCACAAGCGGTAACGTTTACGCGGGCGTCCTGAAGCTCGTACCGCCGGAGATCTCCGGAAACTTCAACACGATCATGAGCTGGGCGGATGACATCCGCGCGCTGAAGGTCCGCACCAATGCGGATACGCCGAATGATGCGAAGCAGGCGATCGAGTTTGGAGCGGAGGGAATTGGACTTTGTCGTACAGAGCACATGTTCTTCGACGCAGAAAGAATCCCCGCGATCCGCGAGATGATCCTGGCGGACACTGAAGAGGAGCGCCGCGTTGCGCTGGCTAAGCTGCTCCCGTTCCAGAAGAGCGACTTCTATGAGATGTTCAAGGTTATGGGCGTCCGCCCGATGACAGTCCGTCTCCTGGATCCACCGCTGCATGAGTTCCTGCCGAAGACGAAAGAGGACATGGAAGAACTCGCTGCGCAGAGTGGCAAGTCCATCGAGGAACTGACTGAAAAAGCGAATGATCTGAAGGAAGTCAACCCGATGCTCGGTCACAGAGGATGCAGACTTGCGATCTCTTATCCGGAAATCGCTGAGATGCAGACAGAAGCGATCATTTCCGCAGCTCTGGATGTCGTCGCGGAAACCGGTCAGGAGATCGTACCGGAAATCATGGTCCCACTGGTAGGAACCAGAAGAGAGCTTGACTATGTCAAGAAGACCATTGACAAAACCGCGGAGAGATGCTTCGAAAGAGCAGGCAGAAGACTTACGTATTCAGTAGGAACTATGATTGAGATTCCGCGCGCTGCAATGAGAGCGGATGACATCGCAGAGACAGCTGAATTCTTCTCCTTC
>JAFOML010000013.1 GCA_017425345.1 Eubacterium sp. | reverse complement strand
CAGCATGTCCATCGTGAACATCGCGGAGGCGGCTCGCTTCGCAGCAGATCGTTCCATCGAGGATTATGCGCGTGACATCTGGCATTCGGAGCCGGTGCTGTAAACAGCAGAACCGTAGACCGTCCGAACGGGCAATATTGACAAACGAAAAGCGGCTGCTTCTTTCGAAGCAGCCGTTTTATTGCGACTTTTATGATTATGTGTTGACCTTAGTCTGCTACGTACGGCAGCAGGGCAACGATTCTGGCACGCTTGACAGCAGTGGTCAGTTCTCTCTGATGCTTAGCGCATGTTCCGGTGATTCTTCTCGGCAGGATCTTGCCTCTCTCGGTAACATACTTCTTCAGCTTTTCAACGTCCTTGTAGTCGATAGCCTCAGATTTATCTGCGCAGAACTGGCATACTTTCTTTCTTCTCATGCCACCACGTCTTCTTTCCATTATCTGATTCTCCTTTCACTAGAATGGAACATCCTCATCGATCGCCTGGAAACTATCCGGCATCTCCGGCGCAGGTGCTTCTGAACGCTGATTATTGTAGCTGCTCTGACCGCCGTAACCGCCCTGGTTACCGTAGTCGTTCTGGCCGCCGCGTCCGCCGTAGCTCTGGCCGCCATAGCTCTGATTCTCAAAGCCGCCGCCCTGGCCCTGCCGATCTCCCCATTCGAGGAACTCGACACGGTTTGCCACAACGTCCGTCGTGTAGATGGTCTCACCGTTCTTGTTCTGATAGCTGCCTGTCTGGATTCTGCCTTCGATCGCGACCTTGCGTCCCTTAGCCAGGTACTTCTCACAGGTCTCCGCCTGTCTTCCGAATACCGTGATCCGCGGGAAATCCGTCTGCCGCTCTCCTCCGGCTCTCGTCGGCCTGTCAATTGCGATCGTGAAGCTCGCGACCGCCATCTGGCTCCCGGATGTATACCTGATTTCAGGATCTCTGGTAAGCCTTCCGATCAGTTGAACACTATTCATTCGCTACACCTCGATTCTTACTTATCAGGCAATCTTATTTAGCATCCTTGTTGATGATCTGATGCCGCATAACGTCATCGGAGATTCTCAGTCTTCTGCTCATCTCTTTCGGCAGATCAGCAGGAGCCTGGAAATCAACGACTACGTAGTACCCTTCCGACTTCTTCTCGATCGGGTATGCGAGTTTTCTCATTCCCCAGACGTCAACATTGGAAACCTCTCCGCCTCCGTTCTCGACGATCGTCTTGACCATCTCGATGTCAGCGTTCTTCTTTTCCTCTTCCAGCGTTGGGTTGATAATGAACATCAATTCGTAGTTCGTCATCCGTTTTCACCTCCCTGTGGACTAAATGGCACCGCTCTCATACGGTGCAGAGACTTGCGCGTCTGCATCCTCCTCGCAGAACACGCCCTATTATTATACTCCCGGTCCAGCTTAGATGCAAGCGCTTTTTCACCTATTTCCAAAGCTTTTCCGGATATAATCCGCGGTCTTTCATCGACTGCAGAGCATCAACGACCGTCTGTCGGTCCTCCTTGTATGTCACGCCAAACCAGCGGTCCGGAGAACGCAGAACCCGTACAGATGCTTTCCCATCGTCTATTAACGATTCAACAATGGAGGGCAGGAAGTATTCGCCCTTCATGGGGTTTTCGGCTAAGGCTTTGTCCAAAAAGGCCGGAAAACCGTTTCCCAGCTCCTTCATCATCGCGCCCGGGAATCCCCAGAAATTCATAGACACGGTAGCATCCGCCGGCAGCTCCGTCCAGGTCTCACCGTCATCCTCGGTATAGACGACCTTCTCGCCGCGCCACTGGATCTTCAGGCGTTCAACGACACTCTTCAGCGTACCTGCCTCGTCGACCTCGCATACGCCGCGCGAAACATACCCGTTCTCCGTCATCGTGTTCGACAGCCGGTAGCCTGCCATGCAGTAGCCCTCCGGGTTTTCTGTCAGGTAGTCATATACCTGCGCAAACGCGCCCGGCCCGTAATAGTCGTCCGCGTTGATCACGGCAAACGGTCCGTCAATGTATTCGCGCGCGCTGTAGACGGCATGCGCGGTACCCCAGGGTTTGACGCGACCCTCCGGTACAGCATAGCCCTCCGGCAGGTCGGTTATCTTCTGGAATGCATAGTGCACCTCCAGGTGGCGGCCTGCGCGCTCGTCGATGAGCGCACGGAAATCCTCTTCATTTTCTTCCTTGATTACAAAAACTACACGGTCGAACCCAGCCATCATAGCATCATACAGGGAGAAATCCAAGAGGATCTCTCCCTGTTCAGTAAGCTGATCGATCTGCTTCAGTCCGCCGTAGCGGGAACCCATTCCCGCAGCCATTACGACTAACGTCGGTCTCGTCATATCAGTGTCCTTCCTAACCTTATTGAATTATTTGTTCTTAAACAGTGTACCCAGCAGGCCTCGTCCAAGGCTTGCTCCAACATTTCCGCCCAGCGTCTTGCCGAACGTTCCGAAGGTTCCGCCCAGCGTCTTGCCAACCTGCCGTCCTACGGTTCCTGCCAGAGAGTTGCCGACAGACTTCATCGCCTGTTTGCGCTGGCGCTCTTCTTTTTCCTTTTCCCGTTCAGCCGCCTTGGCTGCCGCAGCTGCTTCCTTTTCCTTCGCCTTCTCTGCCGCGATTCTTTCTTTTTCCGCCGCTGCTGCCGCTGCCGCTTCTTCCTTGGCTGCAGCTGCTGCCGCCGCTTCTTCCTCGACCTTCTTGGCCAGATCCTCGTATGCCGACTGGTTGTCCACCATCTGCGCGTACTTGCTGTACATCAGACTGCCTTTGACTGCCTGATCACGCTCTGCATCCGTGATCGTTCCGAAGGTGCTCTTCGGCGGGAGAACGAAGCACTTCTGCGCTACGCACGGAATGCCGTCCTCACCCAGCGTGGAGATAACTGCCTCGCCGGTTCCGAGGGCAAGAATCGTCTCATAGGTGTCGAAGTCCGGATTGACGCGGAACGCATCCGCTGCCGCGCGAACCGCCTTCTGATCCGCCGGAGTGTATGCTCTCAGTCCGTGCTGGATCTTGTTGTTCAGCTGTGCAAGCACGCCGTCCGGAACGTCTCTCGGGTTCTGGGTACAGAAGTACACACCGACACCCTTGGAACGGATCAGCTTGACCATCTGCTCGATCTTTTCTAAGAGCGCCTTCGGCGCGTCATTGAACAGCAGGTGTGCCTCATCGAAGAAGAAGATCATCTTCGGTTTGTCCAGATCGCCCACTTCCGGCATGATCTCGAACAGCTCAGACAGCAGCCACAGGAGGAAAGTAGAGTAGAGCTTGCCGCTGTTGATCAGGCTGGAACTGTCCAGAATGTTGATCATTCCGTAGCCGCCTGCGCCGAGACCAAGCCAGTCTGTTACGTTCAGGTCCGGTTCTCCGAAGAAAATGTCTCCGCCTTCCATCTCCAGCGCAACGATCGCGCGGGTGATGACGCCGATGGATGCACTGCTGACTTTTCCATATTCCTGCTGGAAATCTGCCGCGTGCTCATCCACATAGGCCAGCATCGCCTTGAGGTCTTTGGTATCGATCAGCAGCAGGTGGTTATCATCCGCGATCTTGAAGACGATCGTCAGAATATCAGACTGGAGATCATTCAGTCCCAGGATCCGCGAAAGCAGCAGCGGTCCCATCTGCGATATGGTCGTTCTCAGCGGAATACCGGTCTTTCCGTAAATGTCCCAGATCTGTACCGGATATCCCTGATACTGGAATCCATGCTCCGCAAGGCCGAATCTTTCGATTCTCTCCTGCATGTTCTGGCTGTCCTCCCCGGCTTTCATCATGGGGGCGATATCGCCCTTCACATCTGCCATGAATACCGGAACACCCATCTCACTGAAGCTCTCTGCAAGGACCTTCAGGGTCACAGTCTTTCCGGTTCCGGTAGCGCCGGCTACAAGACCGTGTCGATTGGACATTCTGGGAAGCAGATATACCGGCTCACCATCCTTGTTATTGGCGACCCAAATCTTACCATCTCTGATCATATCTTTCCTCCATTCTCTTCTAAGATGATCGAAAGCGTCTCGTTCTCTCCTGCGGCAGCCCTGCACACGCGCTCAAGCTTCCGCATATATCCCGGCATGATCCATGCCGCTTTCTGTACTCCTATGATCTGAACGGTTCCCTGCCGCTCTCCCAGCAGATCGAAAAGCGCGTCCAGATTCCCGCCGTACCAGTCCGGCGCCTCGAGACCGTCTGCGATCCGCTGCTGTACATCCACAGGACCCCTCACGCCTGTGAGATCAATGATATAGTTTTTCATACCGCACCATCCTTATCATACAGCTGTGTGAAGTGCCTGTAATGATCTTCTGTGTAATAGATGTCTCCATCATCGCTGTACACGATCCGCTTGGCTCCGCGGCTTCCGCTGCCGAGCGTATCGATATCGCATTCATGATAGGAGTCTTCCGGCGGCAGATTCTCCTCGTAGTTTCCGAAATAGTCTCCGCCTATACACTTCCCTTCTGCGTAACGCTCCACGGATCCTCCATCCCAGCCGAGTGCTCTGGCCTCTTTCTTGGTGATGTAATTATCCGGGAGATGCTCATACACATGCAGGTACAGCGCAACTTCGTCCTTGCTGTCATAGGTGCCGTCCTCTGCGATCGCTTCCAAAGACCCGTCTTCCGCAGCACTGTCCGCAGCGCCCGCCGCGCTCGCTTCCGCCGAGCTGACCGCACTGCTTCCCGGGTCTGAAGATCGGTCCCCGCTGCCGCAGCCTGTCAGCGCAAATGCGGAAATCACCACGATCAGCGCGAGGACAATCAAACTGATTCTTTTCTTCAAAATATACTCCTCCAATCTAAAAAAATCATACCATTTCCTGTCGCAATTTTCAATCAAATCCTGTATAATTGGAATGAGCAATGAAACTATATCTCCGCGCCAAATTCTCTCGGATTTCGCGCGCGGTAACCGTTATTTGAGGAGGATGCACATGAAAAAGAATAAGGTATTTATGCTGCTCTTGGCGCTGACTGTTGCAGTCGTCTTCTGTCTGACTTCTGCAACCGCTGTCTTCGCGGAAAGCAGCTCTATTCAGTCCGCCAGACTGTCCAGCCATGCCCTGAAAGGCGTCGTTGCACTGCCGCCATCCGGCGGTACCGTGGACCTGAGTTCCGATCTTTCCGATCCGACACAGTTTGTCTACAGCAGCTCCGGACCGGCAAGCGGCTACTACGTATATTTCAAGGTCACTCCGGCTAAAGCCGGCCTGCTGACCCTCTACATCATCGGCGACGGCTACACGACACTCTGCAACAGCAAGTACAAACCGATTTCTGCCCGTACCGCATACAGCTATTCAGGCGGTACTACATCGGATTACAGAAACTACACGCGCTATGGTGTCGATAAGGGCAAGACCTACTACATCAAAGCAGAAATCACCAATGCTGCTTACGACAGTTCCTACGGTGTCTATTACACCAGCGCAGCTTACACCAATGAGCAGTACACCGGCAAGTTCGGTAAGAAGAAAAGCAAGGCTAAGGCAATCAAATCCGGAAAGGTCCGCAAGGGCTACACCATCCCGGGCAAGGCCTCCAAGTGGTACAAGGTCACAACCAAGTCGACCTACGTCAAGTTCACCTTCAACGCTGTCAGCAATGCCGGACTGAAGGCGACCATCACGTATAAGGTATTCGGCAAGAACAAGAAAGCTGTCCTGAAGCTGAACCGCGCAAACGGTGAAGAGATTGCCAAGACCTACACGGTCACCCTGACCAGACCCGCCAAGGTCAAATACTACATTCAGGTCCAGAACATGTCCAAGAAATCCTGCGGTGCATACACGCTGGAATGGAACTAATACACTACGACACTCGCGGCCGCCGGCTCTTGCCCGGCGGCTTTTGTATTGCGCTGGTCTGGTGGCCGCTGCGATTGCGCATGTCGCAGGATATTTCAAGAAAACCCATATTCTGCGAGAAATCCCACTCCTTTTTTGAACTAAAACAGGAAAAACAAGAGATTAGTTCAAACAGAAGAGTGTCTGCAGCTGTCATTTGATCCCTTTCTAGTACAAATCACCCTTCAATTATCGCAGGATTACTCAGTTTCTTCTTGATCCTGCGACAATCGATAAACCTATCGTCGCACTATGTTTCCATTTTTCCTGATATAGTTCAAAATTTAATAGTCTCTTTTCGCAGAATATCTGTTTTTTGCTCTTTTTATGCGAGACTTCTTTTCCGGACGTCCTCACCTGGACGTCCGGGGAAGCGCCTTCTGCAGTTGCTCGCCCGACAGCTGGCATTGCTGGGCCTTAAGGTCACGGCCCGCAAGCCAGCGGCGGCATCTGCAGAGCGTTCCAAAGAGCTATACAGATTGGAAACTCGTGGACAAGCCGTGGACAGTAAACTGCCCACATCTTGCCCACAGGTTTCTTCTTGGTGTTATACATAGGGCATAATTCTTCGCTCGATTAGTCTTCCTATCGTCTCCAGATTTTCAAGGTCTTTTTCAAAAGTCAGAATCAGCTGGTCTTCTGTGCAGAATCCTCCCTGTCTGTAAACGGAGATCTTCTCCATATTATGTTCGCGATATTCTGGAAGATCCACTCTTCCAAGGTGTTCCCAAATGATGAATGTATCCGCAGCAGTAAGGATAACAAAATCAGGACAGTATATCTTATATTTTCCCTCTATTGTATATTCCAGTCCCTTCATCCAGTCAACTTTAAATCTAAGCTTCGGCTCGTAACGATATGGGATTCCTCGCAGTTCCAGTTCATTGGCAATATCACGCTCAGACTTCGATCGGAATTTCCGACCCGAGTAAGACTCATACACTGGGCCGTCCCAGTCTGTTGTGTTCTGAGCATAGGGCTTTATTGCCCAGTGATATTGCTCTTTAGAACATGTGATCCGAAGGATATCAAGCTTGGCATCACTATATCGTTCTATCAGGCTTCGAATGGTGCGTTGTGTCTTCTTAGACGGCTGCTTTTTATTGCCTAGTCTTTTCATTCTTGCTAAAGCTTGTTCTCCCTCTAGAATTCTCATCTTAAGGTATTGCTTCCTTGCAAGGTCATATATGAGAACAGTATTGGAGGAAATACTAGTTTTACGATCGTTCACGACCTGAAAAAAATATACATATGGAGTTCTGAATTCAATAAAGAGATACCCCTCCGGCATCTCCTTCAGTTCCGCCTCCCAGTCTGCGATGCGCTGCTGCTGGAGCATAACGAGGCGTTCATATTCGTGAGGGATAACAGGGTCATGTTTGGTTTTTCTTGGCACGAATCTCACCTTCCTTCACGCATATTATACGGTGGTGAAACAGCGCGTTCAACCTTTTTCTACCAATACAGGCAAAATATTGCTTGTTAGGGAAAAGGCTGAAAAATGTGGTTATTCCCCGCCTGAAGGGCGCGCGTGGACAGCTGGACGGATCACAGCAGGACATGCCGCATCACTATGCACTTCCGCAGAGTAAGAAGCTGCTGCGCTGCGCAGCAGAAGGAAGCCTGAGGGGCATACGAGCAGAAGCAATCATCGCACGTGCGGTTGTCAAGGGCGGCCGAAGGCCGCCTGCTACGCCCTTGACAAGCGACGGGCGATGATTATACTCAGACGGCCCCTCAGAAGACTTCCCGGAACTCATGTATTATCGTCCGCATTTCCACCTCCCATTTGGTGAAAGACCGCCATTATTGACATCCGGTTTATTAGTGACTACAATATTTGATGGGTCACTCTGTGCGTGATCAGATTTGGAGTGCAATGATATGAATCTTCGGAATGCAGCTGAATATATAACGGAGAAAGCGATCCGCGCCGTTCTTCCGGATGAGGCTGTGAAGCGTGCGCTGGAAGGACGAGAGTTCCAAGGGCGTGTCGTTTTAGTGGCTTTCGGCAAGGCCGCCTGGCAGATGGCTAAGGCTGCACATGACCTCATGGGAAGCCGCATTGACCGCGGGATCATTATCACGAAGTACGGACATGTGATGGGTCCAGTGGGAGACTTTATATGCTTCGAAGCCGGCCATCCGGTGCCGGACGAGAACAGTTTTCGCGCGACGGAGCGCGCGATCGAACTGGTACGCCCACTTGGAGTAGAAGATACTGTGATCCTGCTGCTCTCCGGGGGAGGAAGCGCACTGTTCGAGAAGCCCTTGATTTCCGGTGAAGAACTGAAAGACATTACCAATCAGCTTCTGAAAAGCGGCGCTTCTATCACCGAGATGAACACGATACGGAAGAGACTGTCGCAGGTGAAGGGCGGGAGCTTTGCGCAAATTTGCAGTCCTGCGAAAGTCTTCAGCATCGTCCTGAGCGATATCATCGGAGATCCGCTCGACATGATCGCAAGCGGACCTGCCTATCCGGACAGCACGACCTGCGCGGAAGCCTTTGCAATTGCAGAAAAGTACGGACTCACACTCAGCCAGGAGGCAAAGGACGCGCTCGGCAGGGAAAAGCCGAAAGAACTCGGCAACGTAGAAACGGTCATTACCGGAAGCGTCCGTGAACTGGTTGCGGCAGCAGAAGCTGCCTGCCGGGAGCTTGGCTATCAGACGACCATCCTCACAGACACCCTCGACTGCGAAGCAAGAGCGGCCGGCGAATGGCTCGCGCGCATCGCAGAGGAGCACAGGGACACTGGCAAAAAGCTCGCCTTCCTCGCCGGCGGAGAGACCATCGTGCACGTCACAGGCACCGGTCTCGGTGGGCGCAATCAGGAAATCGCACTTGCCGCGTCTGTTGGGATCCGCGGCATGAACGCTGCGGTCTTCAGCGTCGGTTCGGACGGGACAGATGGGCCGACGGATGCGGCTGGAGGTTTTGTGAACGGAGGAAGCGCAAACGCGCTTGAGGCCGCCGGCCTCGACCCCGAAGAGATCCTGCAGAACAATGACGCCTACCATGCGCTCAAGGCAATCGGAGGCCTCATTATCACCGGGCCAACCGGGACAAATGTAAATGATTTTTCATGCTTGCTGATCAATAATGAAGATGAATAACAATGAGAAAATGGCCGGCGCTGTCTATACCGCCGGCATCGATGTGGGGTCAACGACTACGAAGATCGTGATCCTGGATCAAGAGAATAATCTTCTGTTTTCTGACTACGCGAGGCATCATGCTTCGCAGGAAGCCAGCGTAATTCGCGCGCTCCAAATGGCCGCGGAGGCGCTGCCGGGCTGCCGGCTTCGAATCGCCATGACCGGGTCGGGAGCCAAGCCGATCGCGGATGCGCTCGGCGTACCTTTCGTACAGGAAGTCGTCGCCAACGCGATCGCCCTGAAGAAGGAATTCCCGAACGTCCGTACCGCAATCGAACTGGGCGGTCAGGACGCGAAAATGATCTTCTTCCGCCGCGACACGAACACCGGCGAGCTGGTTGTCTCCGACATGCGGATGAACGGCAGCTGCGCAGGCGGAACCGGCGCGTTCATCGACGAAATCGCACAGGTGCTGAAGACCCCGATCGAGGAGTTCAACGCGCTCGCCGCGCAGGGCACCACCGTCTACGATATTTCCGGACGCTGCGGCGTCTATGCGAAAACCGACATTCAGCCGCTGCTGAACCAGGGCGTCGCGAGGACTGACCTCGCGCTGTCCTCTTTCCACGCCATCGCCAAGCAGACGATCGGCGGTCTTGCGCAGGGCCTGGAGATCCATAAACCGGTCGTCTTTGAAGGCGGTCCGCTGACCTTTAATCCGCGCCTCGTAGAGGTGTTTGCGGAGAGGCTTCATCTGACAAAATCTGAAACCTTAAGACCCGCCAAACCGGAGCTGATCATCGCGATGGGGGCAGCGTTTTCGCTCGATGTTCTATTCCGGGATGACCAGTCCTCGAACGCTCAAACGCCTGCAAACACATACGAATCGCCTATTAACGATTCATCTTCGGAGGCAGTGGAACGTGCAAATACGAATCCGCCGGAGCACTGGATCGGCATTCTTACGGAGCATCTCCGGACACGCGGCAGCAGCAGCGACGCGATCAACATTTCCGGGTGGAACGGCCGCAGGTTTTTCGAAAATGAAGAAGAGCGCCAGGCATTTCTGACCCGTCACGCGCTGCCCGAGCTGCGCCCTTACGAACCAAAAGCGGGCGACTGCGTCCGCGCCTATCTCGGAATCGACTCCGGCAGTACGACGACCAAGTTCGTCCTCATCGATGAGAACAAGAACCTGCTGGATTCCTTTTACTCCAACAACGAAGGAGATCCGCTCGCTGTCGCCACACGCGCGCTGAAAGATCTGCGCGATCGCTGGCGCAAGGCAGGGGCTGAGCTTGTGATCGAAGGCTGCGGCAGCACCGGCTACGGCGAACTGCTCTTCCACCGCGCGATGAGCACCGAATGCCACGTGGTGGAGACGGTCGCGCACGCGCGCGCTGCTGAAGAATACGCCGGTGATCCGACCTTCATTCTGGATATCGGCGGCCAGGACATGAAAGCAATCTGGCTGAAAAACGGCATCATCACCAACATCGTCGTAAATGAGGCGTGCTCTTCCGGGTGCGGATCGTTTCTGGCGAACTTCGCCAAATCGCTGAACATCCCCGTTCAGAACATCGCAGAGGAGGCGTTCTCCTCGGAGAATCCTGCTGCGCTGGGCAGCCGCTGCACCGTTTTCATGAACAGCAGCATCATTACCGAACAGAGAAACGGAAAGAATTCCGGTGATATCTGCGCCGGACTCTGCCGTTCGATCATAGAGAACCTCTTCACCAAGGTCATCCGTGTCTCCAATCTGGCGAGCCTCGGCGACCGCATCGTCGTTCAGGGCGGAACCTTCCGCAACGACGCGGTGCTGCGCGCTATGGAGCAGTACCTCGGGCGCAAGGTCACCCGCGCGCCGTACCCGGGCCTGATGGGCGCGATCGGCGCTGCCCTTCTCACGAAGGAACGCGTGGAATCCGGACAGACCGCCCCGTCCTTCATCGGACTGGACGCGCTCGACGATTTCCATTACGAACAGGAATCCGGCGATATCTGTCCGTTCTGCACGAACCACTGCAGGAGGACCATCCTGCGCTTCTCCAACGGGAACTCCTGGGTCACCGGAAACCGCTGCGAACGCGGCGAGATCCTCGGCGATCCGAAGGACACTTCCGTCAAAGAGAAGCTGGCTGCTGCGGCAGCCGCTAAGGCGAAGATCCCGAATCTGTTTGCGCTGAGGCAAAAGCTTTTGTTCCAGGATTACCAGGCGCCTAAGCTCGCCGAAAACCGCGGCATCACCATCGGCCTTCCGCGCGTGCTCGCCTTCTGGGACGACATGCCGTTCTGGAAGACGTTCTGGCAGTCGCTGGGTTATGACGTGAAGATTTCGCCCTTCAGCACAAGAAAAATGTATGAAAACGGCCTTTCCGCCGTTGCTTCCGACACTGTCTGCTTCCCGGCCAAGCTCGTGCACGGACACATCCGCGAACTGGCAGACATGGGTGTCGACCGCATCTTCCTTCCAACGATCACAACGGTATCATCGGAAAACACTGAGGCGACCAGCGAATCCATGTGCGCTGTCGTCAAAGGCTATCCGATCGTCATAAGGAATTCGGACAATCCGAACGAGCGGTTCGGGATCCCATACGACGCACCGCTGTTCCACTGGCATACCCCGGCGGACCGCGACCGTCAGCTGACCCGGTACATGAAAGATACCTTCGGGATCGATCCGGCGATGACCAGAAAAGCGATGCAGGCCGGCGATCACGCGGAGAACGAGTTCCACCGGCAGATGTTCGAAGCCGGGGAGCGCATCATGAAGGACGTTCGCGAGCGCGGAACGTTCGCCGTCGTCCTCGCCTCCCGCCCGTACCAGAACGATCCGCTGGTCAACCACGACCTTCCCGCCATGTTCACGGAGCTTGGCATTCCGGTCCTTACCGCCGATTCGATCGAAGACGCGCGGCACGTGGATCTGCATAACAGCCGCCTGGACATCGTCAACAACTTCCATGCGCGGATGCTCTCTACGGCGATCCTGGCCGCCCAGCGGGAAGAGCTGGAATACGTGCAGGTCGTCAGTTTCGGCTGCGGGCACGATGCCTATCTGTCCGACGAGATTCTGCGCATGATGGGAGAGATCTCTGAAAAACCGCCGCTGATCCTGAAAATGGATGAAAGCGATATTCAGGGTCCGCTCCGCATCCGCGTCCGTTCATTCATCGAGACCGTACACATGCGGAGATCCAAAACCGCAGCGCCGTCTGCCGCGCAGGAGCTGAAGGACCCGTACCCGGTCAAGTTTACCAAGCAAGATACGGAGGAACGCGTGGTGCTGGTGCCGAACACTTCGCACGCGTTTGCGCGCGTTATGAGCGCGGCGCTCCGGTCCCAGCACATCAAAGCGGAACCTCTTGCGCTCGGCCGCGAAGAGGCGATCCGGCTCGGCAAGCAATACGTCCACAATGACATCTGTTTCCCGGCGCAAATCGTGATCGGCGAAGCGCTGGCCGCCCTGCGGACCGGCAAATATGATCCGGAAAAAACCGCGATCGGCATGGGAAAATACATCGGCGACTGCAGGCTGACACACTACAGCGCGCTTCTGCGCAAAGCGCTGGACGATGCCGGCTTTTCGCAGGTACCGATCCTGACGAACGACGATGTCGACTACCACAACATGCATCCCGGCTTTAAGATGAATCTCGCGAGCGCACTCCGCATCGCCTTCGGACTGCCGATGATCGACGCGCTGGAAGAGCTTCTCCGGAAGATCCGACCGTATGAACTGGAAGAGGGCGCGGCGAATGCCGCCTTTGAGAAAGGGCTCGACGCTGTCGTAGAAGGGCTGGAAAAGGGAACGCCCCGCGCGATGCGCCGCGGGCTCCGAAAGGCCATCGACCTGATGAACGGTGTAGCCTACGACCGGTCCAACCCGCGTCCGACGGTGCTGATCGTCGGCGAGTATCTGCTGAACTTCCATCCGGGCGCGAACCACGATATCGAAGACTACCTGGAACAGAACGGTTTCGAGATCATCGAAGCGCGCATGACCGACGTCATCCGGAAGACCTACTTCTACCAGGATGCGCAGGTCCGGGAATATCACGTGAAAAAGCCGCTGAAAGAGCGCGCATGGCTCCGGACGGCCAACAAGGCGTTCGATCTCGCGCATTCTTTCACGGATTCCATCGCCTGCAAAAATCCGCTTTACGCGCCGGCCACGCGCATGGACGATCTGGTCAAGGCTTCTGATCCGATCATTCATCACACCTTCGACGCCGGAGAAGGCGTGCTCATCCCGGGCGAGATCCTGCATCACGCGGCGCACGGATGCCGGAACTTCGTCATCCTTCAGCCGTTCGGCTGCCTGCCCAACCACGTCGTCGGGCGCGGTATCGCGCGCAGGCTGAAGGAGTTGTATCCGAACGCACAGATTTTGCCCCTGGATTACGACCCGGACGTCAGCTTCGCCAACATCGAAAACCGGCTTCAGATGCTGATCGTCGGCGAACGCGCCGCGCAGAACTGACCGCATACGAAAACGGGGACCCTCATCGGTCCCCGTTTCTTCATACTCAGTCTTTTTTCTTCTCGAAGACAGCCTTCCGCATCATGCAGATCGGACACTCATAGGTGTCCGGCAGATCCTCGAACGGTGTTCCTGCCGGGATCCCGTTTTCCGGATCCCCCTTCGCCGGGTCATATTCCCAGCCGCATGCTCCGCAAACATAGATATCCATATCGGTTTCCTCCTCTCCGAAGTTTATCCTATTTCTGCCGGTCAAAGATCAGGCGGTCCCAGACCACCGTCGCCGCAAGGAGATACGCGCCGCCCAGCGCGAAGCCTGCCAGCACGTCCGTGAAGTAGTGCACGCCGACAAAGACCCTGCTGAGCCCGATCAGGCCGATCAGCGGTGTTAAGATGCCGACGACGACCGCTGCCCATCGCTCGTGTCCGGCCCGCGTCAGCTCACGGCATGCCAGGAACGCGACGATCCCGTAGCAGATCATGCCGTTCATGGAGTGTCCGCTGGGGAAGCTGTAGCCGTGCTCGGTGACGAGCCAGAAGAGCGCATCCGGTCTTGGCCTTGCGAACAAAGTCTTCAGCACCCTGTACCCCACGAACCCGATGATCCCGGTAATCGCTGCGCGAGTCGCGATCGTCTTCCGCGTCCACGGCAGGATCAGCAGTACAACGAGGCAGGAGAGGATTGCCACCGGGCCTCCGCAGAACGTGATCTTCGTCAGAAGCCATTCCGAGGCTGGTCCCCTGAGGCCGAACGCAACGTTGAACCCTATGGCATCGAGCGTTCCGGTCCTTCCCACCGCGACTGTTCCGGCGATGTACAGGAAGAGGATCAGAAGTGCGGCTGCGCTCCAGATCCTAAGGCGATAACGGTCTTTTTCCTGTGTTTCATTTAAATTTTCATTCTGCTTCTTATCCATGCACATATTATAGCAAGTTCGGGTTGCGCACGCAATGAACTTATTTCTGTACAGTGTACTGCCTGTTCGTATTTCCGTGACTTTTTGGATCGCAGCGAGTATAATGGAATGGAAATTAACTGAGGAGGCATAGAATGGGAAAACTCAGAAATCCAATCGATGCGGTCAGACTGATCTCGATCGTGCATCGTTTTGAGAAGAACGGAAAGGAGCTCGATGCGGCGAGGGCTGCAGGAGATTTTGAGCTCGAGAAGAAACTGATCCCGGAGACAACGACGCCCTGGGCAGAGATGGTCGCGGAAACCTTCGGCATGGATATTCAGTTCGAAGGACTGGAAAATGTGCCGGAAAAGGATGGAATCGTGATTATTTCCAACCATCAGGGGTATGCAGATATTGTAGCGAACATTCTCGTGATGCGGAACAGACCCCTCGGCTTTATCGCGAAGGCTGAGGTGGAAAAGGTTCCCTATCTCGGCAAGTGGGTGCACCGCAGCCATGCGATGTACATCGAGAGGGATAATCCCAAGGCCGCGCTGAAGTCCATCTCGGAAGGCGCCAAGTCCGTCAAAAACGGCTTCAACATCGGGATCTTCCCGGAGGGCACACGCAGCCGCGGACCGTTCATCGGACCCTTCAAGCCCGGCGCATTCAAGCTTGCGACCAAGGCTAAGGCGCCGATCCTTCCGGTCACCATCCACGGAACCTACCACGTATTTGAAGAGAAGGGCTACGTACAGCCGGCGAAGATCCGCGTCGTCGTCCACCCTGCCGTTGAGACGGCTGATCTGGACCGCCACGGGATCGTAGAGATGGAAAAGGACGTGGAGAATACCATCCGCACGACATTCGCCAGACTGCTGGAAGAAGAAGAGAAGGAAAAAGGAGGAAAATAGCATGGTAGAGATCACGACTGCAAACTTTGAGGAGAAGGTTCTCAAGTCTGAAAAGCCGGTATTTCTGGATTTCTGGGCAACCTGGTGCGGATTCTGCATCCAGTTGACCCCGACCATCGAGGAGCTCGAGAAGGAGCATCCGGAAGTCGTATTCGGAAAGGTCAACGTCGACGAGGAGCCGCAGCTCGCTGCGCAGTTCGGCATCATGAGCATTCCGGTCACAATGGTCTTCCGCAACGGACAGCTGTCCAGCAAGGTCATGGGCGCGCTTCCGAAGGAAGAACTGGTACGCCAGCACAATCTGTAGAGAAATGCGAAAGACGGCCCGCGGGCCGTCTTTTTTTCGTCATTTGGGAAGCATCACGCCCCGCAGCACGGCAAGCGCAAGCTCTCTGCCGAGCGCCTTTCCGAGTGTGTCAGACACGAATGCAAAAAACCGCGGATAGCCCAGCAGCCATGCCCCGTATGGGGACAGCTTCCGGACGAACCTGGCGATAAGCGCCTCGCGATCTTCCTCGGAAGCAGACGCGAGAAGTCCTGCCTGTCTCGCCTTCTCCACATCCGCGCAGATCGACCTCAGCTCACTGCGGAACGTCAGAAGCGCGGCCGCCGCATCGATGGCATCGCGGAGGAAGAGGACATAAAAGGCGACCAGCGCGAGGAACAAAACCAGCGCCGGCAGCACATCCATCACCTTCAGGATGTACTCCTGCAGCGATTCCACCAGAACCACGCACAGGAATCCCGATGCGAGGGGCATCACGATTGAAGGCCGCCAGACGGCAACCCCTGTGATGCAGCGGATCAGAAGGATCGCTGCCAGATCCAGCGCGAAACAGACGATACAAAGAACGAGCAGCGACTGCGGAAATCCTGTCAGGTGCGGACCGATCACGCAGCCCGAAAGCAATCCGCCGATGCCATAAAGCACGCCCCACGGCCCTCGCAGCAGGCCGCGTTTCGCGGCGATTCCCGCGATGAGGCACAGCACCTGCTCCATCAGGTGTCCCAGGACTGCATAGCAGCCGTACAGGAATAAGAGCTCTAAGAGCGAATAGTTTGTTGTCATGATAAATAGCTTCATCGTTCTCCATGACTCCCGGTTCCGTCTCCATCGATCGGGATCACCTCGCCGCCGTACGTCGGCCCCGGCTTCTTCATGCACTTCAGGACGTCCTTGACTCGGGCAGCCACCTCGCGGACCTCCCGCATGGGCTGTCCCGCGTAAGTCTTCTGGTCCGATGCGGCGCCGACCGCGGAAAGCCCCAGTTTCTCCGCGATGTAAAGCGCGCGGTACATGTGATAGGACTGTGTCACGACGATCATCCGCTTCACCTGGAAGATGCTCCCTGCGCGGTACATCGAATCATAGGTCGAGAATCCCGCATGATCGCAGAAGATATCCTCCGCCGGAACGCCTGCCGCGAGCAGATACTGCAGCATCACATGGATCTCATTATGCGTCACGGTTCCGTTATCTCCGGTAGCCAGAATCTTCGGCGCGACACCTGCCTCATACAGCTGCACAGCCACTTCCAGGCGGTCTGCCAGCATCGGCGTCGGTGTCTCTCTGTCCCGGATCCCGCAGCCAAGCACCAGGATGCAGTCTGCATTCTGTTTCTTCAGGGCGTTCAGTTCCTTCTCGGAGGGTGCCGGGTTTTCTTCTGTGATCGTGCACCGGATCTGATTTTTTTCTTTCTGCACGACATGATTGTTTACGGTCATCGCACATACACCGAGCAGGGCTGCTGCCGAGATCACGATGAACAAAATAGTTAACAAGATCTTCTTTATATTCTTCATACGTTCTGTGCCTGTTTTGCAAATACGTAAAAATTATGATACACTATAGCAAAGAAATGAGGGGTGACTCCCCTGCATTATGCTGTTCATTATATCACACCATGTCGTTTTAATAAAGACTAACCCCTTTACAGTGGACAAGGGAGAAAAAAGAATGAACCGATTCAAAGTAACGACTGACACATCTTACGAGATCCTGATCGGAACGGATCTGCTCGCAGATACCGGCCGCTACATGCGGGAATGTCTGGAGCCCTGCAAGGCCTGTCTCATAACAGACAGTACGGTCAACCGGCTCTACGCAGATCAGGTGATGAGCTCTTTAACCGATAGCGGGTTTGAAACTTCTAAGATCGTCTTCCCGGCAGGCGAACTTTCCAAAAACATCTCTACTTACACGAACATTCTGGAATCCATGGCCGAAGAAGGTCTTTCCAGGAGCGATCTTGTCGTTGCCCTCGGCGGGGGCGTGGTGGGCGACCTTTCCGGTTTTGCCGCCTCGACCTACCTGCGCGGGATCCGCCATGTACAGGTTCCCACGACCTATCTCGCCGCAGTGGACTCTTCGGTCGGCGGAAAGACTGGCCTGAACCTGCTCTACGGCAAGAACCTGGCGGGCGCCTTCTGGCAGCCTTCTCTGGTCATCTGCGATTATTCAACCTTTGAAACGATCCCCGGAGAGGAGATGCTGAACGGCATTGCGGAAGCGATTAAATGCGCGATGATCATGGAAGCGCCGCTGATCGGCCGGGTCATCGCAAAGGACTATGGACATGTCATCGAGCGATGTGTTTCCATCAAGAAGTCCATCGTGGAAGCCGATGAACGCGATACCGGCATACGCCAGCTCCTGAACTTCGGACATACCATCGGGCACAGCATCGAAAAGCTGAGCTCCTATACCATCCCGCACGGCGTTGCGGTCGCGAAGGGCATGGTATTTGAATCCCGCGCAGCTTTCCGGATGGGCCTCACCGATTACGATGCCAGCGATTATCTGAAGGAGATCCTGACCAATATCGGTTTTGATCTTTCCATTCCCTATACCGTCGATGAGCTCTACAAATATGCGCTGAACGACAAGAAGATCCGCGGCAGTTCGATCGCCATGGTGATACCGGAGCAGTGCGGAAAGTGCCGTCTGCATAAGATTTCGCTCGACTCGCTCCACACGTTCATCGAGCTCGGTATGGATGACGCTCCGCTCTGATCTTCAGGAGACAACACATGCTGAAATATGACAGAGATGTAAAGAAAACACTGGACCGGCTGGAAAAGGCCGGTTTTCAGACATATGCCGCAGGAGACTGCTTCCTGTCCTGGGTCCTCGGTGAGGATGCGCTGGACTGGGAGCTGATTACAACGGCGGATGGGGAGGCGCTGAAGACTTTGTTCCCGGAGTCCATCCTCCTGGACAAGGAGACAGGCGCCAGACAGCTGTCGTTCCGGGATGAGGAAGTGCTGTTAGACATCACGCCTGCTCCTCAGGGAATCGAGGTCGCCCTGAAGGCGCGCACGTTCACCCTGGAGGCAGTCGCGGAACATCCGGAAAAAGGGCTTCTGGACCCGTGCGGCGGCATGCAGGACATCCGCGATAAGCTGATCCGCACGACGGGCGATCCAGACGAGCAGTTCCGGCAGGATCCGGACAGCATGCTGCGCGCGCTCCGATACGTATCAGAGCTTGGATTTGACCTGTCGCAGAGCGTTTTGAAGGCGATCCGGAATCACTATCTGGAGCTCATGGCCAGGCCGACAGAGGACACCTGCACGGAGCTGCTGCTTCTGATGGGCGGCGCGCATGCGGGGAAAGCGCTCCGCATGCTGGCGGACACCGGACTTCTCGCCGCGGTGTACGGCCCGGACGTTTCCCGGAAGCTTTCCGGAAATGAGCAGGAACGCTATATGACTCTGGTGGATAAGATCGAGGAGACGAAGCAGATCCCGCTTCGCAGGACGGGCATGCTGTATGCGATCCTGGAGGATACCCGGGGCAACCGGGCGCTGAAGCAGCTGCCGTGGAACGACGAGGACCGAACCCACCTGGACGATGCGATCAACCGGCTTTTAGACCTGCAGCTCATCAACGATAAGGTCCGGCTGAAGCAGTTCATCGCGAAGTACGGCTGGGACCGCTTCCACTATCTGTTCGGTCTGAACAAGGCGTCCCGGATCATCTTCGAGGGAACATCCTTTAAGCTTGAGGCTATGAACCTGATGCTGAAGGACATCCGGAATAACGGCGAGGCGGTGCTGATCTCCGACCTGGCGATCGACGCCAACGACATCATGGAGGCCGGGATCACGGACGATCCCGCGCAGGCGGAACAGCTGCTTGAGGATGTGCTCGCCAAGGTGCACAAGGATCCGCGCAACAATGTCCGTGAGCCGCTTCTGAAACTGGCGAAGAAGTACAAGCGGAATCCGTTCGCTTCAAAAACCAGATATGTCCGCTGGATCCGCTAGACGAATTCTTACTGGAGGCAGTCTGTAATGACCGCCTCTTTTTCTTTGTCAGAATTACCCACTTCATTAGTATGTTGATAAATTGCAAAAAGTTCTGAAAATAGGACTCCTATTCAATTCATTATTATGATAATATGTAAGAAGAATGATTAGCATAATGTGTAATATTGGCGGGAGAATAAAGGCATGAGTAAATTTGTGTATCCAGAGGACATGCAGTATCGCATTCTGACGAAGGAACAGGTTGAGACCGTTCATGAGAACACCCTGTACGTACTGGAGAATCTGGGAATGATCTTCAGCTATGAACCTGCTCTTAAGATTTTAGAGAATGCCGGATGCAAGGTCGACTATGAGGCGGAGAAGGTATGGTTTCCGCGCGATTTAGTCGAGAAGTGCATCGAGACTGCACCGGCCTCTTTTGATCTGTATGACAGAAACGGGGACTTCTACTGTACGTTCGGAGACGGGAAGACCCGCTTCAATCCGGGCAGCAGCTCCAGCAACGTGCTGGAGAGCGATAATATGACAGCGCGCCTTTCCAATGTCAGAGACCTGAAGCGTCTGACCAGAGTGGCGCAGTCTTTGCCGCATATAGACTTTGTCTCCTCTTCGGTGGTGTGCGAGGAAGCCCCGGGACAACTCGGATCCCAGTACCTCTACTACACGGAGATGCAGAATTCCACCAAGCCGATCATCGGCGGAGCGACAGACGCGGCAGGCGTACCCAGGACCTTCGAACTTCTGAAGGCGATCCTGGGCAGTGAGGAAGCGGTTCGCACCAGACCGTACACGATCTTTGACATCTGCGTCACCTCCCCGATGCGGTGGTCTACGATCGGCGCGCGGAACATCATCGACTGCGTGGAGAGAGACATTCCGATTGAACTGATCTCTGCGCAGATCGCAGGCGCTACCGGTCCGGTCACGCTGGCAGGCTGCATCCTGCAGCACGCGGTGGAGATGGTCTCCGGACTCGTGCTCGCGCAGGTCGTCAAGCCGGGTCATCCGGTCGTTTTCGGCGGCGCGCCTTGCATCTTCAACATGAAGACCCAGTACACACCGATGGAAGCCATGGAATGCTCCATGATTACCTGCGCGTATGCGCAGATGGGTAAGTTCTACGGTCTGCCGACGCATACCTACGCGGCCATGTCGGATTCCAAGATCGTGGATTATCAGGCAGGGTCCGAGACGGCCCGCTCCGGCATATTGGCCAAGCTTGTCGGGATCGATAACGTCTCCGGCGCAGGCGGGCTGAACGTCATCGCGGAGATGAGCATTGAGAAGCTGGTGGTGGATAATGATTTTATCGGCACGGTCAAGCACATGGAGAAGGGCATCCGCTTCGATGAGAAGACGCTTGCCGCAGACCTTTTGATCAGCGTCGGTTCCGGCGGCAATTTCCTGAATCAGAAGCACACGCTGAAGAATTACAGAAAAGAACAGAACTACAGCAACATTACGCAGAACTACGAGGAACGCGCGACCTGGATGAAGGAAGGCGCATGGAACGAGATGGACAAGGCGAGAGAATATGTGGAACAGGTCGCTGCTGAGAACGCCTGTCCGATCACCGAGGAACAGCGCGCCGCTCTGGATGAGGCGTTCATCCGTGTCTGCGCGGATGCGGGTCTGAGCGAGGAAGTCGCGCGCGACCTGATCAGAAAGTATGACGAGGCCTGATCTGTAACAGGATGCAGTTCATGACCTTTCATAATATGTGTTATTATCTTATATCTATTTCAGAGAAAGGAGAATTTGCCGGTCCTGTCCGGCATAGGGAATGTTATGGGTAAAAGAATTCCTATGTGGCAGATCCTGATCTGTGTAGTATTCGCACTCGGCATCATCTGCTACTCCATCTTCAAGTCCTACGGCGAAGCCCATATGCCGCTCGTTCTTTCAACCGCTCTGGTCTGCGTGGTAGCAGCACTGAACGGATGGAAGTGGAGCGTCATGGAGAAGGGTATCCTCGCCGGTATCAACCGCGCTATGCAGGCGAACCTCATCCTGCTGACGGTAGGTATGCTGGTATCCACCTGGAAGGCCGGAGGAATCATTCCTTCGATCATCTACTACGGACTGAACATCATCAATCCGTCGATCTTCCTGGTAACCGCCTGCCTGCTCTGCTCGATCGTATCCCTGGTCATCGGTTCCTCTTATACGACCGCCGGTACGATCGGTGTTGCCATGATCGGTATCTCCATCGGTCTGGGCATCGATCCGGCTATGACGGCCGGCGCTGTCGTATCCGGTTCCTACTTCGGTGACAAGATGTCCCCGATGTCTGATACGACCAACCTGGCTCCTGGTGTTGCCGGATCCAACATTTTCGATCACATCCGTCACATGGTGTTCACGGTTACACCATCCTACATCATCGCTCTCGTAGCCTTCTTCATTCTGGGCAGAAGCGCCAGCGCAGGCGGCAGCGTCCAGATGGAGATGAAGGAAACCCTGCAGACGGCGATCCTGAACGAGTTCAACGTATCTCCGCTGCTGATCCTGCCGGTCATCATCCTGCTCGCAGCCGTTATTATCAAGGTTCCGGCTCTGCCGGCAATCTTCGGCGCAGTCATCATGGGACTCTTCTGCATGGGCGCAGTACAGCACATCGCATTCGTAGACTGGTTCAGCATCATGCATTACGGATATGAGTCCATCAGCGCAGATATCGCTCTGACAGACGACTACACCGTAGCAGACGTAGTCGGCGGTGGCGGATTCGACGGCATGCTGTGGACGGTATCCGTCGTATTCTGCTCCATGTCCTTCGCCGGAGCTCTGGAAGTAACCGGTATGCTTGGCAGAATGGTCGAAGCAATCCTGAAGATCGCCAAGACCAACGGACTGCTGGTACTGTGCACGATCTGCACCTGCATCTTCGTCAACCTGCTGACAGCAGACCAGTATCTGGCAATCATCCTGCCGGGCAGAATGTACAAGCAGGCATTCGAGGACAGAAAGCTGAAGGCAAAGAATCTCTCCAGATGTCTGGAGGACTCCGCGACGCTGACTTCCCCGCTGATTCCGTGGAACGTCTGCGGCGCTACCATGACCGGCTTCCTGGGCGTCAATACCGCGCAATACGGCAAATACGCAGTTCTGAACTACGTCAATCCGATCGTATCGATCATCTACGGCTTCACCGGCTTCACGATGGAGAAGATGACCGACGAAGAATACGATAAGATGATGGATGAAAGACGTCTGGAAGAAGAAATGACCAAACGTGAATTAGAAGGCTAATACCAAGTAGTATTACAGAAAACCCTCATGTAAGACTTGGACAGAAGCCGGGGACCTGCTTTACAGAAGCCGGGGACCTGCTTTACCGAAGCTGGTCCCCGGCCGTTTTTGGATCGTTTATAGAAGCGGCCGGATCCCTATAGGTTCCGGCCGCTTTTTCATATCTATCTGATTCTATCTGATATACAGGAAGTCGTCCTCATCCAGCTTCCCGCTGAATTCCGCAGAGATCCAGCGGTCTTCCCCGCTCTTTCCACTGTGGTTCAGACTGCCGCCTTTCACCAGGACTTCACCGTCCTGCTCGCCGTCCTTCGTCACCACATTGACGCGGACGCCCGGCAGCAGATGTCCGACCGAGTCCGGTCTTATGAGCTGCTGCTTGTCCGGCTGCATGGCGATGATGGAGGTTTTGTCCGGTGTCAAAGCACTTGCGACCGGCAGGATCTTCAGATCCTTCAGCAGCCGCCGCATATCCGGATCGTAGAACTCTCCGCCGCGGATCATCATCCGGAGCTCTTTTCCGAATATTCCGCGCAGATTCTTGCGGATCCTGCCGCGGTGACGGAATACGCCGGAGAGCTTCTTCTCCGTTCCCTCTGTGATCGATTCGACCAGACGGTCGATATACGTGCTGTCCGCCGCGAGGATCGTCGGCTTACAGTCTGCCGCAGTCTCCTCCGCCGCTTCCATGACTGATGCGCCTTTATAGAATGGCATCAGAACGGACATATACAGCCCGAAAAGGTTATGCATCGGCGTGCACAGCACGGCCACATCGTCCGCTTCGTAACTCACGAGCGACGCTGCTGCCATGATGGTCTCCGCAAGGTTCCAGTGCGAGAGAACGACCTTGCTCCGAAGCTCCTCCGGATAGACGATCAGAGCGTCGTTTGCCGCGCTCACCTCCGCATCCAGGAACTGCCGGTCGCCCTGTGCCGCCTGATCCTTTCCTTCCGCTGCGAGCTGCTCCCAGTACAGGACTTCCGTCTCTGCCGGAAGCGCAGTTCCGGCACCCGCAATTGCCGCGGGTCCACCGCAGAACAGGATTCTGCGTACGTTTGTCTCGTTCTCTGCGATTGCTTTCGCAAGCAGCGGCAGATGCGCCTCGTCGGTCATCACGGTCTCTGCGCCTGTGCTGCGGAGCTGCCATGCCAGAGCCGCCGGTTCCTCTTCCACGTCCGCGAGGAAGGCGGTTCCCGTTCCGGCCAAAACGGTCATCAGTCCTGTCAGGAGCATCTGCCCCGGATCCCCGAGAATCGCAGTCACGCCGCTGATCCCGCGGTTCCACATCGCGGTTCCGAGTCCGACGACATCCGACCAGACCTGCTGGTACGTGACCTGGCTTCCGTCTTTTCCATGATACCAGACATTTTTACCAAACCGGTCACAGCTGCCGGACAGCAATTCTCTTGCGTCGCTGACCGCACGCACATCCTTATGCAGAATGGCAGGATCCTGTGACTTCCGGATCTTCCGGCTGAACTCCGACGCCTGGCGCTGCTCTTTCTTCTTCAGGTCGCGATATCCGACCGGACGCTCTTCGTCAAGCTCTTCCGAAATCGCTGTCTCAGAACGGTTTCCGTAGCGCTTGATCTTTCCGGAAGTTGTCTTAATGAACTCGGTATCTCTGATCCGCACGCGGCGTACCGCCTTGTACGGAGGCATTTCTTCGTTGATCTGGTCCGCGAGGTCTTTATAGAAGTGATAGATCTCGCTCGAGACCATCTCTCCCTTCTCTTTCTTCAGCGCTTCAAAATCCGGATAGATCTCTGCCGTGATGATCACGTTTCCTACGTGCTCGTCCTCTGTGCCGTAGACCAGAACTTCGCTGATAAACGGATTCTTCTCAAAGACCTGCTCCACTTCCTCCGGGAAGATGTTCTTGCCGCCCTTAGTCACAATGACCGTCTTGGATCTGCCCGTCAGGTACAGGAATCCATCCGAATCAAAATAGCCGAGGTCTCCCGTGTGCAGCCATCCATCCCGGATCACTTCCGCAGTCGCTTCCGGATCCTCGAAGTATCCCATCATCACGCTGTCACTCTTTACGATGACCTCCCCGATGCCATCCTCATCCTGGTTGATGACACGGACGTCCGCGTCCTGGACCGGCTGTCCCACCGGGCCCGCCATGCGGTAACGGTCACGGTTCAGCGCGATGATCGGCGCGCATTCGCTCATTCCATAGCCCTGGATCAGCGGAATGCCCATCGCTTCAAACTCCTCGATGATGAACGGGTCCGCCGCAGCGCCGCCCTCGATGAACGAGATCCGTCCGCCGAAGGAATCGTGCACCGACTTGAACATGCGCTTTACGATCGCCGGGCTGCGGTACAGCTTCAGACGCTTCGACAGATCGATCGCATTCCTGAGTTTCTCCTCCTCGCCGCTCTTCTTGGCCTGCTTCCACATGCCTTTATAGAACTTTTCAAACACGAGCGGCACGCCCAGCATAACGGTGGGGTGGATCTCCTTCATATTCTTCTGGATGTACTTGAGTCCCTCACAGAACGCGATTGATGCGCCCTGGTAGAACGACGTCCATACATCACAGGTCATCTCATATACGTGGTGCAGCGGGAGGATCGACAGTCCGATCTTCGGTTCCGGCACGTTGAAGTACGCCGAAAGCTGCATGACATTCGTCGCCAGATTGCGGTGCGACAGCATGACACCCTTCGCCGCTCCGGTCGTTCCGGAGGTGAAGAGCAGAGTCGACATCTGATCCGGATCGATATCCACGTTTACGTAACGTTCGTCGCCCGCGTCCAGAAGCTGCTGTCCTTCCTCGATCAGCTTCTCGAGGGAATAGCGGCCTTCGCCGGCATGGGTCTTTTCGTCCATGGATACAAAAACTTCAACCGGGCTCTCCGACAGCTCCATCATATGACGGACCTTTTTGCGACAGGAATCGGAATAGACGATTGCCGACAGACCTGCTCTTTCGATCAGGCCCTGCAGCTCTCCGTCCGGCAGATTCTTGTCCAGCGGCACGATCACACCGACGCCGCAGACGACGGTAAAGTACGTCAGCACCCAGTAAAACCGGCTTTCGCCGATCACGCCGATCTTCTTGCCGGACAGCTCCATATCCGTAAGCCGGGTTCCAAGCGCGCGCATCATCCGGACGGTCTCCGTATAGCTGATCGCCTCATACTCTCCGCCCTTTACCCGCTTCTGATAGAATGCAGGCTTATCGGCAAAGAGCCGTTCGCTGGAATAGATCAGCTCTTTCAGCTCGGTGATCCTCCGGCAGGGATAGTTTGCGTCCTTGTATTTCTTATCGTTTACCATAGTACTCTTCTCTTAACAGGGAATAACAGCGGGAGTCCCTGCACTCTCCCGTGTAGGTCTGATAGGACCTGCGAAGGGTCCCTTCGTAAACAAACCCGCACTTTTCAATAACTCTCTGGGATCTGCTGTTCGACGGTGACGTGCAGATCGAGACGATGGGAAGCTGAAGCTCCTCAAACGCGAACCGGATCACCTCCCGGCAGGCTTCCGTCATCAGGCCCTTTCCCCACATATCTTCCGCGAGGGAATAACCGATCTCCCGGGAATTCTCATCCCTGTGCCGGTCCGGTTCCAGACCAATCGCTCCGATGATGCGGTCCTCCCCCTTCAGCCGGATCGCCCAGGATTCCGCCGGTCCGAACAGATCCCGGATGATCTCTGCCGATTCGGAAACACTCTCATGCGGCTTCCATCCTGCGTGAGGCCCGACGTTCGGGTTTTTCGCATATGCATACAGACCTTCCGCGTCTGCTTCTGTGAACATCCTGAGGCTCAGGCGTTCTGTCTCAAGGTCTTTCATGACTGACCTCCTTTTCAGCGGATTACTCCGTAGTACTGATGATCGACTTGCTGTTCTTATCGATCTGGCTGACCTTCATCCGCGCGGCATCGTTCGGATCCACCTCTTCATCCAGGCCAAGCAGGCTCGGACTCAGATACGTTGTATTGAGCGTCTCTCCATCCAGCGTGATCTTGCTGCGCTCGGTAAAGTTCTTACCCTTGATGTAATACTTGCCGCCGACATTCACGACCTTGCTGATGCGGATCTCCTTGACGCCCATCTTCATGCCTGCCGGTTTCCACGGGTTGCTGCCGCCATACGCGTAAAACTTGCCGTAAAGTATGTCATAGCTCAGTGTTTTCAGATCGGTCAGATACGATTCGGAGTTATGCTTTACGTTCTGATGGAACCGGAACGTCGTACCGGTATGGATGTCCAGACGGTCCATCACCTCCGCCATCAGCTGATAGGACGTCAGGTCCTTCTCCTTTCGGCTCATCGGATAGTTGCTCCAGATGATGTACTGCGTCTGGTACAGATCTTTGGCGTCATAGTCCTCTTCACTGATGTCCAGCGCAGGTATATGGTCGCCGTACATCACCAGAATGACCGGCTCATCGAACGCCGCAAGGGTCTCCGTCAGCTCTTTGACGAAGGTGTCCATCTCGTTGACCTGATTCGCGTAGTACTCGTACTGATTCCGCATTTCATCGTTCGGGGCCTTGGTCACACGGATATTCGGATGTGCGATCAGCTTCTCCGAAGGATATTTTCCGTGGCCCTGTACGGAAATCGTATAGATATAGTCTCTCTCTTTGGAGGACTTCATAGCATCCATGATCTGAGAGGTCAGCAGTTCGTCCCTTGCCCAGTTCTTCGGCGTATAGGTGACGCCGCTCATGTACTCGACAGAGGTAAATGTATCATAACCGATGTTATCAAAGACCGTATTGCGGTTATAGAACAGCGCTCTGTGATTGTGGATCGCATGGGTTGAATACCCCTGCAGCTTCAGATCGGATGCCGCGGATTCTGCCGGCTCATCCTTGAGGATCGCCTTGAACGGATATTCTCCCGGACCAAAGAACTTGACCGAAATACCCGTCATCGTCTCAAACTCGGTATTTGCCGTTCCGGCGCCGCAGGCCGGCACCGTGAGGCTGCCGGAGGAGTACTTCTTCATCAGGCTTCTGTAATACGGGATCGGATCGTCCGAGTACTTGAACTTGTTGAACAGCGTCGGATCCACAAAGGATTCCAGCTGCAGGAACAGAATGTTCGGTTTAGTCATTTCTTTTTCTTTCTGCTCCAGCTTCACAACACCGCTCTTGCTGATGCCTGCATCCCGGATGATCTTCTGAACGGCCTCTTCCGAATAGCCGGACGGCTTTCTGATGCCGGTATTCAGCCAGGTATTGACGAAGCAGTACTGCACGCCGTAATCCCGGTACGCGTAAGCCAGATTGCCGAAGAACGTACTCAGGACGTTGAGTCGGACAAGACCTACGGTCGCGCCAAAGGTGCAGACAAAGATCAGAACGACCGCCGCAAGCCTTTTCCGAAGGCTTGCCGGATGCGCGACTCTTGGCCCCTTGATCAGAAGAACCACGAATGCGGCGATCAGCAGAACAAGCACCGCGACAATTCCCGCGATCTCGCCCACAGACATATAGTTCGTCAGGATCGTCATGCCTTCTGTCATGGCGCTGAGATCCTTCATCGTGAACGGTGTCATCCGCTGCATCAGGATAACGCCGTTTGTCACCGCGATCGCCATCCACGGAAGCGCGATCAGCGCCATCATGAACGCTCTGCGGCGGAACAGAATCGAAATCGACAGTGTTGCAAAGATCAGCAGAACATTATAGAAAAACACGACCGGATGTGAAACCATAAACTGCAGCCCGCCCAGTCCGGGCGTCTGCTGTCTTCCCAGTGTCTCTGCGATCAGTTCGATCAGAAATGCCACCAGAAAGCACATCACGATGCTGTTATTCAATATTCTGCGGATAATACTCTTCTTGTCATTCTCCATGCTGCTTATTCTCCTTGTACTACTCTGTTTCCGGAAAAGAAATTCGCAATCGCGCCAAAATCCTCCACGGAAAGCGTCTCCGCTCTCCGCTTCTGTTCGATTCCACAGGCAGAAAGCGCCTGTTCGATCTCTTCCCGGGTGAACCCTGCCTGTCTCAGCGAGTTCGTAAGAGTCTTTCTTCGCTGTCCAAAACCGGCTTTTACCAGCCGGAAGAACAGATTCTCATCGATAAGCTCCACGCGCGGCTCTTTGCGCGGATACAGTGTGATCACCGTAGAATCCACCTTCGGCATCGGCATAAACGATTCCTTCGGCACCTCTTCCACGATTTCCACTTCACAATAATACTGCACTGCGACCGACAGTGCACCGTAAACACGGCTTCCGGGAGGTGAGACGATCCTCTGTGCCACTTCCTTCTGCATCATGATCGTTATGCTGTCGCATGGAATCCGTTCCTCCAGCAGCTTCATGATGATCGCCGTCGTAATATAGTAAGGCAGGTTTCCGATGATCCGGACGTGTTCCCGTCCTTGTTTTTCTGTTTCGATCAGCCCTGTGAGATCCGTCTTGAGAACGTCCTGGTTCAAAACCTCCACATTCTCGTATCCGGACAAGGTGTCCGCCAGAATCGTGATCAGGTTGCTGTCGAGTTCAATCGCAATGACCTTATCACCGGCCTCCGCAGCAGCCTGCGTCAGTACGCCGATCCCCGGACCGATCTCAATGATCAGATCCTTCGGACCGATCCCGGCGCCTTCGACGATTCCGTCGATCACTTCCTTCGAAGTCAGGAAGTTCTGCCCGAGACTCTTGGAGAACCGGAATCCGTACTTATTTCGGATCGCCCGGATCACTGCCGGATTGTAAAGCTCCATAAAATTCCTCTTTCGTTATGCCGTATCCATTCAGTCTTGTGAGTGTCGCGGCAGCATTTCCGTATCCGATCCCCAGTATATCGCAGACCTTACGGCGTCTGTCGCGGCTGCCGGGACCGCCTGTAAGGCCGGCTTCCGCCAGGTCTTCAAACGTAAACAGAGGTTCCTTCCCGCTCTTCGTCACGTGCGCTTTGGCAAGCGCCTCGCGGATCGCCTCCGGTGAAGCGTTTTCCACGCCGATATTCCCCTTCTTCTCTGCGAGCGCGCGTGGCAGATAAGCCTGCTTGCTCTCCGGAAACCGTTCGCGAACCTTCCGCCGGATCTGCTCCCCGGCATAGTCCGGGTCTGTAAAGACAATGATTCCCCGGCTTTCTGCGGCTGCCGCGATGCGCTTCCACATCTCCTCGCTCATTCCGAATCCGTGCGTCTCGATCGTATCCGCATCCACTGCGCGGCGTATCGCTGCCGTATCATCCCGTCCTTCGACGACGATGACCTCCAGGATGTGCTCCTGTCTCATCATTCGTCCTCACTTCCGCTGACAATGTAAAGCTTTTCGCCCGGCATGACCATATTCAGCTGCGTCCGGGCCTGCTCTTCGATATAGTTATTCTCGTTGATGTGCTTCAGTTCCGTCTCAAGATCCTCTTTCTGATTTGCCAAGACCTCGCGTTCCGTCTTCAGTTGCGCGCGCTCCTGATGAAGATCGATGATGTTCTTCACAGAAAGAGCGAACATACCCACGACAAGCGCAATGATGAGCGCCATGATCGCCCTGGTCCTGTTCACTCTGAACCGTCTTCTCCTAGCTCTGTCTGTTCTCCCCATTTTCTCCCCCCTGCATGTACCAGATCTCCGCTTCTTCTGTGCGTTCGATCGCGCAGCTGCAGCGTTCCCCCAGATCTGTAATACCAGTATCATGACATTTTTCACAGAGATAATGAATGTCTGTGTAATCCATCGGATAATCGTGATCCGTCAGCTGTACGGCCCGTTCTTCCGCGAGTCGTTCCATCTGTTCGCGGATCTCCGGGCCCTGGTCCCCTTCGCTGCCCAGGATCAGCGCTTTCGAAAGCGTCGCCCCGAGCTCCGTGCTGCGGCGGTCGATCTCCCGGATACGCGGGATCTTACTGTAAATCTCGGCAAGCCTTTCATCCGCTTCCCGGGCTTCCTTCTCCCGCAGATAAGAATAATATTTTCTGAGCTGGGCCTGATTGATCGTGATCTTCTTGTTCACATCGCCGTCCCCGCGGCGCTGCGCCTCGCTCTTCCAGTTCACCAGCACTTTATTGACATAGTTAAAATTCGGACTTGCGATCCCCGCAGTCTTGGCGCAGGCTTCCAGAACACGATCCATGCTGAATCCGTACATGTCGAACCAGCTGTCCATCATGCGCTTTTCCTCTTCCGTCGCATTCCGTTGGAATCCCAACGCACGAAGCACCCGCCTGTACTGATAAAACCGCTGATCCACCTCCGAAAGATGCCTTGTGACATCCTCCACATTGAGCAGACCTTCCTCGTTCCACCCCTTCAGTACACTCTCTACATAGCGGAGATTATCCTTGCCTTTTTCCAGACAGTACTCCAAACCGTACAGAACCACATCCGGTCGGATCTTATAATCCGAAACCCATGCCAGCACGCGTTTCACCTCGGTGGAGCTCATCGTCCTGCCGAGCAGGTTCTCCATCCGGTCAAACATCTGCCGGATGCCTTCGTTTCCGAAAACCTGTACGCTTTCCTGCTCCGACGGCTCTTTAGCGTAGTCACCCTTCCCGTACATGAGTGACTTCAGGTTCATAAATTCCACGGTAAAATCGATCTTTCCGTCTCTATCGAGATAGAGCTTCCGGATCGTTCCCATTTTTTCCCAGTATTCCCAGGCCTCATTGACCTTCTTTTCGCTGAGTCCAAGCTGCTGCGCAATGCGGGCGTTTGACATCTCGAGCCCCAGCTCAGCATACATGTACCCGTAGATATAGACCTTCACATAGTCTCCCGGCGCTGCCGGCAGATATTCGTTGATGAAGATGGTCTCGATCTGTACGTCACGCAAGTAGAAGTCCCGGATGTTTTCTTTAACAAAATTCATATCTACGCTTTATCACTGAATTTGGTATATCTCGCAACCCAGGTCAGGTCCACGACTCTGGTCGGACCGCTTCTGTGCTTGGCGAGGTTGACCTCGCAAACACCTGGTTTGTCGGAGTCTTCGTTATAGTAGTCGTCTCTGTAAAGGAAGATTACGATGTCCGCGTCCTGCTCAATCGCGCCGGATTCCCTGAGGTCGGACAGGATCGGCCTGTGATTCGGCCGCTGTTCCGGCGAACGGGAGAGCTGCGACAGCACCAGGACCGGACAGTCGATCTCACGTGCCAGCAGCTTGAGATTACGCGAAAGCGCGCTGATCTCCTGCTGCCGGTTGTCCGAGCGTCCCTCGGATTTCATCAGCTGCAGATAGTCCAGCACGATCAGGTCCAGCCCTTTCTCCGCCTTCAGTCTTCTGCATTTATTGCGGATCTCGAAGATTCCGAGATCCGGCGTGTCGTCGATAAAGATGTTCGCGCCGGACAGCGTGTCCGCGGCCAGCATGATGCGGTCCCAGTCGTTCCGGTCCAGCTTGCCCTTCTTGATGTTCTCCATGTCGACGCGGGCTTCCATTGCAAGGAGTCTCTGTCCAAGCTGTTCCCTCGACATCTCCAGACTGAAGATGAGCACAGAAGCGCCGCCCTTGACCGCCGCATTCTGCGCGATATTCAGCGCGAACGCGGTCTTTCCCATAGCCGGTCTTGCCGCGACGATGACCAGGTCGGATTTCTGCAGTCCATACGTCACGTTATCGAGTTCCTTGAACCCGGTCGTGACACCGGTGATCTGTCCCTGGTTCTTGACAGCCTCGTCCAGAAGATCGATATCCCGTACCAGGACCTCCTTCAAAGGAGCGTAGTCCTTGCTCTGTCTCGACTGGGAGATCGAAAAGATCTCACTTTCTGCATAATTCAGGATCTCCGTCGGGGATTCCTCCTCGCTGAAGCTCCTCTCGCGGATCTGCTCGGATGTCCGGATCAGCTTCCGCATGGCGGACTTTTCCGCGACGATCCTGGCATATTCCCCGGCATTGGCTGCTGACGGAACCTCTCCGGAAAGAGAACCCACGTAGGCTCTTCCACCCGTCATTTCCAGCAGTTTCCGGGATTTCAGCTCGTCACAGACGGTCACGATATCAACCGGCTTGTTATCGCTGAACATGTCTACCATGACAGCGAAAATCTCCCGGTTCGCGCCGTCATAAAAATCATCCGCGCGTACCAGTTCGACCACATCAGCAAGTGCATCTCTGGACAGAAGTCCTGCGCCCAGCACCGATCGCTCAGCTTCCAGATTGTGCGGAGGGATCTTCTCTGCCATCAGTCAGTCACCTCTACTGTAAGCTGCGCAGACACTTCCGAATGCAGCTTGACATTTACGCTGGTCTTCCCAAGCATCTTGATCGGCTGCGGAATCTGGATCTTCTTCTTATCGATATGGATATCATACTGCTCGATCAGCGCCTCGCCGATATCCTTGGAGGTGATGGAGCCGAACAGCCGGCCGCCTTCTCCTGCCTTGGTCTTGATCGTCACGGTGATAAGGCTCAGCTTGTTGGCAAGCTCCTCTGCGGCTGCTTTCTGTGCGGCAGCCTCTTCCGCCTGCTTCTGGCGAGCCTTCTCCAGGGATCTCACATTGCCCTGGCTCGCTTCAATTGCATATCCCTTCGGAATCAGAAAGTTGCGCGCATAGCCGTCATTTACTTTTACGACCTCGCCAGCTTTTCCGCTTCCCTTAACGTCTCTGTTTAAAATTACGATCATAGTTCAACCTCTTCTGCCTTTTCTATCTCTGTCCTTCTGCTTAATCCTTCTATGACTGTCCGATTCCGGCAGCCACCAGCTTTCTGATCTCCTCAAGCACGCCCTCCGGCGGCAGGTCCATCTGCGCGCCTGCGGTGGTAAGGTGTCCGCCGCCGCCCAGCTTCTCCATGATCACCTGCACATTGATCTCTCCGAGAGATCTGGCGCTGACCACGGTCTGGCCGATCAGGTTTCTGCTTGCCACGAAGGATGCCTTGATTCCCTTGATATTCAAAAGTTCATCTGCCACCTGGGAGTTTATGATCTGCGCTTCTCTGTGGTTTCCTTTACAGATCGATGTTGCGATCCCGTTCTCTTCCACGACTGCGGATGCGATTCCTTCAGCTCTTGCGCGGAAGGATTCCAGGTCCGTCTGAAAAAACCGCTTGACCTCTGTCGTATCTGCGCCGGAGCGCCGCAGCCATGCGGCTGCTTCAAAGGTGCGCACGCCTGTTTTAACGGCGAACCGGTTCGTATCGATCGTCATACCTCCCAGAAGCGCTTCCGCCTCCAGCTTGCTCAGTACGCGCTTCTTACCGGAATACTGCAGGATCTCACATACGAGCTCTGCTGCCGATGACGCGTAAGACTCAATATACGACAGATTCACATTCTCGATCGCGTCTGCCGCTCTTCTGTGGTGATCGATCACCGCCACCTGTCCGACCATTCCGGGAAGCTCCGCACAGCACAAATAGCTTGGTCTATGGGTGTCGACGATGATCAGAAGCGTCTCGCTGTTCGCATAGGCTAACGCCTTCTCATTGGATATAAAGCTGTACTTTCCACTCTCCGCTGCCTGCTTGTAGACTACGTTCAGGGATTCGTTCACGTCATCCAGCACAATGCTTGCCTCACGGCCATGCATCTTGCAGACACGGTGAATTCCCAGAGCGGATCCGAAACAGTCCATGTCCGGATTCTTATGTCCCATGATCAGGATGCGGCCGGAATTCTCGATCATCTGCTGCAGTCTGCGCGCAATGACACGGGACTTGCCCTTGTTCGTCTTCTCCACGGTCTGCGCCTTGCCGCCATAGTAGGAGATCTGCGCATTCCGCTTGGTCACGGCCTGATCTCCGCCTCTGCCAAGCGCCAGTTCGATCGCAGAGCTTGCAAACTCCTCGGTCTCCTCCATCGTACGGCCGTCAATTCCTACACCGATCGAAAGACTCATCGGAAAAGCGGATTCTGTCTCGATCGCCCGTACCTCATCCAGGATCGCAAACTTGTTCTCCCGAAGCTTCGGCAGGAAGGAGGACTGGAAGTACACGATGTACTCGTTCTGCTTATTGTGGATAATGGATGCCTTCAGATCACTTGCCCACTTGCGGATCGTCTTGTCCACCTGTGTCGTGATCGTCATCCGCATATCCGGCAGCGTGCTTGCGATCAGCTCATCGTAATTGTCAATCTGTACGACTGCAACGCACACGCGCTCATTCATATACGCGGACTTGAGCGTCTCGTAATCCGTGATATCATAAAATACCACGACGGTGTTCCCGTCCTCGCAATTCTTATGGATCGCATGAAGTCGAAATGCCTTATCGCTGCGCTGAACAGTTCTCTGTTCTTTCTTTTCCTCTCCATCCAGAAGTTCTGAAAGACGGACGCCGGTGAGCGCATAGAAATCACTTCCGACCAGGTCATCGTAAATGAAGACCTCGCCGATATGTGAATTGGCGCTGACAACCTTCCCTTTACTGTCTACGATGCAGATAGGAAGCGGTACGGTTTCGGCAAAACTCTTTTCGAAACTGGTCTCACTCATATCACATACTCCTCATTTGGGTAGTATTATATTATATCATTTTTGAATGATAAAAGAAAGAGGCCGCCCAAAATCCGTTTGATTTGGCCAGCCTCTTATTTGCCTCAGGACAGCGGGGTCTTCACTCCGTCACCAGATCGTCTCCCAGAGCTGGCCAAATAGCGTAAACGTGTTGCTATTGCACGGCTCTGAGCAGGTCGATCAGTCTGTTTAACTCATCCATGCTGTAAAACTCCAGTTCGATCGATCCCTTCTTTCCGTTCTGGTTGATCGAGACTTTCGTACCATACAGCTCCTTCAGCTCATTTTCTACGCGGATGGTATCCGCATTCTTGACTCTTTTTACTGGTTTTCTGCGCTTGCTTCCGCCTCCGCTGACAAGTTTTTCCACTTCTCTTACGGACAGTCCTTCCGTTCTCGCCTTCCGGCAGATCGCGGCCTGCAGCTTCTCGTCCTTTACGCCCGCCAGCGCTCTCGCGTGCCCTGCGGAAAGCACCCCTTCACTGCACAGATCCTGGATGTCCTGCGGCAGCTTGAGAAGCCGCAAAGCGTTGGAAATATAAGGTCTGCTCTTACTTACACTCTTGGAGACCTCCTCCTGTGTCAGACCATAGGTTTTAATCATCTGATTGAGGCCTTCTGCCTCCTCGATCGGATTCAGATCCTCTCTCTGCATGTTCTCAATGATCGCGATCAGTGCGTTCTCTTCATCTGTGAATTCCCGCACTATACCCGGTACTTTTGTCAGTCCGGCTTCTCTGGCAGCACGCCAGCGTCTTTCCCCCGCTACGATCTCATACAGTCCTTCGCCATCTGTGCGGAGTACAAGCGGCTGAATGATACCGTGTTCTTTAATGGAATCTGCCAGCTCCGCGATTTTCTCCGGATCAAACACCTTTCGCGGCTGATTCCGATTTGGTTTGATGCTGTTGATATCGATGTAGATCACTGCTCCTTCATTTGAATCCGCAGCGGTCTCACTTTTTTCTCTTGCTCTCTCTATAATCGGCTGTTGTTCAGCAAACAGCGCGTCCAGGCCCCTGCCGAGGCCTCTTCCGCGTGGGCTTTTACTCATGCCTGCTCCTTTTCTCTGATCAGGAATTCTTTCGCGAACTCGTTATATGCCTGCGCTCCCTTTGACTTCGGGTCATATTCCACGATCGGCATTCCGTAACTGGGCGCTTCTGCAAGCCTGATGTTTCTCGGGATCACGGTTGAATATACTTTAGCCCCGAAATAGCGTTTTACTTCCTGGACAACCTGAATGGACAGATTCGTTCTTCCGTCAAACATGCTCAGAACGACACCTTCGATCTCCAGCTCCGTATTCAGATTCCGCTTGACGAGTTCGATCGTGCTCATCAGCTGGCTGACGCCTTCCAGCGCATAGAACTCGCACTGGATTGGAATCAGAACGCTTTCCACCGCTGTCAGTGAATTGATCGTAAGCAGCCCAAGTGAAGGCGGACAGTCGATGAAGATATAGTCATATCTCCGTCGGATCTTATTGATCGCCTTTCTGAGTCTTTTCTCTCTTCCCTCTAACTGCACCATTTCGATCTCGGCTCCGGCAAGATCGACGTTTGCCGGTATCAGATCCAGATTCTTCACGGATGTGTGCAGTATAGCTTTTCTGGGATCAAAATCATTTTCAATCAAAATATCATATACAGTGTAGTCCAGTCCTGTTTTCGAGAAGCCGATCCCACTTGTCGTGTTCCCCTGCGGATCGATATCCAGAATCAGGATCTTCTTTCCCAGCTGAGCCAGGCAGGCACCAAGGTTGATGTTCGTTGTTGTCTTGCCTACTCCACCTTTCTGATTAAAGATTGCAATTGCTTTTCCCACAGATTCCCTCCTGCATAATATTGTTGTTTATATCGTCTACACTATTATATACGAAACGTACTTTATTTACTACAGTATTTTTCCACATTTCTTGTATACACGCTTTCTGCATCCTACAGGCCGCATAATCAGTACATTTCTATCTGCAAACTTTTTTCATAGCATTAATGTTTCACGTGAAACATTCCTTCGATCAGCAATAAAAAAACGGAATGTTTCACGTGAAACATTCCGAAAAACACATTACCGGATTGGAGTCTTAGAAGGTGTGCCTGCCTTTCTGGGATACTTCTTCGGGGAGCTTTTCTCTTTAGGAATCACCACAAGGGAATGATCCCATTCATCATCCCGGTAAGGGATGATCTTCTCTCCTACTCCTCCAAGAACGTGAATTGCTTTAGTCGCACGGGACAATTCCTCCTGCGCCCCTGCTCCCTTATAAGCGATAAACCATCCGCCGGTCTTTACAAGCGGAAGACAATACTCGCTGAGAGTATTCAGCTCTGCAACTGCTCTGGAAACGACCAGGTCGTAATGCTCCCGGTGCACAGGATCGTGGCCGATGTCCTCCGCGCGCGCATGAATCGTCTTAACGTTCGTGATACCTATGGTATCCGCAAATTCATCGATCACCCGCAGTCTCTTGGCCAGAGAATCTACCAGAGTAAACTGCTTCTTCGGTGAAAGGATCGCAAGCGGCACTCCCGGAAATCCGGCTCCGGTCCCCATATCGAGAACGGTTTCTGCTCTCTGGTATTCCGTGAGCGTACAGAGAAATGCAGAATCCACATAGTGTCCTTTCAGAAAAGCATCTTCCTCACGAATCGCAGTCAGATTAATATGCTGATTGCGATCCAGGATCAGTGACATATATTGAATAAGCTGGTCGAGCTGCCGGTCGGTTGCATGAACCTCTACCGAGGCAAGCTGCTCAGCAAGGCTCTCTTTCCACTGCGTATTCATCTTTTGTTTTCCCTTTCCATCCTGCGCTGCTTTTCCAGATAGACCATGAGTACACTGATATCTGCCGGGGAAACGCCGCTGATTCTGCCGGCCTGCCCGACCGAACGCGGTCGTATCTGCGACAACTTCTGCGCTGCCTCGATACGAAGACCTTCAATCGTATCATAAGGAAGATCTTCCGGAAGAAGCTTGTCTTCCAGCCTCTTGAACTTTTCCACCTGCGCCTGCTGCTTGCGGATGTATCCCTCATATTTGATCTGCACCTGAACCTGTTCTTTTGCATGGGAACTGAGTTCCGGTCTTCCCGGATCGATCGCTGCAAGAGCATCGTACGAGACTTCCGGACGACGCATCAGCTCATACAGAGAAATACGGTTCTGCAGCTTGCTGCTTCCAAGCTTTTCCAGCAGCTCATCCGCATCTTTCGGTCCGACGGTTGTCTCCTTAAGACGCTGGATCTCGTTTTCTACAGCCTGCTTCTTAGTCAAATACTTCTGATATCTCTCTTCTGTTACAAGACCGATGGAATATCCGATCTCCGTAAGTCTGGTATCCGCATTATCCTGCCTAAGCAAGAGACGATACTCTGCGCGACTCGTCAT
>JAFOML010000002.1 GCA_017425345.1 Eubacterium sp. | reverse complement strand
CGTCACCGGTCCCTTGTACGCGCGTCTGCGTTCAGGATCCATCAGATTCTCCCGGTCGTAGCTGATCGTCAGGACCATCTGGTCGATTACGAGACGCTTGTCCACCAGGTCCAGGACCATGGCATCTGCCATCTCACGGACGATCGTGGCGGCCTCCTGCTTGGTGTACGGCCGCATCAGCACCTGTCACGCGCTGAGGCTGCTGGACTGCGGCTTATAGCTCTTGATATCCGCGATCGTGCAGGGCTCCCAGCCCCAGGCGTGGTCGATGAGAAGCTCCGCATTCACTCCGAACAGCTTGTAGAGAAGCGCTTCGTTATGGAAATCGGAGGCCTTTCCGACGGAACACCTCGCGATATCCCCCATGGTGTAGAGTCCGTTTGCCGCAAGTCTGGCTGCTATCCCGCGTCCCACACGCCAGAAATCCGTGATCGGTCTATGGTCCCAGAGCAGTCTGCGGTAGCTCATCTCATCCAGCTCCGCGATACGCACGCCGTCTGCGTCCGCCGGCATGTGCTTGGCCACGATGTCCATCGCGATTTTAGAAAGATACAGATTCGTTCCGATGCCTGCGGTCGCCGTAATGCCCGTCTTCCGGAGCACGTCGCGGATCATCCGCATCGCGAGCTCGTGCGCGCTGCAGCGGTACGTGTTCAGGTAGGGGGTGGCGTCGATAAAGACTTCGTCAATCGAGTACACGTGGATATCCGCAGCCGAAACGTACTGCAGGTAAACCTGATAGACCTCCGTGCTCCTCTTGATATAGTGCGCCATCTGCGGAACCGCTGCGATATATGCCAGCGCGAGCGAAGGGTTCCGTTCGAGCTCCGAAGCACGGAAGGATTCTCCCGTGAACCGTCTGCCAGGCGCCCTCTGAAGGCGCTCCGCGTTGATCTCACGCACTTTCTGGACGACTTCAAACAGACGGGCCCTTCCGGAGATCCCGTACGCTTTCAGCGACGGAGAGACCGCCAGACAGATCGTCTTCTCCGAGCGCGAAGTATCCGCCACCACCAGATTCGTATCCAGCGGATCCAGACTGCGCTCTGCGCACTCCACCGACGCGTAGAAGGACTTGAGATCGATCGCTATGTAGACATGGTTTTCGCTCATCGCATTGCCTTCCTGAGTTCCTTCCATCCCGGCATCAGCCGGTCCATATACGCATAAAACTCCGGCCCGTGATTCGGCACCCTCGTATGCACCAGTTCGTGCACGATCACATAGTCCGTAAACACTTTCTCCATCTTTGTGAGATTCAGGTTCAGCGTGATCGTCCTCGTCTTGAGGCTGTAGCTGCCCCACCGGGACGTCATAAACCGCAGCCTCCACTTGGCGCAGTAAAGCCCGGCCACGCCCTGGATCTCCGGCAATCGCTTCTTCAGGTACTGGTTCATCAGGTCATACCGGAAGCTCTTGACGACCGCTTCCCGGTCCGCCGGAGTGCTGCCCTCCGCGATGGTCATAACGGCCTTGTCACCTGCAAGCCGGAAGCTCGTCGGGGTACCGTTTTTCACCACGAGCTCGTATGGCTTGCCCCAGAATACCAGACGGTCGCCACTCACATAGAGGAGCTGCTCGTCCCGATTCCGGCGACCGGCCTTCTGGCGTAGTTCCTGCTGTTTGCGGCGGATCCAGGGTCTCTTCCTTCTGACAAAATCCAGTCCCTCCCGAACCCCCGCCCGCCTTGGCAGACTCAGCTCCACCGGAGCATCCGGCTCGTAAATGTGCAGGTAGATGTTTTTGATATTTTTACGATGGACGATCACCGGAATATCATCTACCATATAAAAGTTATCGTTACCCATATCAGATATCTCGCACCTGAGTATAAACACCGCGGGCGCCAACGGCGCCCGCTCTCTTACCTTTATTTATCCTTCTTTTCTTCCTTGCGGATCGCTTTGGTTCTGATCTCTTCACAGATCTGATCGATAAACTCTGTGAGCGGCTTCACGCCTTCATCGCCTGCAAAGCGGCTGCGGACGGAAACCGTGCGGTCTTCCTCTTCCTTCTGACCGACGACCAGCATGTACGGCAGGCGGTCAAGCTGTGCCTGGCGCAGCTTGTAGCCGAGACGCTCCGCGCTGTTGTCGATCGTTACGTCCACGCCGTTTTTGCGGAGTTCTTTGAAGACCTCCTGTGCGTAGTCCGCGTATTTGTCGGAGACCGGAAGCACTCTGACCTGCTCCGGGCAGAGCCATGTCGGGAACTTGCCCGCGTATTTCTCGATCAGCCATGCCAGCGTACGCTCGTAGCAGCCCATGGAAGTTCTGTGGATGATGTACGGGCGTTTTTTAGATCCGTCACGGTCTATGTAGTACATATCGTAGCGCTCTGCCAGGAATGTATCGATCTGGATCGTGATCATGGTATCTTCCTTGCCGTATACATTCTTCGCCTGGATGTCAAGCTTCGGTCCGTAGAATGCGGCCTCGCCGACTTCTTCTTTGAAGTCAAGTCCGATATCATTCAGGATATTCCTCATGAAGCCTTCCACGCGGTCCCATTCCTCAGCGGTTCCGAGATAATCCTCCGCGTGCGCCGGATCCCATCTCGACAGGCGGTATGTCACATCTTCTTCCAGACCGAGCGTCGTCAGACAGTACTTCGCGAGCTCCACGCATCCCTTGAACTCTTCTTCCAGCTGATCCTGCGCGACAACCAGATGGCCTTCCGAAATCGTGAACTGACGGACTCTCGTAAGTCCGTGCATCTCTCCGGCCTGTTCATTTCTGAACAGTGTGGAGGTCTCACCCATCCTGTATGGAAGGTCACGGTAGCTCTTCTGTCCGGTCTTATATACGTAGTACTGGAACGGGCACGTCATCGGACGCAGCGCCATAACATCGGAGTCCGCATCGTTTTCGATCAGGCTCAGGTCTTCGACGCCGTGGATCTCGTTGGAGCGGTCTTCTGCGGCCATGATCTCATCCATGTTGTCATAGCCGAGCAGGAACATGCCGTCCTTGTAGTGGTACCAGTGGTCGGAGATTTTGTACAAAGTCGACTTGGCCATCAGCGGCGTCCTGGTCCGGACGTAACCCCACTCATACTCTTCCAGATCCTCGATCCAGCGCTGCAGCTTCTGAATCATCTTGGTTCCCTTCGGCAGGAACAGCGGCAGGCCCTGTCCGATGACATCTACGGTCGTGAACAGTCCCATCTCTCTGCCGAGACGGTTGTGGTCGCGGTTCTTGATGTCTGCCAGGAATGCCAGACGCTCTTCCAGATCGGCCTTCTTGGTGTAAGCCGTGCCGTAGATTCTCGTCAGCATCTTATTGTGCTCGTCACCTCTCCAGTACGCGCCGGAGGTGGACGTCAGCTTGTATGCCTTGACCTGGCCAGTGTGCATCAGGTGCGGTCCGGCACAGAGCTCGATGAAGTCACCCTGCTGATAGAACGAGATCGTCTCATCTTCCGGAAGGTCTTCGATCATCTCGACCTTATATGGTTCTTCGCGGCCGCTCATCAGTTCGATCGCCTCTTTCCGCGGAAGCGTGTAATAGTCGATCGAATCGTTCTTCTTGATGATCTTCTTCATCTCTGCCTCGATGTTATCCAGATCTTCGCGGGTGAGCGGCGGAAGGTCAAAGTCGTAGTAGAAGCCGTTATCGATCGACGGTCCGATCGCGAGCTTGGCTTCCGGATACAGATGCTTGACAGCCTCTGCTAGAATATGTGCTGCGGTATGACGGTAAGCGGCCTTTCCTCTGTCGTCATCAAAGGTGAGAATGTTCAGGGTGCAGTCGTGATCGACGATCGTGCGCAGATCTTTGACTTCTCCATCGATCTCACCGACGCAGGCTGCGCGCGCGAGTCCGCCGCTGATGTCCTGCGCGATCTCGAAGATCGACATCGGCTGTGCATATTCCTTGCTGCTTCCATCTTTTAACGTAATGATCATAATAATTCCTCCAAGTAAAAACTAAAAAACCCTTCCTGCATAATAAGCAAGAAGGGACGCATACTAAGTATCCGTGGTTCCACCCATCTTCCGGTCGCTATTGCTCCCGGCTCTTCATTCGACTGGTAACGCGGTCAGGCGGGCAGGATTGGTGCCGCTCAGAGGTGGTCTTCGGGTGCGCCGGTCAGGGTGTTTCAGCAGCCCACCCCTCTCTGAAGGCCTGCACGCGCCTTACTCTTCTCTTCATCGTTTGAAACTACTATAACACTTCCAAAATGGGATTTCAACCCTTTTTCTGCCGCAATTTCCACATCATATAGCCCAGGATATGGCCGGGCTGCGGAAACTCGCCGCTCTCGATCAGGCCGTCCATCTCGGCCGGCGGGATCTTTTTGATCTCGATGAATTCGTACGGATCCGGGTCCTGCCCGGCAACCTGCCTGCAGCCCTGCGCAAGCACGATGTGCGCGGTATTATCGCAGATCGTCGGTGCAGCCGGAATGGAAAGCAGCAGTTCCATGTTATCGCTGGTATAGCCGGTCTCTTCCATGAGCTCCCGGCGCGCCGTATCGATCGGCGTCTCACCTGCCTCCAGTCCTCCGGCAGGAAATTCGGTCGTCAGTCGTGCGATGCCCTGGCGGAACTGCCGCACGCAGAGGAAGTTCTCCTGCTCGTCCAGCGCAACGATGACGACAAAATCCTGTCTGCTGTAATGATAAAACGGCCCCACCTCTCTGCCGTCCGGCAGGCGGTACAGCGCGGCTTTCATATCCATCCAGCGGTCCTTAACGACCTGTTCATCCCGGACCAGCTCCCATTTCAGATTCTTATCACTCATTCCTCTTCCACAAACTTTCCTGTCATATGATCGATCGTCAGGCAGAGCATCTGCACGCGGCTCGAGGAGCTCTTCATGACGCGGTCTACGTCTTCCACGGTCGGATAGTACTTCAGTCCGAAGTTCCGGAGGATCTCCATGGTCTCCTCATTGCTTTCCATCAGCTCGATACGGCCGTAGCAGATGACGCTCTTAACGCAGTACCACCACTCGCCTTCCCGTTTGAAGCCCTCATCGTGAAGCGTAAAGCAGACCTTATCGTTCTCCTTCAGGCAGTCCACCTTATATCCGCTCTTCGAGCTGTGGAAGTAGATCTTTCCGTCTTCCTCACGGTAGATATAGTTGATGGGGAATGCAAACGGATAGCCGTTCTCCCCGTTCACCGCGAGGACGCCGCGTCTGCCCTCTTTCAGGACCTGAATACAGTCCTCCTGCGGCAGCTGCTGCTTGAATCTTCTCATCTTCCTGAACATCGCCTGCTCCTTTCTAACTGACTTAGCCTCTTACGAAAATAGTAATACCGATCGCGATCAGAATCAAGCCCCCAAAGATCTGCGCGCGGTCCGCGAGCGATTCGCCGAACATCCGGCCGAATGCCAGGCCTGCAAGGCAGATCAGGAAGGTGACCAGTCCGATGATTCCGGCGCCCGCGCAGGCGAGCGCCGCGTTGTACTCTGCAAGGGTGAATCCCACCGAAAGCGCATCGATGGAAGTCGCAATTCCCTGTACCAGCAGGGTCAGAAAGCCGATGCTATACTGGGATTCTTCCGGGGTGTTCGGGGAGGATGCTGTGGATTTTGTACGAATCCCTTCCATCGCCATCTTTCCGCCGATCGCAAGCAGAAGGATCAGCGCGATCCACGGGATGAAAGGCTGAAAAGCCAGGAAGGCCTCCGCGACCCGCCGGACACAAAGCCATCCAATCACCGGCATCGCAAACTGAAAGGCCGCGTAAACGCCCGCGATAGCGCACATGCGCCTGCGGGACATGGACGGCTCCAGAAGGCCGTTTGCAATGGAGACGGAGAAAGCGTCCATCGCAAGCCCGACGCCGAGCAGTATGCTGGTAATGATAAAAAACAGATCCATCTGGTCCCCCTTATGCG
>JAFOML010000012.1 GCA_017425345.1 Eubacterium sp. | reverse complement strand
TACACCTTCGGCCCCACCTTCCGCGCCGAGGTCTCCTATACCCAGCGCCACGCGGCCGAGTTCTGGATGATCGAGCCGGAAATGGCCTTCGCGGACCTTTACGATTATATGGACACCGCCGAGGCGATGGTGAAATACATCATTAACTATGTGCTGGAGAACGCGCCGGAGGAGATGGCATTCTTCAACCAGTTCATCGATAAGGGACTGATCGAGCGCCTGAAGCACGTGGCGACCTCTGAGTTCGAGCGCGTGACCTACACGAGAGCCGTGGAGATCCTGCAGAAGAGCGGACAGAAGTTCCAGTATCCGGTCGAGTGGGGCGTTGACCTGCAGACGGAGCATGAGCGCTATCTGACCGAGCAGGTGTTCAAGAAGCCGATCTTCGTGACGGATTATCCGAAGGATATCAAGGCATTCTACATGCGTCTGAACGACGACGGAAAGACCGTCGCAGCCTGCGACATGCTCGTACCGGGCGTCGGCGAGATCATCGGCGGCTCCCAGAGAGAAGAGCGTCTGGACATCCTGAGCAAGCGCTGTGACGAGCTGGGATTCGACCGTGAGAACTACTGGTGGTATCTGGACCTCAGAAAGTACGGCGGCGTCAAGCATGCCGGATACGGTCTCGGATTCGAGCGCATCATCATGTACATCACCGGAATGAGCAATATCCGTGACGTCCTGCCGTTCCCGAGAACGCCGAAGACGGCAGAGTTCTAAGAAAGAGTAAAACGCAATGAATGACGCAGGCAGTAAGGGACGGATTATAAGGGGCAATATTTACGCTCTGGTGAGCGTCTGCTTCTTCGGATTCAGCTACCTGTTTACAAAAAGCGTTACAGAAGAGGTATCTGCGCTGTCGCTGCTCTCCTGGCGTTATCTGACCGCGCTGATCGTGATGAGCATTCTGCTCGCGTTTCGCGTGATCCGGATCGATCTGAAGGGCAAGTCGCTTGCGCCGCTTCTGAAGATCGCCGTGCTGGTGCCGGTCATCTACTTTATCGGAGAGACCTACGGCGTCCAGCTGACGACGGCGTCGGAGAGCGGCTGTATCGTCGCGAGCATTCCAGCGGTCACCATGCTGATGTCCGCCGTGATCCTCAAGCAGATGCCGACCGGAAAGATGATCGCCGGCATAGCCCTCACACTCGGAGGCGTGGTGGTCTGCGTCCTGTCGCAGGGCATGTCGATGTCCTTCAATCCGCTCGGATACCTCATGCTGATCATGGGAGTCGTCTCCTATGCGCTGTACGGAGTATTCTCGCGCAAGGAAGACGGCTTTACCAGTGTGGAGAAGACGTATGTCATGATGGCTCTCGGCGCAGTCGTTTTCTGCGCGCTCGCTGTCTGCGAGCGCCTGATCGGAGGCGAAGGCGCGGCAGGGCTTGCTGCGCTCGCGATGCTGCCGGCCACAAACCGGCTGTTCCTGGTTGCAGTCCTGTACACGGGAATCGGCTGTTCGGTGATCAGCTTCCTGTTACAAAATCTAGCCATCGAATACATCGGCCCCACCAGAACCGTCGCCTATGCGGGAGTCACGACGCTGATCGCGATCGTATCCGGAATCGTGATCCTCGGCGAGAGTTTTACGCTGGCGCAGGTCGTCGGCGCCGCGCTGATTATCATCGGCGTATATATTGTCAATAAGATCGGCACAGAATAGTCAAACTATTGAAAATTGACGTTGTGGTCGAATATCTTTTGTGGTAGAATATTCTTGTTGACCAAATCGGCGGAGAAACGCCGTCATTTGAATATATTTAGGAGGTCTGTCGATGAAAGACTATAAGAGCGAAAATATCAGAAACATCGCGTTGATTGGACATGGTGGAAGTGGAAAGACCACTTTCCTGGAAGCAGCGCTGTTTGAGACCGGCGCTACCAAGAAGCTGGGAAAGGTTGAGTCCGGAAACACGGTATCCGACTACGACAAGATGGAGATTGACAGAGGATTCTCGATCAACACCACGATCATTCCGATCGAGTGGAAGGGAAACAAGATCAACTTTATCGATACGCCGGGATATTTCGACTATGTTGGAGAAGTCAATGCAGCAATGAGAGCATGCGAAGCAGCAGCGATCATGGTAGATGCAGGTTCTGGAGTACAGGTAGGAACAGAGCAGGCCTGGAAGATCTGTGACAAGTATAACATGCCGCGTTTCTTCATTATCAATAAGAGAGACAGAGATGAGTTCGACTTCGACGCAACGCTGGAAGCGCTGAGAGACAAGTTCGGTTCCAAGCTGGTACCGATGTCCTGGCCGATCGGCGATGATATCGATGATGAGCTGATGGAAGCTATCGCCGAGACCGATGAAGAGCTGATGGAGAAGTACTTCGAGGGTGAAGAGTTCACACCGGAAGAGATCAGCGCAGGTATCGTAAACGGAATCTCCTCCGGAGATATCGTACCGGTCAGCACCGCGATCTTCCAGATGGGACAGAAGGTAGAAGGTATTCTGGACCTTCTGAACGGACTGGTTCCTTCTCCGCTGGCACACGCAGCATACGTCGGCAAGGACGAGAATGGCGAGGAGATCGAGAGAGAATGCTCGGCAGACGGCCCGGCTGCAGCTTTTGTCTTCAAGTCGATCGTCGACCCGTTTGTTGGAAAGATCTCCATCATGAAGGTCATCTCCGGCAAGCTCACAGCCGGTCAGGATCTGTACAATGAGAGAGCAGGAAAGACCGAGAGACTCGGCAAGCTGTTCGTCCTCAGAGGAAAAGAGCAGATCGAGGTCAGCGCTGCGCTGGCAGGAGACATCTGCGCAGTATCCAAGCTGCAGTATACGCAGTCCGGCGATACTCTGGCAGATAAGGAAAACATGATCACATTCGAGCCGGTCGCATATCCGTCCCCGACGTACTACATTGCGATCGAAGCAGAAGATAAGAACGATGAAGAGAAGATGGGAACCGGCCTCGGACGTCTGAGAGACGAGGATCCTTCCTTCACCATCGAGCGTAACGCAGAGACCCATCAGACGCTGCTCGGCGGTCAGGGCGACATGCAGCTGAACATCGTGCTTGCTAAGCTGAAGGATCGTTTCGGCGTAAGCGTCAAGACCGTTCCGCAGAAGATCGCTTACAGAGAGACCATCAAGGGCAACTCGGATGTTCAGGGTAAGCATAAGAAGCAGTCCGGCGGTGCCGGCCAGTACGGTGACGTACACATCCGTTTCTCCCCATCCCAGCAGGATGGACTGGAGTTCTCGGAAGAACTGTTCGGCGGATCCGTTCCTAAGAACTACGTTCCGGCGGTCGAGAAGGGCCTGCTGGAATGCATGGAGAAGGGCCCTCTGGCTGGCTGCAAGTGCGTAAACATCAAGGCAGTCCTCTACGATGGATCTTACCACGAGGTAGACTCCAACGAGGTATCCTTCAAGCTCGCTGCAGCGCTGGCATTCAAGAAGGGTATTCCTTCCGCAGATCCGTGCCTGCTCGAGCCGATCATGCACATGGACATCTACGTACCGGATGACTACGTAGGAGACGTCATGGGTGACATGAACAAGCGCCGCGGCAGAATCCTCGGTATGGAACCGCAGTCGAACGGCGAGCAGAAGCTGCTGGCGGAAGCACCGCAGGCAGAACTCTTCGACTATGCGCTGGCACTGCGCTCCATGACACAGGGCAGAGGAACCTTCGAGCTCACCTTCGAGAGATATCAGGAAGTTCCTAAGTCGATCTCCGATCAGATCATCGCGGAGCACGCAGCGGAAGAAGAGAAATAACGGGCGCCGGATGTCCCCCGCCTCTATAGGCGGCGGGTTCCATTTCCGACTTTCAGTGGTGGGTTATAATCCCCCACTGAAACCCGGAGGAGCTGAAGCTCCCGGCGCCCGTTGCAGTCGTTCGCTACGTCCT
>JAFOML010000067.1 GCA_017425345.1 Eubacterium sp. | reverse complement strand
GTACCGTGGGGCGCACGGGAATTCAAGCCTGCGGAGAGAGTGTAAGACGGGGCTCTCAAGGGAGCACGCAGTTCTCTGAGAAACAGGAATCCCCCACTTCAAATTCGCTTTGGCGAATTAAGTGGCGGGAGCGTTCAAGCCGTGTCAACACCGAAGTGTTGAACTTTTCGAACTATCTTTACCGTTTATTCGACCGGATCCAGATCTTCTGTGCTTCCGCCTGTTGGATCAGCTCCTCGCGGAAATCCGGATGCGCGATAGAGATCAGCAGTTCTGCCCTCTCCCAGGTCGTCCGTCCTACCAGATTCACCATGCCGTACTCCGTCACCATGTAGTACGCCTGGCTTCTGGGATCCGTCACGATATCACCCTGGAAGGTGGGGATGATGCGGGAGTGGAGGTTGCCGGCTTTGTCCTTAAAGGTCGACGTCATGCAAAGGAACGCCTTTCCCCCGTGAGACATCGCCGCGCCGGTCAGATAGTCCAGCTGCCCGCCGGTCCCGCTGATCTGCCGCGTACCGACGCTCTCCGCGCTGACCTGCCCGAACAGGTCCACCGCAATGCAGTTGTTGATCGACATCATGTTATCGATTCTTCCGATGACTTCCGGCGAATTGACGATCTCCAGCGGCATGAACGCGACGCCCGGATTCTCGTCCACGAACTCATAGACCTTCTCCGAACCGAATGCCAGACCGGTCACGCCGGTGCCCGGCAGAACGTTCTTTTTGGCATTGGTCAGCTTGCCGGCCTCCGCGAGCGCTACATAGGCATCCGCAAGCAGCTCCGTATGCATGCCCAGATCCTTCAGGTCGGATTCTGCCATCATGGAGCCGAGCACATTCGGCATGCTGCCGATACCGAACTGAACTGTTGCGCCGTTCGGGATCATCGTCATGATCTGTTCGGCGACCGTGCGGTCTTCCGGCGTCACCGGATGCATCGGCACCGTCGGCAGCGGGCTGTGTTCGCCCTCCACGATCATATCGATTTCCGAAATATGGATCTGCTGGCCGCAGCCGCCGCAGACCTTTGGCAGGCGCTCGTTGATCTCGAGGATCACTACGTCTGCTTTCATCAGGATTCCACGTCCGATGCCCGTCGCGGTGGACAGGTTAAAATAGCCGTGCTTGTCCATCGGCGTCACGCTGCACATGGCCACGTTTACGGTCAGAAAATGCTTATAGTACGGCTCGAGGTTCCGGAAAACCATCGGGATAAAGTTGCAGAGACCCTGATCGCAAAGCTTGCGCTCATATGCAGAGCAGTGCCAGCTGTTGTAGATAAAATGCTCGCGTTTCGGATCCGCTTCCACGATCTTAAGCGGATTCATGATCAGATTGCCGCGGACCTTTACGTCATGCAGCTCATCTACGCGGCGCGCCAGCGCCGCATCCAGAAGCTCCGGAAATGCCACGTTGGTCATATAGTCGACCCAGTCTCCGGATTTGACGACGCGCACTGCCTCGTCCGGCGTGCGCAGTTTATTCCTATATTCCTGTTGAAAATCCATCGTATTACAGCTCCCTCTCACACAGGTCCAGCGCGGATGCGATGACCTGATCCATATCGTAATATTTATACTCTGCGAGGCGTCCGCCGAACAGCACGCGCGCGGAATCCTCTGACTCGGCAAGCGCGCGGTACTTCGCGTAAAGCGCCCCGTTCTTCTCATCGTTCACCGGATAATACGGCTCGTCGCCCGGCTTCCACTCCGAGCTGTACTCACGGCTGATGACGGTCTTCGGGAGGTCTTCGCCGTCCGGGCCTTTGCCGAATTCGAACCACTTATGCTCGATGATGCGCGTCCACGGCGTCTCCCGATCGGTATAGTTCACGACCGCATTCCCCTGGAAGTTCGGCTTGTCCAGCACCTCGGTCTCAAAACGCACGGACCGGTACTCGAGCGGTCCGAACTGATAGCTGTAGTAAGCGTCGATCGGTCCCGTGTAGAGGACGCAGTCCGCCAGCTGATCCAGCTCCTCCTTATTCGCGAGGTAGTCCACGCCGAGGCGGACTTCGATGCCCTCCAGCATACGTTCGACCATTTTGGTGTAGCCGCCCATCGGAATTCCCTGGAACTTCGCGTTGAAATAGTTGTTGTCGAAGGTGAGTCTGACCGGAAGCCTTTTGATGATAAACGCCGGCAGCTCCTCGCAAGGTCTGCCCCACTGCTTCTCCGTGTAGCCGCGGACCAGCTTTTCGTAGATATCCGTTCCGATCAGACTGATCGCCTGCTCCGCCAGATTCTTAGGCTCTGTGATCCCGGCCGCCTTCCGCTGCTCTTCGATCTTCGCAGCCGCCTCTTCCGGCGTGATCACACCCCACATCTTATTAAACGTATACATGTTGAACGGCAGCGAATACAGCTCACCCTTGTAGTTCGCGACGACCGTATTGGTGTAACGGTTGAACTCCGCGAACCTGTTCGCGTACTCCCACACGCGCCTGTCATTGGTATGGAAGATGTGCGCGCCGTAGCGGTGCACCTGAATCCCTTCCACATTCTCGGTATATACATTGCCGCCCACCGTGCCGCGCTTTTCGACGACGAGGACGGATTTTCCGGCAGCTCTGGCTTCGTGCGCGAAGACCGCGCCGAACAGGCCTGCCCCTACTATCAGATAATCGTACTTCATAAGCAACCTCCCCTAGCCATTATATTACAAAATCTAATTCTTATGAACCCCTACTCCTTTTTCTGAAAATTTCTACTACACGTCAAAGTGTAAAAATGGTATACTAGGAAGCAGAATTAGTTATTTTGGGAATCAAAGGAGCACCATTATGCTTGAGAAAACAGATCTTACCAGAAAGATCACGAGAGAAGAATACAAAGAGCAGATCGGCCCGCTGAAAGAACAGCTGACCGCGCTCGACGGACCGGTCAAGGCGAAGAAGCTCCCGGTCATCGTTCTGTTCGAGGGATGGAGC
>JAFOML010000066.1 GCA_017425345.1 Eubacterium sp. | reverse complement strand
GGGTTCCATTTCCGACTTTCAGTGGTGGGTTATAATCCCCCACTGAAACCCGGAGGAGCTGAAGCTCCCGGCGCCCGTTGCAGTCGTTCGCTACGTCCTTGACGTGCGAGCACGCCAGGAGCTACGCTCCGACTTAAACGAGAGCAGGAGCTGTCGCTTCTGCCGTAAATCGCAAACACAATACCGGGCGGCTGGGCCGCCCGGTATTTCTATTCTTTGAATGAGTCTGCTACGGCTGCGGAACAATAAACGGCAGCGCGCCCGGAACGACGGTGATCGTTAGGCCGGTCGTCCGGTTGATCTCACCATCCGCGCAGAACAGGAAATCATTCGTGCCGTCAGGAAGAAGCCGGACAGTCTTGCACTTATAAACGGAGATCAGGTCGTGTATGTCATCCCGGTTCAGGTGTTCTCCTTTGGCATAGGAGGGGAACAGCTTGATGAACCGTCTGCGGGTGGTATCCTTGATGATGCTGAGATCCATGAGGCCGTCGTTCATGACCGCCTGCGGGCTGGAATATACGCCGCCTCCGCAGTAACTCCCGTTTGCGATGGCGCAGAGCAGCACATTTCCGGCGCTGACCTGCTCGTCATCTGCATAGATTTTCAGACTGATCCCGCGCTTTTCGATGAGCATCTGGATGATGCCGAGATAGTAGGCGAAGGATCCGGAGATGAGCGGCAATGTCTTTAGCTGTGCAGCGGCTGCAACAACATTGCTGTCAAATCCGTTGTTGAACATGTTCACACAGAAGCGGGTCTCGTCCTTCCCGTTCACGATGCCGGTATACTGCATCAGATCGATCTGCTGCACGCTGCCGTTCAGCTGCGCACGGACGTCCAGAAAAGCTTCCTTGGGAAGCCCGAAGTTGCGGATGGAGTCGTTTCCGGTACCGATCGGAATGATGCCGAACGCGATGTTCGGATGCCCGGTAAGCCCGCAGACCGTCTCACCGGCGGTTCCGTCTCCGCCGCATGCCCATACCCGCGCAGGTTCTCCGTCAAGCTCGCGCGCGATCTGCGCTGCGATCACTTCTGCATCGCGTACGCCGGCAGTCTCAAAGATCTGCGGTGTGATCCCCGTCTCACGGAAGGCTTCTTCGATTTGCATCCGCAGCGGGCCGGCGGCCTTTCCCTGTCCGGAAGCCGGATTGATGATAAAGTAGTACTGCATAAGAGTCCTCCTGTCAAAACCAGTATAGCATACTATTTTTGACAAGAGGGTAAAAAAATAGAACCGGAAGTGGGTCTTCCGGTTCCGAGCCTGTCTTATTGATCCTGACGGACGAGTTTGATGTAAGCACCGAGGATATCCCGGACGCCTTCGATCTCATCCGGCTTCATGACCCGCTTGGGTATGCAGAAGGTGTTCCCGCTGTTGGGACGGATCACAAAGAGATCCTCCGTTTCGATCGCGCGGGAATCCTTATCCCCGGCGAGGTCGATCGCTTCCGCATGAGGCATGCTGATGGTTCCGATATCCCGGATCTCCACCTTAAACGTACCGCGGGAATTGACAACCGCTTTGGCGCCGCGCCGCGCTTTCAGCGTTGGCACATAGATCAGATAGAACAGGAGGAGGACCGCCATCGCAGCCATGAAGAAGAAATGGATCTTCTGCGGATCCAGCGCGAAGAAGATCAGAAGCGCGACGGCAATGCCGGTGAGACCGACACCTGCGATGATGCGGTATCTGTGGCTCCATTTAAATGCCAGAAGGGAGAATGCCGCATAAGCCTCCTCGTAGGTCAGCTTATAGTCGAACCGGTAGAATTCTTTCGTATTCTCGTCCAGGTAAATGGGTTGCTCTTCTTTTTTCTTCTTGAATGCTGCCATATGTAAAGCCTTTCTTCTTGTTGGAAACGGGCTGCACGAGGCAGCCCGTTTCTAATCGCAAGTTGCGTATATTATGCTGTCTTAGCTTCTTTCTTAGCTGCTACGTGATCATCCTGCTCAGAACGCAGTCTCTCGGAAGGATACGGACGGCCATATTCGTCGTAGTCTTCCTTGAACGTATCGTACTTCATCGGGTTCATCATGACCTTTACGAAGGAGATCGTGATGATGACCAGGAAGAATACGATCGGGAATCCACCCAGGTTGGACAGATACTTCAGAGCGTCTGTGGTCTGGAATGCATTTACGAAGATGATGCACATTGCGCCGATGGTAACTCCCCAGACGATCTTCAGCCAGGACGGAGATTCCTGGTCTTCTGCCGACAGTCCGTCCATGCACAGTCCGGACATTGCGTTGGTATTGGAGTCAGAAGCAGTAACGAACGATACCAGAACGATGAGCAGGAATACCGTGATGGTGACAACGGAGATCGGCATCTGCTGGAGTACCGCATAGGTAGCAGCAGCGGTTCCGCCATTGGTCATAGCATCGTTGATTCCCTTTCCTGCCAGCTCATAGTACATGGAGGAACTGGAGAACAGTCCCAGCCATGCTACGGAGAACAGGGACGGATAAACGACGATTACACGGATAGCTTCTCTTACGGTGTAGCCTCTGGAGATACGGCCAAGGAATACGGAAGTTACCGGCATCCATGCCATCCAGTTGCACCAGTAGAATACCGGCCACCACCATGCCCATCCATCTCCATCAGCAGCGGAGACGAACAGAGACATTCTGCAGAAATCGGTCAAGTATGCGCCGAATCCCTCAACGGTCAGGCTCAGAATGTAGAACGTCGGTCCAAAGATGAATACGAAGAGACCGAGTACCATGTAGATTCTGGAGTTGATCGTGGAGAGAATACGGATTCCGTTCATCAGGCCGGATACTGCGGATGCGACGAATGCAGCGACGATAACTGCGCCGACGATCGTCCATACAGCCGGACCGGAGGTGATCGCACCGCCTGTCAGAGAAGCGGAACCCTCTGCCAGCAGGAATACTGCGGAACCCATGCTGGCTGCCATACCGCAGACAAGAGCCAGAAGGCAGATCACGTCTACGATCGGGGAGCACTTTTCTGCTGTGTGATACGGCAGTGCCGGATAGAGCAGGCTTCCGAGCGAATACTTTTTCTTCGCATTATAGAACAGGAATGCGAAGAGGATCGCCGGAGCGCCGTAGATGCACATCGGGGTGAATGTCCACTCCAGGAAGATGTCCTTCATCAGGAAGTTGATGGCATCCGGAGATTCAGCGGTTACCGATGTCGGCGGTCCGTAGTAGTGATACAGCGGCTCCGCGCATGCCCACAGCAGGATTCCTGCTGCCATGATCGTGCACAGTACGATCCATACATAGTTGGACATGTTCATGATCGGTCTTGCTTTGCGGCCGCCGATGCGAACGCCACCGAATTTCGTGAAGTAGGCTGCGATGATCAGGACGACGCAGGTGAATGCCATCAGCGCGAACATCCAGGAGAACTTGTCCAGAATAAAGTTGGTGATGGCCATGATTGTCGCGTTGAATGCTTCTCCACTGACAAAGTTCAGGATGACCGTCGCAATCGCAAGCAGCCATGGAATCAGGAAGACGCCCCAACGGATTTGCTTCTTAGAAGTGTCCATAATACCTCCTTGTATAAAATGTTGGTTGATAGTACAAAAAAAGAAGCAACATTCCCCCACGGGGATGTTACTTCTCTTCTGCTCTGGTAACACATTCATAATAAAGTATAAAGTCTGAATTGTCAATAATTAAATGCTGGAAATAGGAATTACCAATATGTGGTTATACATTCCAGAGGTCCCGGTTTGAGGTCGCAACCGCGATCGCGCCGGCGGAGAGCGCAGCGATAATATCATCCTTGTCCTGCGTCAGACCGGAAGCGACCACCGGCCTGTGGATACTGTCCGTCAGCCAGTGCAGCACCTTGGAGAGCCCTGCAGGCATCAGTTCCACGATATCCGGATCACTCAGGCGGACATGCCGCTCAATGTTTCCGTACGTGATGCCGTCCATCATAAAGAAGCGCTGGATCGAGAACAAGCCCAGCTCGTTTGCCCGCTTGATCATCGCGTGCTTGGTGCTGATGATGCCGTCCGCCCTGGTGTACTTCTTGATAAAATCCACGGCGATCGCCTTATTCGCAAGGCCATCGATCAGATCGATGTGTACCAGTACGGTTTTTCCTTTCCTCTTAGCCCGCTCTACAATATCCGGGATCGTGCAGACATCCCCATATATAATGTAAACGAGTTCGCTCTCAGAACGGTCCAGCGATTCCAGCCACTCATCGTTCTTGACTTCCGGGATTACGGGACAGTTTTCCGTTGCTTCCACAAAAATGGTTTTGGTGAGTTTTCGTCCCATGCTGTTTTCCTTTCTTACTTTACCCCACTAATGTTGTACCAATTATAATACACAAAGTCTGTTCATGCAAGAACACCCGCGTGTTACGGGAATTAATTTTCAGATTTGAAACAATATATTGACAAATGAGAAAGAGTAGGCTAAACTGTCTGTAAAGTTACTTAGAGCGTAAGAGAAGGTAATTTCCACGTTTCGTGTGGGAATTCCTTCTTTTTTGTTTTCAAGGAGGTACCATATGCGTAATATCAATGATTTCTCGATGGATTTCTTTTCACTGAAGGGTAAGAATGCAATCGTAACCGGCGGCTGCAGCGGACTGGGCCAGACCTTCTCTCTGGCACTGGCTAAAGCCGGCGCAAACATCTTCTGCTTCGCCGCAGTCAACGATGATGGCGAGACCCAGAAGCTGATCGAGGCATGCGGCGTCAAATACTATTTCATGCAGGGCGATATCATGGAAGACGGCCTTTGTGACAAAGTCGCGGACAAGTGTGTCGAAGTATTCGGAAGCATCGATATCCTGGTCAACTGCGCAGGAATCTGCCTGATTGAGGATGTACTGGACTTTACGAGAAAACAGTGGGATCCGATGATCGGAATCAATCTGACCGGCGCATTTGATCTGAGCCATGCAGTCGCAAGATATATGATCCCGCAGAGAAGCGGCAGGATCATCAATATCTGCTCGCTGTTCTCCTTCCTCGGAGGACTCGGTTCCCCGGCATACGCTGCGATGAAGGCCGGTCTGATGGGCCTGACCAAAGCCTATGCGGACGAGCTCGGAAAATACGGCATTACCGTCAACGGCATTGCTCCGGGCTACTTCCAGACTGCAATGACCGCCGGTACCGGCAGCGGCAATGAAGACGATCCGAAGTATGTCGCGATCAAGAACCACATCCCGATGGACCGCTGGGGTGAGCGCCAGGATCTGATGGGTGCAATGGTATTCCTCGCCAGCAAGGCAGCGGATTACGTGAACGGTACGGTTCTGGTCGTTGACGGCGGCTATCTGGTCAGATAAGGAGCAAGACATGAGTGAGAAATATATCATCGGTATCGACGAAGGCTCCCAGAGCGCGAAAATACTGATCTTCGACGTAAAGGGAAATATTGTCTGCGAGGCGAAGCACCCGCTGAAGCCATACAACCTCCCGCAGCCGGGTTACGTAGAGCATCCGGATGACGACTGGTGGGACGCGATCTGCGAAGCCGGAAAGAAGTGCATGGCGAAGTTCGAGGGCGATCCTAAGGATATCGTGGGCATTGGACTCTGTACGATCCGCTACTGCAGAGCATACCTCGACGAGAACTGCATGCTCGCGCAGCCGGCTCTCTCCTGGATGGATGTCCGCGTCTCCGCGCCGTATGTCCATGAGAATCCGAAAGTCAAATACATCGTCTCATCCTCCGGCTACATCACATACCGCCTGACCGGCGAGAAGAAGGATACGGTCGGCAACTACGAAGGCGGATGGCCGATCGATGTCGACACCTGGGCATGGTCTGAGGATCCGCAGCTCTACAAGGACTGCGGCATGCCGCGCGAGATGCTGTTCGATCTCGTGATGCCGGGCGATGTGCTGGGATACATTACAGAGGATGCTGCTGCGGCAACAGGATTTCCGGTTGGCGTGCCTGTCGTGGCGACCTCCAATGACAAAGCCGTCGAGGGCCTTGGCACCGGCTGCATGGGCGACGATACCGTCTGCCTGTCTCTCGGCACCTATACCGCGGCGATGATGGAAGGAAAAGAGTTCCTGCGCAACACCACCGATACATGGCCGAAGTTCTCCAGCGTACCGAACAAGTACCTCTATGATACCTGGGGAATCCGCAGAGGAATGTGGACCGTCAGCTGGTTCCGCGATGTGCTCGGCGACGGGTACGCCAAGGAAGCGGCGGCAAAGGGTATGTCCGCCGAGGAGATGCTCAGCATCGAGGCAGAAGGCGTTCCGGTCGGAAGCAACGGGCTGATGACGGTACTGGACTGGCTGCCGTGGGTCGATGCCAGATACAAGAAGGGCATCATGATCGGGTTCGACGGACGGCATACGAGAGCGCACATCTACCGCTCCATCCTGGAGGCCGTTGCGCTCACGATGAAGAAATATATCTTTGCGATGACAGACGAGGTCGGCGTGACGATCGATAAGGTCATCGTCACCGGCGGCGGATCCGGCAGCGACCTGTTCATGCAGATCATCGCGGATGTGCTGAATATCCGTACCGTCAGGAACAAAGTCAACGGCGCAGCCGGTCTCGGTTCCGCAATCTGCGCAGCCGTCGCGGCAGGCGTCTATGAGAGCTTTGACGAGGCCGTCGCGAATATGGTCGTGATCGAGGACGAGTTCCAGCCGATCGCAGAGAATACAGCTATCTATGACAAGATGTATCCGATCTACTGGGATATCACCAATCATACGGATGCTGTACTGAAGAAGACATACGAAATTTTCGAGTAACAGACATCGACAAACCAATAAGCAGGCGGGACGCGGTCTCCACTATGGAGAGCGCGTCTTGCCATCTAACGCGTCTTCTCATATAATAGAGAGACAGGAGGATAGCTATGGCGTATCGGATTTCAGAATATGGAGAAGAGGTGTGCGGCGACATCGGAGCGCACTGCAGGAGAGAGCTCGCAGAAGCGCTGAAGGAGGGCGACCGCAGCGGTATCTGGCCTGCGGAAGCCTATGAGAAGGCCTCCGCGATCGGCCTTGGCGCGCTTGCGCTGGACGAGGAGTATGGTGGTCTTGGACTTACCCGCGCGGAACGCGCTGCCTGCCTGGAGACGCTCGCGTGGACCGATGCCGGTCTTGCCGTTTCCTATCTCGGAAACAGTCTCGCGCAGGCTGCGCTGGAAGCTTCCGGAACAGAAGAGCAGAAGCAGCAGTATCTGCAGGCGATGGCGGATGGAGATTTTGGCGCGTTCTGTCTGACGGAGAGCGATGCGGGCTCAGATCTGAGCCGCTGCAGGACCCGGGCAGCGCGTCAGGAAGACGGTAGTTTCCTGCTGAACGGAGCGAAGGTATTCGTGACAAACGGCCCGATCGCATCGTTTTATGTTGTTTTTGCCGTAACCGGTGACTCCATGAGCGCATTCCTCGTAGACCGGGAGACTCCGGGCGTTTCGATCGGCCCGGAAGAATCCAAGCTGGGCATCCGGAATTCCCGCACCTCGGAAGTGGTGTTCGAAGACGTTCGTCTGACAGAAGCGCAGCTTCTGGGAATGGAGGGAGACGGTTTGGTGATCGCGGAAAAAGCCCTCACGCAAGGCAGGATCTGGTGCGGCGTCTGCGCCGTCGGCATCGCGCAGCGCGCGCTCGACGAGGCTGCCGATTATGCAAAGGAACGGGAACAGTTCGGACGTCCGATCGCGGAGAATCCCGTGATCTGCGCCAAACTCGCGGAGATGGAGATACGGACCTGGTCGGCCAGACAGTGCTGCGCAGCGGCTCTGGATGCAGAAGCGGATGGGGAGAATGTCCGGAAAGCGGCATCCATCGCCAAGTGCGCCGGATCGGACGCAGCCGTGTTCTGCGCGTCAGAAGCGGTTCAGATCTTCGGCGGGAACGGATACTGCGCGGATTACCCGGTCGAGAAACTGCTCCGGGATGCCAAGGTGTTCCAGATCTTTGAGGGAACCAATGAGATCCAGCGCATGATAATCGGAAAAGAAGTAGTGAAAGGAAGATAACAATGGAATTCATCGATGTGGTAAAAAAACGCAAGAGCGTCAGAAAGTATAACGGACAGGAGATCCCGCAGGAGAAGCTTTCTGCGGTCCTTGCAGCGGCGAATCTGGCGCCGAGCGGAAAGAATCAGCGCCCCGTGGAGCTGATCGTGGTAAAGGATCCGGAGATGCTTGCGAAGCTTTCGAAGGTCCGTTCTGCCGGAGCCGGCATGCTCACCGGAGCAAACTGCGCGATCGTCGTTGTTGGCGATGCAGAAAAAGCAGACACCTGGACAGAAGACTGCTCTATCGCAATGACGATCATGCATCTTGCGGCAGTAGAGCAGGGGCTCGGCAGCTGCTGGATCCAGATGCGCATGCGGAAGGATAATGATGGTGTTCTGGCAGATACCAATGTCAAAAAACTGCTCGGGATCCCGGACAAGTATTCTGTAGAGGCGATCCTTTCTCTCGGAATGGTGGATGAACTCCCGGAGGGACACGAGTTCTCGGACTTCAAACCGCAGGTGCACTGGGATCAGTTCTAGGATTGTACAGATGGTGTATTTTCGGTTCATGGCCTTTTTCTCCTTGACTCATAGGGAATAGAATGATAATAATAAAGTAGCAGGTCACAGGACGTGCCTGTTTCCTGTTGTAAGAATGACGCTAATTGACGGAGGGAGCTGCCAATGAAGTATGATGACATCAAGTTTTCAGTGATACCGGCCCACAAGCTGGGGATTCTCGTTCATCCGAGCTGTAAGGAGCTGGGCGAGGGAATCGATAAGTATATCGTCCGTTGGAGAAAAGAACGCTGGGAGAATGCGGACCCGGGTTCTGCCGTAATCGATATTCCGCGCGAATCGTATCTGCTTGATGCCAAGTGTTCCAGATTTGGAACCGGTGAAGCAAAAGCCCTGATCAGGGATTCCGTTCGCGGAATCGACCTGTACATCCTTGCCGATGTTCTGAACTACAGTCTGGAGTACACGATCTCCGGATACAAGAACCATATGTCGCCGGACGATATCTTCTCAGATATCAAGAGACTGATCGCAGCGGCAGCCGGTAAGGCGAACAAGATCACCGTTGTCATGCCGTTCCTCTATGAGAGCCGGCAGCACAAGAGAACCGCCAGAGAATCGCTGGACTGCGCGTACGCGCTCCGCGAGCTCGTGAACATGGGTGTTGATAACATTATCACGTTCGATGCGCACGATCCGAGAGTCCAGAACGCGATTCCAATCGAAGGATTTGATAACATCATGCCGACCTACCAGTTCGTCAAGGCGCTGCTGCGCTCGACGGATGATCTGGTCATCGACAGCGATCATCTGATGATTATCAGCCCGGACGAGGGCGCGATGCAGAGAGCCATCTACTTTTCCAGCGTGCTGGGAGTAGATGTCGGTATGTTCTACAAACGCAGAGACTACTCTGTGGTCGTAGACGGACGCAACCCGATCGTAGCGCATGAGTTCCTCGGCGACACGGTCATGGGTAAGGACGTGCTGATCATCGACGATATGATCTCCTCCGGAGAGAGTATGATCGATGTAGCAAGAGGTCTGAAGGAGAGAGGCGCGAGCAGAGTGTTCTGCATTGCGACCTTCGGCATCTTCACCAAGGGACCCGCGCCGTTTGACGCGGCCTATGAGGAAGGCATCATCGAGAAGGTCATCACGACGAACTGCACCTATCTCCGGCCGGATGTCGCGGACCGCGAGTGGTATGTGAGCTGCAGCGTGATCAAATATATCGCACTGCTGATCGATTCCCTGAATCATGATCTGTCCATCAGCGAGATTCTGGATCCGAGCAAGAGAATCCAGAAGCGTCTGGCAGAGTATAGAGAGTTCCATACGATCCCGAATGAATATGAAAGCGCAATAGATTGACACATAAGGGGCTGCCGGATCGGCAGCCCTCTTTCAAATGGCAGGAAGCAGAGATGATTTATCTTGATAATGCGGCGACGACCTATCCGAAGCCGGACGTCGTCTATGATACCGTAGATCGGTATAACCGGACCAAAGCGGTGAATCCGGGACGCGGAGCCTATGCGGCAGCCCGGGAAGCGACTGATATGGTCCGAAATGTGAAAAAGAAGCTGATCAGCCTGATCGATGCCCGTGGACAGGCGGAGGTCGTTCTGACACCCAGTGTGACGATCGCGCTGAATCAGATTTTGCTCGGTTTCCCGTGGGAGGCCGGCATGACTGCCTATATCACACCGTATGAACACAATGCGGTGATCCGCCCGCTCGCGCTTTTGGAAAAACGCAGGCAGATTCGGATCCGGACGCTCCCGCTCAATGAGACCGGCGCGATCGATCTTCCGAAGATGGAAGAGATGTTCCGGAGCGAGCCGCCTGCCCTGGTCTGCGTGACCGCCGTCAGCAACGTGACAGGCTATGTGCTGCCGGCTGCGGAGATCTTCCGGATCGCTAGGCTCTTCGGTGCATTCACCGTGCTCGATGCCGCGCAGGCACTCGGCCTTGTGAAAATGCGGTTTGCGGCGCTTGGCGCGGATGTCGTCACATTCGCCGGACATAAGACGCTCTATGCCACCTTCGGCATCGCCGGTTTCTATATCCGGAACGGCGCAGACCTGAACGAGGTGCTGACCGGCGGAAACGGGATCAAGTCGGAGGATCCGTTCATGCCGCGGTACATGCCGGAGAAGATGGAGACCGGCAGCATGAATTCGCCTGCGATTGCAGGTCTTGAGGCCGCGCTTGGATGGCTTACCACGGTGGATCCATGGAGGGTTGAAGCTGAACTCACAGAGTACCTGCTTGCTAGGCTTCCGGAAGTGAAGGGCATCCGGATCTACAAGGCGCCGGAGGGCGCGCCGCAGGCCGGTGTCGTCAGCTTTAACATCGAGGGGTTCCGCGCCAACGAGGTCGCGGCGATCCTGGACAAGACCGCGGATATCGCGGTGCGCGCAGGGCATCACTGCGCAGGGCTGATCCATCCGTACCTGGATGACCACGTCTATGACGGCACCGTACGCGTCAGCGTAGGCGTCTTTAATACGAAGGAAGATATCGACCGGCTGATCGACGCGCTGCATACGATCGATCCGGAAGTGCTGAAATCCATTGACAAGCAGATTCTGCGCGGAAACTGCTGAAGAACCGGAGGTGAAGAGATGAAATACGAAAAGCTGTTTAGTGAAGGAAAGATCGGACCGCTTACTCTGAAGAACCGCGGCATCATGATGCCGATGGCGACCGATATGGCGGATAAGGACGGCATCGTTACACCGCGCCAGATCCGTTACTATCAGGAACGCGCGAAAGGCGGCCTGGCTATGATCATCCACGAATACACCGGTGTGGATGACATCGACAGCATTCCCTCCATCCACAATCTGCGCGCAGCCCGCGACTATCACATCTCGCCCCTCGAGGAGCTGACGGATGCCGTGCATATGTACGACTGCAAGATCATCGCGCAGATCCATCACGGCGGCGCCACTTCGAATCCGAACTTTACCGGTAGGCAGAATCTTGCTCCGAGCGCCGTTCCCATCGCGGACGGACGTCCGGTTCCCGCCGCAATGACACTGGAAGATATCAAACGCGTCCAACAGAAGTTCATCGATGCTGCGGTCCGCTGCAAGAAGGCGGGCTACGATGGGGTAGAGCTTCACGGAGCGCACGGCTATCTGATCGCGCAGTTTTTCAGTAAATACTACAACCGCCGTACCGACGAATACGGCGGCTCCGTGGAGAACCGCTGCCGCTTCCTGACTGAGATCATCACCGGGATCCGCGCCGTACTCGGAAGCTTCCCGATCCTCGTCCGCATGTGCGGGGACGAGATGACGCCTGTGGAAGGCTTTCTGAGCCTGGAAGAGGGCATCGAGATCGCGAAGCACCTTGAGACATTCAGCATCGATGCCATCAACATCTCGAACGGAAGCGCGCGGAACGGCGACGCGAACTGCGAGCCGTTCAGCTATCAGCCAGGCTGGAAGAAGCATGTCGCCAAGGCATATAAAGAGGCGCTCTCCATCCCGGTCATCGCGACGAACACGATCAAGGATCCGGCGTTTGCGGAGGAGCTGCTTCGCGAAGGCGTTTGCGACTTCGTCGGCCTGGGGCGTTCGCAGCTCGCAGATCCTGCATTTATGAACAAAGCCTATGCCGGCCATGATTCCGAGATCCGCAAATGCATCGGCTGCCTGTACTGCCGCGAACGCGTGCTCGGTGGAGGACTGCCGATCCGGTGCAGTCTGAATGCGAGAACGGCGCGTGAGATCGAGTTCGACCAGATCCGCCGGAACGGAAACGGCCGCACGGTTTGCGTGATCGGCGCAGGTCCTGCCGGACTGGAAGCGGCGATCCTGCTCGCGGAGCGAGGATTCCATCCGGTTGTGCTCGAAAAGGAAGACCATATCGGCGGAACCATGGCTATCGCGGACAAGCCGCCGCTCAAGGATAAGATCACCCGTTTCATTGAGACGCAGGGCGCACTTGCGGAGAAGGCGGGCGTAGAGATCCGTCTGAACACCGAAGCTGACGCGGATGTGATCGCAGCGCTCGATCCGGCAGCGGTCCTCGTCTGCTGCGGCGCGAAGCCGATCGTACCCGCAATCCCGGGCGCAGACGGCCCGAACGTCTGCCTGGCAGAGGATGTGATCCTGGGTCGCGCAGTAGCGAAAGGACGCGTCTGCGTGATCGGCAGCGGCCTGACCGGTCTGGAGACCGCGGAAATGCTGCTGGCACAGGGCCATGAAGAGGTGGCCGTCGTCGAGATGCTGTCTGCGATCGCGCCGGGCATCTTCCCGGCGATCAAAAACGATGAGCTGAGCCGCCTTGCGAAGGCAGAACTGCTGCCGGGCAATCAGCTTACTGAGATCAGAGAGGGCAGCATCGTCCTGAAGAAGGCGGATGGCAGCACGGCTTCGAAGCCCTGTGATACCGTGATCCTGGCGCTGGGTGTTCGTCCGGATGCGGGGTTCGCTGCATCGCTTAAGGAATCATTCCCGGATGTGCCGGTCCTGACGTGTGGTGATGCGCGTAAGGCAGGACGTATTGCGACCGCGGTGCGGGAAGGATATGAGACGGCGTATTGTCTTGAGATCTGATTGCAAGAAAAGACGGTGTCTTCAAAGGCGGATATTTCGCTTTTGGAGGCACTGTCTGTTATTATGTTTTAAAGGGTGACACCATCCTTCCAGATGGCGATCTGCCGGTTCCCGCTCCTCTCTGAACAGGTCTGTTTTCCGGAACAGATCTCCAGAATCTGAGCGAGCAGACTTTCGGCAGCCTGCTCCGGAGCGATATCTTCGGAAAGCAGGACGCCTGCATCGAAGTCGATCCAGTCCGGTTTCCGCTTGGCCAGATCTGTGTTGGAACTGATCTTGACTGTTGGGGCGGGTGCGCCGAACGGCGTACCGCGTCCCGTTGTGAAAAGGATCAGCTGGGCGCCCGCTGCGGTCAGAGCTGTTGTGGCAACCGGATCGTTTCCGGGGGCTGAGAGGAGAACCAGTCCTCCGTTACGGCTGTCGGAAGCCAGTCGTTCTCCGTAAGAGAGCACCTCAATGACTGGAGCGGTACCTGCTTTCTGTGTACAGCCCAGTGATTTGTCTTCGAGTGTTGAGATCCCGCCTGCCTTGTTTCCGGGAGACGGATTCTCATAGATCGTCTGGCCGTGCCGCAGGAAGTAAGATTTGAAGTCTGTGATCATCTGCACGGTCTTGTCGAAGAGATTTTTGTCTGCGCACCGGTCCATCATAAGCTGTTCGGCGCCGAACATCTCCGGC
>JAFOML010000065.1 GCA_017425345.1 Eubacterium sp. | reverse complement strand
GCAGATTGCCGAAAAACTGAATATTCCGGGCTCAAACAAGGAAGGGTGGCTGGCCGGTTTATTTGAACGGGTGATGACGGCGAAGGATGAATTCACTCTGGGCCCTGCATTCCCGCCCAGTCCACGTCCGCCGGAGCAGATGATGTCAGCGTCGGTCAGGGAAACCATTTCCTTAGCGGACTTAACAACTTCCTTGATGTTGATGTGGATGTCAGCCTCAGATACGGTGGTCTTAACTTCTACGATCTCGCCAGTAGCGCCTTCCTTCGGCTCTCTCTTCTGCATAACGCCAGGACGTACAGTGGACATCTGCGGTCTGGTTCTCGGGCAGATGATGGTAGCCATCAGGTTTCCGCCGAATGCCGGACGGGTCTGCTTGATTCCTGTGGACGGATCATCCGGATCCAGTGTGGAGGTATCCAGTGTCGTGTTCTTCTTAGCAAACTCGATGTAGCTCTTAACCTTAACGTCCAGTCTGGTGCAGTCAGCGGTCAGACCAGTGTTGCATCTTGCAGCGATTCTCGGAGCGAAGTCTCTTCCGATATGAGTAGCGCCGTACAGAACGATCTCCGGCTTGTACGCATCGATGGCTTCCTTCAGAGCATAGGTGTAACCGTCTGTGGTGTAGTGCTGCAGCAGCGGGCTTGCAATCTTGTAAACCTTCTCAGCGCCATAAGCGAAGCACTCGTCAGCCAGCGGAGCGATGTCTTCCTCGGATCCGATCAGAACTGCGCAAACCTGTGTATCTTCACTGATTTCCTTAGCCAGTCTGTATCCTTCTCCGATCAGCTCGAGAGCAACGTTCATCAGCTTGCCGTCTCTCTGCTCAGCGAATACCCAAACGTGCTTGTAGTCAGACAGGTCAGCCTGAACTTCGATCTTACGCTCTTCGATAGCGCCGAACTTACAAGCGGTCAGACACTGGTTACAGGAGTCGCAGGAAGTGTTGATAGCAGCAACTCTCTGCAGCTTGTTTCCGGTATATGGTTCGAAGTAAAATGCTCCCTTCGGGCAGCTCTTAAAGCACAGTCCGCATCCGGTACATTTTTCTTTAATAATATTAATAGCCATTTGTATTCCTCCCCCAAATTAGATAGCGTGCTTACCCTTAAGCTTGATCAGTAAGTTCTTAGCCTGTTCGTTCTCAGTGTCGCCCTCGATCTTGACGCCCGGCTGTTTCGGAGCAGGAGTGAAGGATCTGAATACGTTCGTCGGGGAAGCTTCCAGACCGACCTTGGTCAGGTCAACCTTGATATCCTTAGCGTTCCAAACCTTCATGTTCTTCTCGCCATAGATACCGTTAACGCTCATGTATCTCGGTGTGTTCAGTTCCTTGATGGTGGTCAGCAGGCACGGCAGCTGAACTTCAATTACTTCATAGCCGTCTTCCAGCTGTCTCTTAACGGTTACGGACTTTCTGTCCTCAGCCAGTTCGAATTCCTCAACGTAGGAAACCTGCGGCAGTCCCAGCTTCTCAGCCAGCTGCGGTCCTACCTGCGCGGTATCTCCGTCGATAGCCTGTCTTCCGGTGAAGAGCAGATCGAAATCGCCGTTGTCCTCAACCCATCTTCTTACTGCAGCTTCCAGTGTGTTGGAAGTAGCCCATGTGTCGGATCCGCCAACTGCTCTGTCGGATACCAGAATACCCTCGTCAGCGCCCTTAGCGATGCACTCGAACAGCAGGTCGTTTGCCTGCGGCGGTCCCATGGAGATAACGGTAATAGTTGTATCAGGATACTTATCCTTGATCTTCAGTGCTTCTTCCAGTGCGTTAGCATCGTCGTTGTTCAGGATGCTCGGAACGCCGTCACGGATCAGGGTACCGGTCTTCGGGTTGATCTTGATCACGTTTGTATCTGGAACCTGCTTAGCGCATACGATAATCTTGAATGCCATTTCTATTCCTCCTATAAATCACTCACGTTTATTTGAATGTATTAGCTGCGATTACGAGCTTCTGAACTTCAGAGGTTCCTTCGTAGATCTCGGTAATCTTAGCGTCTCTCATCATTCTCTCAACCGGATAATCACAAGTGTATCCGTATCCGCCGTGGAACTGTACGCACTTGGTCGTAACCTTCATAGCGGTCTCAGCAGCAAACAGCTTAGCCATTGCAGCAGCCTCGCCGTACGGCTTGTGAGCGTCTTCAAGGAATGCAGCTCTGTAAACGAGCAGTCTTGCAGCATGGATTCTGGTCTTCAGCTCAGCCATCTCGAACTGGAGTGCCTGGAACTGGGACAGCTTACGTCCGAACTGCTTTCTTGCCTTCATGTAATCTACGGTTACATCGAAAGCACCCTGTGCGATACCCAGAGCCTGGGAAGCGATTCCGATACGGCCGCCGTCCAGTGTGGACAGTGCAACCTTGAATCCGTCGCCAACTTCGCCCAGCAGTCTGTCCTTCGGAATTCTGCAGTTCTGGAAAATCAGCTCAGTTGTGGAGGAAGCATGGATACCCATCTTATCCTCGGTCTTACCAATGGAGAATCCCGGGTCGCCCTTCTCTACGATGAAGGAGCTGATTCCGCCGTGAGTTCCCTTTTTCTTATCTGTCATAGCCATGACTACGAATGTGTTCGCATAGCCGCCGTTGGTGATGAATACCTTAGCGCCGTCCAGAACCCACTCATCTCCGTCCAGGACTGCTCTCGTCTGCTGTCCGCCTGCATCGGTTCCTGCATTCGGCTCAGTCAGACCAAAAGCGCCAAGCTTCTTTCCGGAGAGAAGATCCGGCAGATACTTCATCTTCTGCTCTTCCGAACCATAAGCATAGATCGGCCAGCAGCACAGAGAAGTATGTGCAGATACGATTACTGCTGTGGATGCGCAGACTCTAGCGAGCTCTTCTACTGTGATAGCATAAGAGATCTCATCTCCGCCAGCTCCGCCATACTTGGTCGGGAACGGAATTCCCATGATGCCTAACTTCGCCATTTTCTCAACGGTCTCGACAGGGAATCTGTGTTCTTTGTCGATGTCAGCTGCGATAGGCTCAACTTCATTTTCTGCGAAGTCTCTGACCATCTTCCTTACGAATTCCTGCTCCTTCGTTTCTTGAAAGTTCATGTAAATGCCTCCTTAAATTATTTAACGTTCCCTCTAGCAAGGGAGATATTAAACCGTCTTATGACGCAGCGGAAATCCGATAATGTATTATGCATACAAAGTCTTTTGCAAGCATTGTTAAAAATCGGACAAAGGCCGCCACATGTAGTTAACCATGTGTCATACTATTTTGCAAGTTCTTTTTTTCGTTTTGGACAACTTTGGTTCACCTGCCACAAAGGTGATTCAAATACGAATCACCTTTGCCTGCAATGTATTGAATTTTGAACAAAATCTTTACTCTGTGCGGTCCGGATCGATCACGATCACCTCTTCACTTTCGACGGCCGCCGCAACCAGGCCATCCACATCCAGACGCGATTCCGATACCTGGATCCGCTTCAGCTGCGGCTTGGTCGTCGGATGCTTCGGCAGGAATACCGTACAGCAGTCCTCATACGGTTCGATCGACTTCTCATATGTGCCAATCTCCTGCGCCTTTTCCATGATATCCACCTTATCCATCGCGATGAGCGGCCGCATGACCGGCATCTTCACGCAGGCGTCTGTTACCACAAGCGCTTCCGCCGTCTGGCTCGCAACCTGTCCCAGGTTCTCTCCGGTGATCAGCATCATGCATCCGTACTTCTCCGCCATCTTTTCCGCGATCCGCATCATGAACCGGCGTACCAGGATCGTCGTCTCCTCCTCCGGGCAGTTCATCACGATCTGCTCCTGGATCGGAAGCAGGTTGATCACGTGCATCTTCATTCTGCCGCTGTAGGATGCGACGATGCCGGCGAGCTCCTCGACCTTCTGCTGCGCGCGCTGGCTGGTGTACGGATAGCTGTGGAAGTGCACCGCCTCCAGCAGCATGCCGCGCTTGGCCATCATCCAGGCGGCCACCGGGCTGTCGATGCCGCCGCTGAGCAGCACCATACCGCGTCCGTTTGTGCCGAGCGGAAGTCCGCCGAATCCAGAGATCTTCTGATCATAAAGATACGTGCGGTCTCTTCTGAGATCAACAAACAGGCGGCAGTCCGGGTCGTGGACGTCGACCTTTAAGACTTTGCACCCGATCAGGACTTTCGCTCCTATAATCCGCGCGATATCCGGCGACTTGACCGGGAACGTCTTGTCCGCACGCTTCGCCTCGATCTTGAAGGTTTTGATCCCGCGCTTCTCGATCTGCTCCTTCATGAACTTCACGGCCTCCACGCCGATCTCATCCAGCACGGACGGCGCTTCTACCGCCGGGCTGATGGACGCGACGCCGAATACACGGCTGATCTTGCGGGTGAGTTCTTCCTGCGGGTACTCCTTGGGGCTTCTGACAAAGATCAGGCCGTCCGCCCTCCTCACCTCGACGCCCTCATACGGGCGAAGCACCTTGCGCATGCGCTCCACCAGCGTCTTTTCGAAATATGGTTTATTCATGCCCTTCAGCGCGACTTCGCCGTAGCGCACGATGAGAATATTCTGTTCGTTCATGTCTCCTCCTCTGTCTGTCAGCGGAAACTGCCAAGCCGGCGGAACCGCCTGACGGCCTGCGCAGTGCGGTCGATGACCACATCCATCTCTTCGATCGTATTATAGCGGGAAAGGCTGAAGCGCACCGCGCCTTCGATCTCCCGGTCGGACAATCCCATCGCGGTGAGCACGTGGCTTCTGCCCTTCTTATGCGCAGAGCACGCGGAACCGGTCGAAACATAGATTCCGTCTGCTTCCAGTGTGTGCAGGATCACTTCGCCTCTCGTGCCGAGGAAGCTGATGTTCAGCACACTTGCCGCGCTCTCTGCGGGGCTCTCTGGACTGTTGACGCGGATATCCTTGATCTGATCCTTGAGTCCGGCAAGCAGGTACTGCCTCACAGCAGTCATGCCGGTAAGCTTAGCCCCGGGATCCTTCTGATACGCCTCGCGCATGCGCGTGCATTCGGCGAGCTCCTCCTGCATCAGCGCTGCGGCTCTGCCGAGTCCGACGATGCCCGGTACGTTTTCAGTGCCGGACCGCTGGGCTTTCTCCTGCCCTCCGCCGACGATGAGCGGAAGCACGCGGACGCCTTTTCTGACATAGACGGCGCCGATTCCCTTCGGCCCATGGATCTTATGTCCGCTGACCGTAATCATGTCTGCGCCTGTGTGCTGCAGGGGGATCTTTCCGAGGGCCTGAACAGCGTCTGTATGGAACCAGACCTTATGCTCATGCGCGATCTCCGCTGCTTCCCGGATCGGGAGGATCGTCCCTACCTCGTTGTTGACTGCCATCATGGAGACGAGAAGGGTCTCCTCATTGATCGCATCCCTAAGCTCATTCAGATCCGGCATGCACCTATCATCTACATTAAGATACACGATCTCGAATCCCTCGCGCGCGAGACGCTCGCAGCTCTCGAGGACGGCGGGGTGTTCGACCTTCGTGGTGATGATGCGGTTCCCTGTGCGCCTGCCGGCATAGGCAGCGCCTTGAAGGACCGTATTATCCCCTTCCGTGCCGCCGGAGTTGAAGACAATCTCTTCCGGGCTCGCGCCGAAGGCAGCCGCGATCTCCTTTCTCGCTTCGGTGACCATGTTCTCCGCGTCGAGGCCGAGCTGATGCAGCGAGGAAGGATTGCCGAAATCCTCGCGCATCGCGCGCAGCATGCTCTCCGTGACCTCATCCGCCTGACGGGTCGTAGAACTGTTATCCAGATATATCATAATCTCATTCCTTCAGAAAAAGGCCGGCAGCCTATGCGGCATGCCGGCTCTGCGGGTACTCTATTTGGCGTAATCGATCGCGCGGGTCTCGCGGACGACATTGACCTTGATCTGGCCCGGATACTCCAGCTCGGATTCGATCCGCTTGGAGATATCCCTTGCGAGCAGCGCGATCTCATCATCCTTGACCTCATCCGGCTTAGCGATGATGCGGATCTCACGGCCTGCCTGGATCGCGTAGGACTTCTCAACGCCCGGCGTGGTGTTAGCCAGCTCTTCCAGCTTCTCAAGACGCTTGATGTAAACGTCCAGGGTCTCTCTGCGAGCGCCCGGACGAGCTGCGGAAAGCGCATCTGCCGCCGCGATCAGCACCGCCTCGAGACTCTTCGGCTCGTAGTCGCCGTGATGCGCTGCCATGCCGTTGATGACCGCCTCGGATTCCTTGTACTTCTTCAGGATCTGGATACCGATATCGACGTGGGTTCCCTCGTACTCGTGATCCAGCGCTTTTCCGATATCATGCAGAAGACCTGCTCTCTTGGCCAGCTTGACATCAAGTCCGAGCTCTCCTGCCATCAGGCCTGCCAGATGGCTGACCTCGACGGAGTGCTTCAGCACGTTCTGTCCGTAGGAGGTACGGAAGTGCAGTCTGCCGAGGAGCTTGACGAGCTCCGGATGCAGATTGTGGATACCGGTCTCGAATGTGGCCTGTTCTCCCTCTGCCTTGATAGTGTGGTTGACCTCTCTCTGCGCCTTCTCAACCATCTCCTCGATCTTAGCCGGATGGATACGGCCGTCGACGATCAGCTTCTCCAGCGCGATTCTCGCAACCTCTCTTCTGACCGGATCAAATCCGGATACGATGACTGCCTCCGGTGTGTCGTCGATTATCAGATCGACGCCGGTAAGGGTCTCAATCGCGCGGATATTACGTCCTTCACGACCGATGATGCGGCCCTTCATATCGTCGTTCGGCAGGTTCACGACGGACAGCGTCGTCTCTGCAACGTGATCCGCCGCGCATCTCTGAATCGCGCCGACGATGATCTGCTTGGCATTGCGGTCTGCCTCTTCCTTGGCCTTGGTCTCGATATCCTTGATCATAGCGGAAGCCTCATGACGGCAGTCCTTCTCGATCTCCTCGAGTAACAAAGCCTTAGCTTCATCCGCTGTCAGCCCGGAAATCTTCTCCAGTTCAGCAATATGCCGATCCAGCACCTTATTGATCTCCTCTTTCTTGCGGAGGATCTCCTTCTCGTGCTGATTGATTTTCTCCTCTTTCTTCTCGATCCCGTCAAGCTTGCGGTCGATACTGTCTTCCTTCTGGCTCAGACGTCTCTCCTGACGCTGAATCTCCGATCTGCGTTCACGAATCTCCTTCTCGACGCTGTTCTTGAGCTTCTGCGCGTCTTCCTTGGCCTCTAACGTGATCTCTCTTTTAATTGTCTGTGACTGGTTCTCTGCATCGAGAATCAGGTTCTTTGCCTTCTGTTCAGCACTGCCGATCGTTTTCTCTGCGCCATTCTTGCGGATGATGTATCCGATCAGGATACCTACAACCGCACAGATGACACCGACGATGACATACGCTAACACGGCTAATGCGCCCATGTCATAACTCCTCTCTTTAATTAATGCCTAATAATAGAAAACACTGATGATATTCAGAATCAGCCGCATCAAAATAAGGGCGGCCGCAGCGAATCAATCAGTGCGTTTACCTGGAAATATACGTACTCAAAAAAACGAACAAGCACGTTCTTCTTTCCTCTTCAATTTTTATCTATGGTTATATAGGGACGCTCTACAGCCTGAAAATACCGGTTCCGGAGCATCACCTGTAATTTAGGATCCCCATTTGGACACGCTTATCTGCTGTCCAACGACCCTTCACATAATCAAAAAAATTGTACTACGTATAATTCGCCTTGATATCCTAATATCGAATATATTATAATTGCTGTGTTGACGGGATGTCAAGACGAAAGGGATATTATTTGGATGAGTTATTTTTTTGACCTGTTAAAAAGCATAGATAAATTAGCGCTGGCCGTGGTCGCCACACTGGCGGTCCTCAGCATTCTCATGATCGGCAGCACACAGATCGCCTCCGGCTCTTTCTGGACGCGCGACACGATCGTCCAGACAGGCGCCTACCTGCTGGGCCTCATCATGGTGGTGATCATTCTCTATATCGACTACACGATCTTTAAGGGCATGGGCAAGCTTCTTTACGCACTTGCGCTCCTACTTTTATTGTCCGTTTATATTCCGGGCCTCGGCATCGAACAGTACGGTTCCCGCGCCTGGATCGACCTGGGCATCACGACGGTGCAGCCTTCGGAGATCGTAAAAGTCCTGTTCGTCCTCATCATGGCCGAATACCTGGACAAGCACCGTGACGACCTCTACAACTTCTGGGCTCTGATCCGCTGCGCGGTAGTAGCCGGCCCGATCATCCTCATCGTATTAAAGGAGGACTTCGGCAGCGCCCTCGTATTCGCCGTCATGTGGCTCGCGATGATCTTCTTCGCCGGCATCAGCATGAGCGCGTTTCTCAAGTTTCTCGCTCTTGCCTGCGCCTGCATTCCGCCGATGTACATGATGATGGCAGACTACCAGAAGGAGCGTATCGCTGCTTTCCTTCACCCGGACAACCTCAGTCTGGGCGGCAACTATCAGGTCTGGGAGTCCAAGATCGCGATCGGCTCCGGCGGTCTCACCGGCCAGGGCCTGTTCCAGGGCACGCAGAAGGCGCTGGATTTTATCCCCGTCATGAAGTCCGACTTCATCTTCTCCGTCATCGCGGAGGAACTCGGCCTGATCGGCGGTCTCTGCGTCATCGGCCTGTTCACGGTCCTTCTGATCCGCTTCATGCGCATCGCCTTTAACGCCATGGATCTCTACGGCGCGCTGATCTGCGTCGGCTTCATCGGCATGTTCATCTTCCAGATCTTCGAAAACATCGCGATGACCATGGGCCTCATGCCGGTCACCGGTATCACCCTGCCCTTCCTGAGCTACGGCGGTACTTCGATCCTCGGCAACATGATGGCGCTCGGGCTGATCCTGGATGTCGGGATCAGGAGCAAAGTCATCAATTTCTGAACCAAACCGCGGGTCCCTTCCCGGAACCGCTTTTTTCTTAACGAAAAACAGGATCCGTCCCTTGGGACGAACCCTGTCTGCTGTCTGCATATACGCCTAAGCTCTCTCTGCCAGCTGATCCAGCCGTTCTTCATCTTCGATCAGGCGGTCCATGATGTTCGAGAAGTTGCTGTTGATGTAGGTGCCCTGCTTCAGAACGATCGGCACGCCTACGTTGGTGGAGATGTTAATGTTATCGTCGTACTGGATGACGCCGATCAGCTTGGGACGCATCATCTGGACGATGTCGCGCAGCTTCGGCAGGATCCCGGCATTCATCAGTTCTGCGCGCAGCTTGTTGATGACCAGATAGCGGTTATAGATGCCGAGTTTGATCAGCTCGCTGTCGAGCATGTCCGCATCGCGGAGCGCCGCGTATTCCGGTGTCGTCACGATGATGGCAGCATCCGCGCCCGCGGCGGCCAGGACCATGGAATCATCGATGCCTGAAGGCGCGTCGATGATGATGTAGTCGAACTCTTCACGAAGTCTCTCGCACAGAACCTGCACGTGAAGCGGCGTCAGATCGCCGCGGTCCCGCACCGGAGAAGCGCCGATCATGTACAGCGCATCAAAGCGGCGGTCCTTGACGAGCGCCTGCCGGATCGGGCAGACGCCAGTCATCACATCATAGACATCAAATACGATGTTATTCTCCAGTCCCATGTAGAGATCCAGATTTCTCTGCCCCATATCCATGTCAACGATCACAACACGGTGGCCCTTCTGGGCATAAGAAGCACCTAGATTACAGGCAAACATCGTTTTTCCTGTTCCGCCTTTTCCGGATGCTACAAAATACACCTTGCTCATACTAATCTCCTCTAATTCAGCTGGTTCTCACCATTCTGATCCGTATCTGCCGTCTCTCCCGCGCTCTGGCTGTAAAGCTTCAGATACTTCCCCATGATCGTCTTATTGACCGGCGCAGCGTTGCTCGAATAGCCTCCCTGGATCAGAAGCGTCGCGACCGCGATCCGGGGTTCATCTGCCGGCGCCATCGTAACGGTCCAGGAATAGTAATCGTACTCGCCCTTGTCCGCGTCGATCATTCCCTGCGTGACTTTATAATTGCTGGCCTTTTTCAAAGCCTCATCCACGGTATCATCCTTGGTCGGATACCGGTCGTTGCTTTCCTTCATCAGCTTCTTCATCGTCTTTTCCACCTGCTCCCAGGTTACCTGGGTGCCGGCAGAGGCGTTGAGGCTTGCGAGGTGTTCCTTTATATAGTTCACTTCGCTCGCCGGCTGCGGAATACCCTGGTTCTCCGCAGTTCCGGTCTTGCCTGCGACTTCGACGCCGAGATCATTGAATACGCCTGCCAGTGTTCCGGCCGTCGTTACGCGCTTCATGCCCTTGATGACATTCGGAATCGTGGAGGACTTCAGCTTGATCTTTCTGCGGTCTCCGCTCTTGTCGATCAGACCTTCCCCTTCCACACCCGAGACGATGCTGACGCGGTTCCACACTCCGCCGTTTCCAATCGTCGCGATGTAGTTCGCCATCTGCAGCGGTGTGTAGGCGTTATCGCCCTGTCCGATACAGATGTTAAACTGGTCTGCGATGTTCCACTTCGCCTGGTTGAAGTAGCTGTACTTCAGCATGTTGGCGAGTTCTGCCGCGTAGTCCTCCTTCACATCCGTCTGTTTCAGAAGCCGGTCGAGAATCTCATCATACGACGGATTCTCATCGATCCAGCCGGCGATCAGGCTGAGCTGTTCCGAAAGCTTGGAATAGTCATCCGCGATCTTGGCCGGGAAGTACGCGTGCGCGTTATCATACATGTAGTTCCATGCGGAAAGCTTGTAGCCGGCCCGCTTCCGCTCCGCAGAAGCCAGCGGCACGATGGACTCATCCAGCTCGATCCCGGTCTCCTGACCGAGTCCGAACTTCTTCGCCATCTTAAGCATGGAGTCTACCGTAATCTTCTTATCGTAACCCAGGCTCGCACCGGTGTTCCAGTCCTTTCCGGTCGCGATACAGTAGAAGTAGAAGTTGCAGGAATTTCCGATTCCGGCCTCCAGATTCTCACTTCCATGCGTTCCGTATCCATCATTCCAGTTGGAGCATGCCCAGGTGTGGCCGCCCATGGTGATGTAGCCTTTGTCATATATAAACTGCTCCGGGTCAAGCCCGCACTCCAGTGCCGTCATCGCCGAGCAGGGCTTGAACGTCGATCCCGGGGCTACCGCAGTCTTCGTCGCATTGTTGTACAGCGGCGTCGGTGAGAGCGGATCCCTCGGATTCTTCGCCTGCACCGACTGCCAGGCCTTCTCCGTGATGCCGCCCGAGAAGATATTCGGGTCGTATGTCGGATAGCTCGCCATTGCCAGCACATTTCCGGTCTTCACATCGATGGCGACCGTAGCGCCGGACTGGCATTTTCCTCCGACCTTCGCGATCTGATCCCGGAGCGCTTTCTCCGCAGTCTCCTGCAGCGAAAGGTCCAGGCTCAGGAACACGTCCTTCCCCTTCTTCGGGTCGGTCTCCTCGATCGTATCCACATACTCGCCGGAGCTGTTGACCTGGATCTTGCGGACGCCGTCCCTGCCGTGCAGCTGCTTCTCAAAGGAATACTCGATCCCGTCGATCCCGATCAGATCCGTCGAATTATACCCCAGCTCGTCGACATAGTAGGGAGCGGAATCCTCTGAAATGCTTCCCATATAGCCGATGATGTGGCATGCGGCGTTCTTGTTCGGATAATAGCGCTTGTACTGCGATGCAATGGAAGCGCCCGGGATCTCCATCTCCTCCACCTTGGCGATCGTCTCATTCGAGACGTTCTTGGCGATGGTGATCGGCTGATAGCGCGTATAGCCGTTCGTCGCGATCTCATTTCGGATGACGAAGATCCGGCGGACCTTGCGGTCGCTCAGATCCGGCGAAATGCTGTACTGCTCCCGAAGCGCGTTAAAGCACTTCTCCGCTGTAAAACCGTTCTCGGTATCCAGGTCATAGAAGCCCCATTTCGCAATAAACTGCTCTTTCTCGATATCGTAGGTATACCGCATCTCCCGGACGTTGATCGGAATATCGAGATGATACTTATCCTCGAGCTCCTCCATCGCCTCATAGCGGCTCTTGCTTTCCGAGATCTTATAGCGTTTCCGGAGGACTGACAGCGCATTTCCGGCGGAGAGATCCTCCGGCAGCTTCATCTTGGTCAGCCACTTCTGAATGCTTTTATCGTAAGTATAGTAAAATTTTCCCTTCTTGATCCGGATCGGAAAGTTATCCGTATAGGAATCCCCATTCCGAATCAGCAGTTCCATCAGCCGGAGGCAGGAATCGTTGATCTGCTCCGTCGTGAGTCCACTGGAATTGAAGGTCACAGTAAAGATCTGTTTGTTCGTGGCGATGATCTTACCGTTGCAGTCGTAGATATTACCGCGCGGCGCAGAGGTGTAGATCGTCTTGACGCTCTGTTCCTTCGCCTGGGCCAGCCAGCTCTCATGCTCGAGGATGGTCAGCACAAATATCCGCGCGACCAGAATCCCCATCAGAATGAGGATCAGGCCTATGATCATGTAATACCGGTAACTGTAAACGCCCTTTCCACGGTTTATCTTCATGAAAAATACCTGTCCTGCCTATGTGGTACGACCCTCCGGAGCATGACTCTCCAGATCAGGGTGATGCAGATCGCGCTGTACACGATCTGGAACGGCCAGGAGCCGATCATGTAGGTGTAGCTGTACGTGCTCCCGCACAGGGTTACGATGAGCCAGAGGACCGACATGTATACCGGCGGCACGAGGCACGCGTACAAAATCGTATTCATCAGATTCTCAACATTGAAAAAGTACCGGAACGCCAGCGTCAGAAGCTCTACGCAGATCACTGCGAGGAGCCCTGCCCCGGGCCAGAGTCCTGTGAGCAGGTCCGAAGCGAAGATGAACACCGCTCCGTAGATCATCCAGAGCAGGCTGTCCTGGTACAGATAGACCAGCGCGGCGGTCAGAAACAGAACCAGCGCCGGAACCGGCACCCCTGCCGGCAGAAAGAACCTGAGACCGTACTGCAGCAGAAATGCTGCGAGAAACGCCAGAAATCCTGTTACTCTGCCATTCATTCCAGCACCGACACTTTCTGCAGAGAGCGGAAGTCCACCGAAGGACGTACGACAATGCGCTGCAGCTGAGCATTGCTGTCATACTTGACCTGGGTGACCTTTCCGATCTCGATGCCCTGCGGGTATTCCCCCATTCCGGACGTCACGATCGTGTCGCCGTCTTCGATTGCAGAAGCGGCATCCAGCGTATAGCCCTTCAATTCCCCGTTATCCGGCTCTGTAATCAGGCCAAGAATGTTGGAATTTCCGGATACGCTGAAGCTGATCTGGCTGGAGGTGTCGATAATGGATGCGACCTTGGACCAGCCGCGACCGCATGAGCGGACGCGCCCGACGAGACCGCCTGCCGCTACGACGACATCCCCTTTCTGCACGCCCTCTTCCGATCCCACATTGATCGTGAAGACGTTCATCCAGTTCGTACCGTCCATCGCGGTGACATCCGCCGAAACAAGCTTCTGCTTCTTTCCTTTTCCTTTATATTGCAACACCTCGGAGAGTTCCTCCAGCTGCTTGAGCTGTTCCTCCGAGAATGTCAGATCTGCGATCTGCTGCTGCAGCTTCTGGTTCTCTTCCTTGAGTTTCTCATTTTCTTTCTTCAGAGAACGATACTCGAAGATGCCGGTAACGCCCTCCGAAACGTTCTCCGCCGCCTGCATGACTGGCTGAGTGATCCGGCCGATCACGGTTCCGCCGGCAGCACCTGCTCCGCCGCTCGTCACAGCCGCATAGATCAGGAAAGAAACTGCAAATACGATGACCAGAACCAGAAACGTAATCAGCTTATGTTCTCCGATCCATCTCATCGATTATTATCCTCTGTGGAAGCTGGTCGCATAGACCTTCAGCTTCTCGATATCGTTCAGACTCATGCCGGTGCCGGCCGCGACCGCCTCGAAAGCGTTCTCTGCCGTCTGCACGTTCAGGCCGGTCCGCTTCTGAATGAGCTTATCCAGATTGCGGATCAGACCGCCTCCTCCGGAGATCATCATGCCGTTCTCCGCGATATCGGCAGCGACCTCTGGCGGAGCCTTCTCGATCGTGGATTTGACTGCATCCACGACGATATCCACGGACTCCTGCAGAGCCAGCATCATGTCACGGTTCGTGATCTCGATCGTCTTAGGCAGACCAGTGATGATATCTCTGCCGCTTGCTCTGGTCGTGAGGATAATCTCCTCCCCGTTCTCATCCAGATCCATACTGGCGCATCCGACCTCGATCTTCAGCTTTTCCGCAGTCCGTTCTCCGATCATCAGTGCATGGCGCTTGCGCATGTACTGAATGATCTCCTCGTTGAATTTATCTCCCGCGTAGCGGATGGATGTGGATGCAACGATACCGCCGAGGGCGATGATCGCCACGTCGCTGGTGCCTCCACCGATATCCGCGATCATGCAGGCGTCAGAGCTGTCTACATCCAGTCCTGCGCCGATCGCCGCGGCCATCGGCTCTTCAAGCACGAAAACCTCCGAAGCGCCCATCTGCCGGACCACTTCCTCAACGGCTCTCTTCTCAACTTCTGTAACGCCGCTCGGCACGCCGACAACGACGCGGAAATTACGGACCTTATTCGCGGAAACCGCTTTCTGAATAAAGACCTTCAGCATATCCGCCGTACGGTCAAAGTCCGAGATCACGCCCTCCCGAAGCGGTCTGACCACGGAGATCGTAGACGGCGCCTTGCCGATCATATTCTTGGCAGAAAGACCTACTGCAAGAGTCTTTCCGCTGCGGTTCTCCACTGCGATGACAGAGGGCTCGTTCAGAACGATGCCGCTGTCCTTTATATAGATCAGGGTATTCGCGGTACCCAGATCGATGCCCATATCCTTCGTTGCAATACCAAACATTCTTCCCTCCGGAATATCTATTCTATAAGATTCAGATCTTTTAAACTCGTATACCTTCCATCGCCGATCACGATGTGATCCAGCACGCGGATCCCCATCAGCTCGCCGCACTTCCGAAGACGCTCTGTGGTACAGATGTCCTCATCGCTCGGCTCCGGATCCCCGCTCGGATGATTGTGCACCAGGATCACGTAGGCCGCGCTCTTACGGACGGCCTTCAGAAACACCTCTCTCGGATGCACGATCGTGCTGTCCAGCTCTCCGAGAGAAACATAATCGACGGTGATCACCTCGCTGCGCGCGTTCAGCAGAACGGCGATAAAGTGTTCCTTCCGTTCATAGCGCAGCGTCTCCATCAGCATTTCCGCCACATCGCCCGGGCCGTTTATGCGGGGCCGCGCAGCAGGCGCGCTGCCGGCGATCCGCTTGCCCAGTTCCACAGCGGCAAGGACCGTACAGGCCTTGGCCTGCCCGATCCCGCTGATCTCTGTTAACTCTTCCATCGTTACGGAACCCAGCGCAGCTAACCCGCCGATCCTCCCCAGAAGATCCTCTGCCAGATGCAGCGCAGAGCTGTTCCTGGTTCCCGTATGAATGATGATTCCCAGGAGCTCCGTATTGGAAAGAGCTCCGATTCCACGACTGACCGCCTTCTCCAGCGGCCGTTCTTCCTTAGGCAGTGACTTGATCAGCATAGATCCTCCATCTCTGCCTGACTCTTCTATACCCCGGTCCGCATCTCTCCAGGCGGCACCTTCTGACAAACTTCGATTATACCATCATTCCAGGACTGCTTCAAGACTCAGCAGGCAACCTGCTGATAAATCGTTTCGACGACCTCCTCGATCGTCATGTGGGTAGAATCCACCAGAATCGCGTCCTCTGCCTGCATGAGCGGGTTCAGCTCGCGGTGCATATCCGAATAGTCTCTCGCTTCGATATCTTTCAGAACTTCTTCAAAGGTGACATCCTCTCCCTTCTCCAGAAGCTCCTTGCAGCGTCTGCGCGCGCGCTCCTCCGCGGAAGCCGTCAGGAAAAACTTGAACTGCGCATCCGGGAACACGTTGGTTCCGATATCCCGTCCGTCCATGATCACGCTCTTGGTATGTCCGATTGCACGCTGGAGTTCGACCAGCTTGGCGCGCACCGGCGGCAGCGCGGAGAACACCGACGCGGCCTTCGAAATCTCCGGCGTACGAATCTCCCCGCTGATATCCTTCCCATCCAGATAGATGGCGCCTTCCTTAAGGTCGATGTCTGTCGACGCGAGCACGCGGCTTACCGCGTCCATATCCTCGGCATCCACCTTTTCCTGCAGCATCTTATATCCAACCGCGCGGTACATCGCGCCGGTATCCACGTATTCCATTCCAAGCTTTTTAGCGACCTGTTTGGCGATCGTGCTCTTTCCGGCTCCGCTCGGCCCGTCGATCGCTACTCTGATACATTCACTCATTCTTATCTCCTAAATGCAGTTCTCCCTGATTCCCTACCAGCTTCTCGATCTCCTTGATGAAGGTGTTCACATCCGTAAACTGACGGTAAACAGACGCAAAACGCACATACGCGACCTCATCCACCTTTTTCAGCTCATCCATGACCAGCTCACCGATAAAATCGCTGCGCACTTCCTTCTCCATCAGATTGTTCAGACCACGCTCAATATCCCCGGTGATCTTATCGATCTGATCCATCGAGACCGGACGCTTCTCGCATGCCTTCAAAATACCACTTGCGACCTTGTTGCGGTCGAATGGCTCTCTTCTGCCATCTTTCTTGATGATCATTGTCACCGATTCCTCGACCTTCTCATAGGTCGTAAATCTCTTTCCGCAGCGTTCACACCCTCTGCGGCGACGGATCGCATGTCCATCCTCTGTCGGTCTGGAATCGATCACCTTGGTATCCTGATAATCACAATACGGACATTTCATTTTCTTTCCTCCCTGGGTTCCCTTTTTCCATATTTCGACCCATACACTATTATCATACTACATATCTTGTGTAAATTCTATGATTTTTCATTTGTATACTAAAAAAGGACTGCCCGTCAGGACAGCCCCTTCTGATACAAAATCTTTATTTCGCTTTTCCGTATTCCATGACCTTATCCAGAACCTTATCCATGAGCAGGTTGGTCTTGAAATCGTTCTCTTCTGCATAGTCCTCGATGGACTCGCCGTACTGCTGCTGGAAGGCCTCCTCCGTGAATCCGGCGTTCTTGAGCAGATCTGCCAGATAGTCCTTATACTCGTTCTTGCTGACCTTCAGGCCCTCTTTCTTAGCGATCGAGTACATGACGAGCTTCTGCTTAACGACGGTCTTCGCATACTTCTTGACCTGCTTTCTGAATTCCTTCTTATCCATTCCCATGTAAGAGGACAGGAACTCTTCCCACTCTACGCCGTAGCTGGATGCGGTCTCCTTATAACGGCTGATGAGCTGCTGTCTCTCATACTCGAGCTGCTTTTCCGGATACTTGGTAACCTTGGACTTCTCGATGACGGTGTTCCACAGTGTATTCTTGACCTGGGACTCCGCCTCATCCTTCTTGTTCTTCAGCAATTCCTTCTTAACAGCCTTCTCAAAAGCATCCTTGCTGTCGTAATCCGTATTATTCTTGATGAAGTCCTCGTCATACTTCGGTGTCTTGGTGATCTGCTTGGAATTGATCGTTACCTCAAAGACAACGTCCTTTCCTGCCACATCTTTAGCCTGATAGTCATCCGGGAACTTCAGATTCAGTGTTACGGTATCACCGACCTTAGCGCCGATCAGACCATCTGTAAATCCGTCGATCATGGAAGTTGTTCCGATGGTAATGCTGGAATTCTCAGCGCTGCCTCCGTCGAACTCTTTTCCGTCGATCTTACCGACATAATTGACGCTGATGGTATCTCCATCCTTGACCGTGCCCTTCTTGACGGTCTCTGTCGTGGATGCCGCCTTGACACGGTTATCGATCTCCGTCTTGACCTCTGCATTAGAGACGGAAACCTTGACCTTATCGTACTCCAGACCCTTGTATTCACCAACTGTGACATACTTATCGTAGTCGAGCTTATACTCTGACGTGAACATACCGAACACATCGAACTTGAAGATTGCCACAAGAGCAGCAATGATAACGACAACGATCGCTATTAGAACTCCGATAACTATTTTCTTTGTCTTAGACATTTCTGATATCTCCTCCACCTCTGGCCCCTTATTTAACCCGCTATTCATAATCGGACTGTTCTCAAAAAAGAGCAACAGCCCG